>NZ_ALWB01000142.1 GCF_000332215.1 Pseudanabaena biceps PCC 7429
CTTCGAGAAAGGGTTTGCGTAGCAAACCCTTTCTCGAAGCCCGTTTCAAATTATCCCGAACTCACGTTAATTATGCTGAGGTACTTAGTCATAATTAAAATCTAGAGCTAAAACCTGCGGCGCATGCTGCGCGTGCGCCACAGGTTTTAGGGGTTTATATTTAATTAAGCTCACTTACTTAGTTACTTAGATAGTTGCTATAGTTAAGTAAGCCTTATTACTTGCAGTACATTGCCTATGTGTTTGATAAACGTAAGCAAAGCAAAAATAAATCGCAGTCAGGTTTTAGATTTTACATTTTGCTTATGGTAGAAAACAAAGCAATGTATCTCTATATATGACTTGATTGTCGCCTTTATCAATCAAAATATTAATCAAAATATTACTTAAATATCATGCGTATTCTTGCTCTAGCTTGGGAGTTTCCACCACGCATCATTGGAGGAATCTCTCGTCATGTAGCAGAGCTGTATCCTGAAATCGTTAAACGCGGACATGAAGTTTATTTAATCACGGTCGCAGTTGAAAGCGAGCCTTTAGAAGCGATCGTTAATGGTATTCATGTGTATCGCGTTCCCGTTCAAGACGATAAAGACTTTTTTCAATGGGTTGGGCAGATGAATGCCCATATGTTGGACTTTGCGAGAGAGTTCTTGACAATTAATCCTATGGACTTAATTCATGCCCATGATTGGTTAGTTGAAGAGGCGGCGATCGCCCTAAATCATGAATTTGCAATTCCGCTTGTAACCACCATCCATGCCACCGAATATGGACGATGTAATGGAATTCATAATGATACTCAAAGATATATTCATCACAAAGAAATTTGCTTAACAAAGGCATCTCAGCGCATCATCGTCTGTTCCGAATATATGCGTGGTGAGTTGCAAAGGGCTTTAGATTGCCCGCCCGAAAAAACGGATGTGGTGTATAACGGCTTGAGTGTTGAACGTTGGCAAAATATTGCTGCCTATCGCCAGTTAGATCTCGGATCACTCCGATCAAAGTATGCCAAATCAGAAGAAGCGATCGTCTATTTTGTCGGACGCATCACCTATGAGAAAGGTATTTATATTTTGCTAAATGCCATGCCCAAGGTGCTTGCAGCAATGAACGACCAAGTCCGATTAGTAATTATTGGGACTGGCGATGCCTATTCAATTCTCCTACAACGTCAAGCTTGGGATCTTGGTATTTATCACAAAGTATTATTCACTGGGTTTATGGCAGATGAAGATTTTTGGGAATTCCAGAAAGTTGCCGATTGCGCCGTTTTTCCTAGTCTCTACGAGCCATTTGGGATCGTTGCCCTTGAGAGTTTTGCCGCCAAAATCCCCCTCGTGGTTTCTGATACGGGGGGGTTACCTGAAGTTGTCCGCCATCAGATTACAGGGATAGTCACAAGGGTCAATGACGCTAATTCTGTAGCTGACGGAATTATTGAAATTTTGCGAAATCCAGACTATGCAAATACCCTAGCAAATAACGCTCAGGCTGAACTTAAGGAAAGATTTGCATGGGACAACCTCGCCAAACAAACTGAAGCAGTGTTCCTAAAAGCCAAGCCTTCAGGATCGTTATGATTCCGCTCATTCTCAGACATCTTCCCTTTATCTTTAAAACCCTAAAGATAATTGGCGGCGCAAAGCGCCGCCAATTATCTTTAGGGTTTTATGGCGTAGCCATTTCTTAACTTGACTTAGGACAAATCAAACCCCAAGAATTAACTGGCGGTGCTTAGCACCACCAGTTAATTCTTGGGGTTTATGTCCCAGTACAATTGGCGACAGCTATATACTCTTGTTATGTAAAATTAGGCGTTCTTTTTCAAGATTTCCACTTTATCAAGACGCTCCCATGGCAGATCGAGATCATTGCGTCCCAAATGACCATAAGCTGCCACATCCTGATAAAAGCGCCCCTTGCGATCGCCAGGCAAATTTTGTAAATCAAAATTTTTGATAATTGCCGCAGGGCGTAAATCAAAATGATCCTTGACTAGGCGGAGTAAAGTCTCTTCATCGACTTTGCCAGTACCAAAGGTATCAATGTGCATACTGGTAGGACGGGCTACACCGATCGCATAGCTAATTTGTAATTCACATTTGCTAGCCAGCCCTGCCGCTACAATATTCTTAGCCGCATGACGCGCAGCATAGGCTGCACTGCGATCGACCTTTGTCGGATCTTTACCCGAAAAAGCACCGCCACCATGACGTGCATAACCACCATAAGTATCGACAATAATTTTGCGACCAGTTAGACCTGAGTCACCTTGAGGACCACCAATCACAAACTTGCCCGTAGGATTTACTAAGTAGCGAGTTTGTTCGCTAGGTTTGACCGTATCGGCAAAGCTAGGTAAAACTACATGCGTCCAGAGATCGGCTTTAATTTTTTCCTGTACCTTAGATTCATCGCTAATGCCATCAATCGCGGCATCATGTTGGGTAGAAATCAGGATCGTGTCGATCGCCACGGGTTTATTATCTTCATAAACCACGGTGACTTGGGTTTTGCCATCGGGACGTAAATAGGGCAGAGTGCCATTTTTGCGGACTACCGATAACTGACGGGCTAAACGGTGAGCAATGGCGATCGGCATGGGCATAAACTCAGGGGTTTCATCGCAAGCAAACCCAAACATGATCCCTTGATCGCCAGCTCCAACCGCTTCTAGAGCCGCATCTTCTTCTTCGCCAGTGCGGGCTTCGAGGGCAACATTTACGCCTTGGGCAATGTCTGGAGACTGTTCGTCAAGTGCGACCATTACCGCACAGCTATTGGCGGAAAACCCATTGTCAGCATTGATATAACCAATTTCAGCAATTTTTTTACGAGCAATATCGACGTAATTGACATGCGCTTTAGTTGTGATTTCCCCAGTGATCAAGACCAGACCTGTGTTTACCACAACCTCGGCAGCGACACGCGATCGCGGATCTTGAGCCAATAAGGTATCGAGAATCGTATCGGAAATTTGATCGCAGATTTTATCGGGATGACCTTCCGTAACTGATTCAGATGTAAATAAAAAGCGACTAGCCAACTATGTTTCCTCCTAAACGCAAGAAGTAATAAGGCAAATTTTTGGTATCTCTTAAGATTTATCCATCATAGTACAAGGTGTTAATGTACAAAGTGTTAGGGAGGACGTTATTTATTTTCACTGGTTTAATTGCCGTTAAGCTACCGCAAATTTCGATTTATCTTAGTTCGAGTTAATAGAGCTAAGTAGTTCAGCATAATTAAAAACCAAAACCAGAGAGCGTACCGCCCGCATAGCGGGCGGTACGCTCTCTGGTTTTACTTAGCTACTATATTCAATTAAGTCAGGACATCAAACCAAATAGAGAGTTGCGGCGCGAAGCGCCGCAACTCTCTATTTGGTTTGATTTTTGTCCTAACATTACTGACTATAGCTATATTTCTAAAACCCTATGAAAATGTGGCTGTGTATGGGTATAGTCTGATCAATCTATGATCAATCTAATTGTTACTATTGATTGCCAAACTCACACAGTTTTCTACACTTTTGGAGGCAAATAACTTGAAATTTCAAACTGCTGCTCAAGAAGCCTGCTATGAAAAAGTAGTAACTTGGATGCAAGAGATATTTGGGAAATGCCCCTGTGCACGTCAAGATATTCCAGGCTTAGGCGTATTTATGGGATCGGCGCTTGTAGAGGTTTTGATTTTCCCTTGGGATGAAGATGATGCCGTGATTAATACGCGATCGTATGTAGTAGTTGGTGCTGCATTAACACCAGACCTGATACGTTATTTGCTGGAAGAAAATGCCAAAATGATTTTTGGGGCTTTTGGGATCTCTCCAGACAATGAAATTCTCTTTGAACATTCGATTGTAGGCTCTACCTGTGACATAAAAGAATTAGAAGCCTCGGTAAAAGCCGTAATGGAAATAGCTGATGAGTATGACGATAAAATTGTTCAACGATGGGGCGGCAAACGAGCCTTAGATCGCATCCATGCGGGTAAGCTATCAATTAATGGCTGGTCTTTGTAAGTAGCTAGGCAGAATTAAAGGATTGCTATTTTTTGAAAGTGTTGCAAAGCAGCACTTTCAAAAAATATATTGAATTTTAATGGAGCGTAAAGCGTTATATTGCTAGATAACTGCCATATAGCAAAGTCCTATGTCCCAAACGATCGCTGATATTAACGCCAAAATCAAAGCTGGTAAAGCTAAAGTACTCACTGCTACCGAGCTCAAATCCCTCGTTGTAGATATCGGTGTTACTCAAGCTGCTAAACAGGTGGATGTGATCGTTACTGGTACATTTGAGCCGATGGAGTCATCGGGAGCAATTCTTAATTTGGGGCATACCGATCCCCCAATTAAGATTCGGACTTGTTGGATTGATGGCGTGCCTGCCTACGCAGGGTTTGGTGCGGTCGATATCTATTTAGGAGCAACCCAAGAAGCTGATCCTAGCGACGAATCTCCTCAATATCGCGGTGGTGGACATGCGATTGCCGATCTGATTGCTGGCAAAACATTAACCTTTAAAGCGATCGGACATCCCAATGATTGCTATCCGCGAGCTAATTTTGAAACCACGATTACGAAAGAATCGATCAATCAGTTCTATCTATTTAATCCTCGCAATCTTTATCAAAACTTTATTGTGGGGGTTAATGGAGGAGAAGAGACTCTATATACCTATCTAGGTCCTCTTCAGCCCCGTTTGGGGAATGCGGTTTATTCCAATCCTGGAGCAATCTCGCCATTATGGAACGATCCAGATTTGCAGCTAATTGGTATTGGTACGCGCATATTTATGGGTGGAGGTATCGGCTATGTTGCATGGGAAGGAACCCAACATTTCCCATTACAAAAGCGCTTAGAGAACCGCACTCCCATAGGACCTGCGGCAACTCTAGCTCTGATTGGCGATGCCAAACAAATGACTGCGGAATGGGTGCGCGGTTGCTACTTTCGTAATTATGGTGCATCCTTAATGATGGGCGTTGCCGTTCCCCTTCCTGTAATTAATGAAGAAGTGGTCGCTAGAGCCGCAGTACTTGACGAAGAGTTGGTTGCGCCAGTAATAGACTTCTCTATTCCTCGGCGAGTGCGTCCAATTTTTGGTTCGGTTTCCTACGCGCAACTCAAGTCGGGCAAAATCACGATCGCTGGTTCTACGGTGCGTACTGCACCACTTGCCAGTTTACATCTATCGGAAGAAGCGGCTAAAACCCTCAAAGATTGGATTCTAAAAGCAGAATTTACGCTCACTGAACCCGTGGCGATGTTGCCTTGCGATCGCGCTTTTTTACCGCAAGATGTCCGTGGTTTCTAGCTTGTAAATTTAGAATAACAACAAAGCCTATGCCAAACGCTGCGCGTTTGGCATAGGTTCTGTTGTTATTTATCTGGCAGGTATTTGTTCTACTTCAGGTAATTGCTCCGCCTCCCAATGGCTCAGGATGATAGCGTTTACACTATTACCAATAATATTCACGACAGTCTTTAACCCATCGGTGAGGCGATCGATACCCGCAACCAAGGCGATCGCTTCTAGGGGCAGTCCTGACGCTGATAGTACGGTTGCCATAGTGATCAGTGCCGAACCTGGAACGCCTGGAGTACTAAAGGAAACAAGTAAACTACTAACGGCGATCGCCATTAACAGCGATGGAGTCAAAGGTACTTGATAAATCTGGGCGACAAATAAAGCGTTAAAACCTTGTAAAATCGCTGCACCATCACGTTTTAGGGCAGTTCCTAGAGGAATAGCAAAGCTGGCAATTTCCTCCCGCAAACCATAATTTTCTTGAATATTTTGTAATACAACGGGCAAAGCAGCATTAGAACTAGCCGTCCCAAAAGCGAGAGCGATCGCTTCTGAGAGACTGCGAAGAAATCTTATAGGATCGGCTTTTAGCAAAAACAAGATCGACATATCGAGGCAGAGCATTATCGAAGAAGCAATTACTAATCCCAAAACATAGAACAATAATTTGGCAACTAATTCTAAACCTTGGGTGGCGATCGTCGAACTCATCAGCGCAAAAACGCCCAGAGGAGCCACATACAAGATTACCGATAGAGTCCTTTCGCTAATGTGATAAATGCTTTCAATCAATTCTACAAAGGGTTTGGCTTTCTCCTTAGCAATTTGGATCCCAATTCCCAATAGTACTGCGGAAAAGATAATTTGCAAGAGATTACCAGTACTAAGAGCTTCTAAAGGATTTACAGGAATTAAACTCACGAGCCAAGATATGAGTGAAGGGGATTCCGCCAGATTAATATCTGCGGATAGGGAAAAACCCGTCACACCGCTGCCAGGCTGAATTATGTAGGCAGTCCCCATACCCACTCCCAGAGCGATCGAGCTAGTCACTATATAACTGGTCATCAACTTGACTGTATATCTACCCACTTGACCAGCCCCTTGAATTCGGGTTAAACCCATAATTAAAGAGGAAAAAACAATGGGAACAACTACAAACTGAATCAGCCTTAAGAAAGACTCACCGACTGGAGCTAAAAAAACTTGGTTAATTAGTTCGATATTCTCAGGAAAAGTCGTATTCAGTAAAGTTCCAAACGCAACTCCAGCTACCAGCGAAATTAAAATAAATGTTGATAGATTCATATTTCCAATTACTAATTTAAAAACTACCACCATATCTGAGTCTTGCTAAGGCTTGCTAAGTAGCTAGGTGCAGCTAAATCTAAAATCTAAAATTCCAAAAGCTGTAGTGTTTGCTGCGCAGGCGCTACAGTTTTTAAATCTAGGTTTTAATTATGCCCAGCTATTTACCCAGCTATTTACTAAGTAGCGTTAGTAAACTTAAAACCTAGGAGTATATGCCGCTTAGTAGACGGAACAGGCTCTAGCTTCGGGTTGTAACTATGCTGAACTACTTAAGTAATTTTCAAGTCAGCGAGTTGCAGATGGTTGTTTCCTCACCGAATACAGGAAAACAATCCCGTACTTCACGGCGGTATAGCTCAAATTAACTCAGTGAGCATCAAAAGAAAGTCCAAAATGAACTGCGATCGCCACTAACTCGCCGCTAACTTCACAAGAACTTTAAGCAAGAATGGACTGACTCTCCTTTCTAGGCTTATGATGGCGATTGCTATATAATCAAGTTTGCTAGATTTCCCCTTATTAATGTTTAGATACGAAAAAAAGATGTTATGGCGGAGCGTTATGTTCGCGTAAAAACTTCCCAAGGAAAAGTTTATTACGGGCTGTTAGAGTTGAACCAATCTGTCAAGATCCTCAGTGCAGCACCTTGGCTGGGAGGGGAGCCAAATGGTGATTTACTTGCTCCAGATACCTACCAACTCTTAGCTCCCTGTGAACCGAGCAAGATTGTAGCTGTTGGTAAAAATTATTCTGCTCATGCTGCTGAGATGGGTGGTGAAGTGCCGAAAGAACCAATCCTATTTTTAAAGCCAACTACAACTTTAATCGATCCTGAAGGAGAAATAACCCTGCCACCACAGTCGAATCGGGTGGAATATGAAGGCGAGTTGGCAATGGTAATCGGTTCTCATTGTTTTAATCTGACTCCCAAACAAGCGATCGCTGCCATTTGGGGCTACACCATTGCCAATGATGTCACCGCAAGAGATTTACAAAGAAAGGACAGCCAATGGACTAGGGGAAAAGGGTTTGATACCTTTTGTCCATTGGGACCTTGGATCGTGCGTGAAATCAGTCCCACGGCGATGCTACAAACCTTTGTCAATGACTTTAAGAAGCCTTTCCAGTCCGCCTCTATCGAGGAAATGGTGTTTTCTCCCGACTACATCGTGTCCTACATTAGCCAGATTATGACTTTGCTTCCAGGAGATATTATCCTGACGGGGACACCCGAAGGGGTAGGTCCCATGGAGGCAGGCGATCGCATTTATATCGAAATTGAGGGCATTGGTAAACTGCAAAATACGGTAATTTTGCGATCGCCCTTACCATCAGATAAAGAGTCAGATGAAGAAACCGAAGAAATCGATAAGTAAAAAAAGTACCGCAAAAAATTGCCGTGCATATTGCGGCAATTTTTTTGCTTGCAGGGGAACTTATTGCTATCTTTTGCGGTCATAGGTCGATAGCAATCTCTGTTAATAAATGGCTAAGCCATTTATTAACTTGAAAACCCTTACTAGGTTTACTTTTTAATTCACAAAAGTTTTGTCACACTTTCGTGAATTGGTATAAATCATTTAGGTATTAATTAGTTCAGCATAATTAAAAACCAAAAACAGAGAGCGTACCGCCCGCTAAGCGGGCGGTACGCTCTTCTAGGTCTTACTAGGCAGCAAAATTCTGGGGGAAAGTTCGATCTGCTTATCAATCTTTATATACTCGCTAATCCCACTAATCCTATGAATTACCTATCTCGCACCACAACGCAATTTCTCAAAAAACAGATCAGCTATCTAGCGATCGCCTTAACTTTGCCCCTTGCGGCAATGCCCAGCTTTGCGCAGATCGTTCCCGTTGAGACTAACCCTAACTCAAACCCTTCGACAATTCCCTCTGATAAACCTAACGACAAAGCTGCCAATCCTTCGGATAACAAAACGGCTCGTTTTAGTTGTCAAATGCGAGAAGGTCAATACATCGTTGTCTATCAACCTAAGAGCCAACCTCAAAAATATTTCCCTTGGGCTGCGCCTGCGGCGATGGGTGATGGCTGGTCTCCCGAACGTCGTTGCAACGAAATCAGCCGTCGTCTCGAACTATACCGTCCCGATGGTTTGGTAGAAATGCGTACTAGCACTGAAAATGGCTATAACGTAGTCTGTGCTACTACCGATAAAAATTCTGCATGTCGCATCGTGTTCACCGTACCTAACGGGCAAGATCCGATCGCTACTCGCGATAAGGTCTTCGGAAATCTTGCTACGGCTGATAACGGTCAGCAAACTACCGCAGTCAATACCTATAGAGGACGCGATCGCTCTTTAGGTGACCTAAGCAGCGATCTGGGTTTAGGCATTGATTTGTCGGGAATCAATAGCGTACTTGGTTCTGTCCTGTCACCAAACCGCTCTGCCTCTAATACTCCTACTAATTTGCGCGGTGGCAACCTTTACCTAAAACCATTCCTCGATCCTAGTGATGGTGGTACTGGTAACTTTGCAAACAGTGGCTTTAATAGCGGCGGTAGAAGACTCAATCCTGATAATTTCCGTTAATACCAATTCCCAAAATGGCAACGCCATTTTGGGAATCTCAAAACCTTATTGGGTTTGCTTTTTAATTCACTTTTAATTCACTGAAGTGTTGGCTCACTTCAGTGAATTGGTATAACAAATGATTTGCAACCCGACAAAGTTAAACTCATAAACTTGAAAGTGTTACTAAGCAACACTTTCAAGTTTCCAGAAGATTCTTAGATTGAAAATCGCTGTAGGAGCTTTATTAAGCTTCGTTCAAAGCAGCAATACCAGGAAGGACTTTGCCTTCGAGCAATTCTAAGCTTGCACCACCACCAGTGGAGATGTGGCTCATCTTATCGGCAACACCAACCTTCTCAACAGCAGCTACGGAGTCACCACCACCGATGATGGTGATTGTGCCTTTTTCTGTCAAGCCAGCGAGAGTATGGGCGATCGCCTCAGTCCCAACGGCAAATTTATCAAATTCAAATACGCCCATAGGACCATTCCAGATTACTGACTTCACATCAGCAAGCGCTTCTTGGAATACCTTTACGGAGTCGGGACCAATATCTAAGCCCAACCAACCATCAGGAATATTTTCGACACTAACGGTCTGAGCATTAGCATCAGGGCTGAATTTATCGGCAATCACCACATCTGTAGGTAGCAATAGCTTGACACCACGTTCCTTAGCCTTTGCTTCCAAAGAACGAGCCAAGTCTAGTTTGTCTTCTTCTACAAGGGAGTTGCCGACACTCAAGCCACGAGCTTTGTAGAAAGTAAAAATCATACCGCCGCCGATGAGCAGTACATCAACCTTATCAAGCAAGGTTTCGATCACACCGATCTTGCTGGAAACCTTGGAGCCGCCAACGATCGCAGCGAGAGGACGCTGAGGGTTGTCGATCGCACCACTGAGATATTGCAATTCTTTGTCGAGCAAGAAACCAGCAACGGAGGTACTGATGTACTTAGTTACGCCTTCAGTGGAAGCATGGGCGCGGTGAGCAGTACCGAAAGCATCATTTACATAAATATCAGCTAAGGAAGCTAACTTTTTGGCAAATTCAGGATCGTTCTTTTCTTCTTCAGGATAGAAACGAACGTTTTCTAGCAAAGCGACATCACCATTATTCAGGGCATTTACTTGTGCTGCAACCGCATCGCCAATGCAGTCATCGGTTTTGACCACGGGCTTACCAAGCAATTCAGACAAACGGACTGCAACAGGATTAAGACGAAGACTTTCGGTAACACCCTTAGGTCTGCCGAAGTGACTGGTGAGGATTACGCGAGCGCCAGCTTCAGTCAAGTATTTAATAGTTGGCAGAGCCGCACGAATACGGGTATCGTCGGTAATTTTGCCAGCTTCATCTTGAGGAACGTTGAAATCAACTCTTACTAATACTTTTTTGCCTGCCAAGTCAGCAGAGGTCAAGCTTGCTAGATTCTTTTTTGCCATAAAAATTTAAGTTTTCAGTATATAAAATTGCTTTTTTACAAAGTCTTAATAATTTTACACAAATCTGTCCCCATCAACCTAATCATGAGTAAAAATACTTAGCGCCCAAAAAGATGATTATTTTATAAAAAATACTTGCGTGGCAATTTAAGGGCTCCACGTATAGCTGACAAAAATCAAACCCCATAGAGAGTTGCGGCGCGAAGCGCCGCAACTCTCTATGGGGTTTGATTTTTGTCCTAACATTACTGACTATAGCTATATAACGATGGCTGCGCGAAGTTGAAGCTTCTCTCAACTTGTTTAGGATTACTATAAACTATTCAGAAACTATTCAGGATTGCTGGATTTTGATATTACTTATTAAGTAGCTGGCTAAAATTAAGAGATAGTGTCAAAACCTGTGGTGCAGGATACCTAAGAACTACATTTTTTAGATCTTATATTTATCTTATATTTAATCTTATATTTAATCTTATATTTAACTGTGCCTAGCTAATGAGTGCAGAAATCATATTTTTCAGTAAACAATTGCTTAGATTTGAGAAGTGATTGTCTCTATTGGGATAGGAAAAATAATTTTAGCGATCGCAGCATAATCACTGCCAATGATTTATAGTGCTGGAATTCTATATGATACTACCATCTTCAATAATTCCAGAAAGAGACTCGCATCAATTATTTAATTTCACAAATAAAATAGGATTGCTATACAATATTTATAATGAATCATAAATATTACAAATAAATACTGTAAATATTTGCGGGTATAGATGGGAATAGGCTAAAAACTGCTACACAGGGGGTCAATGGCTTGCTCGGGTTAAATAATTATTGAGTGTCTTTTAATTGAGTGTCCTTTAGCTGTTATTTGGGAATGTTTGAGAATGGCAATAGAAACAAAACAAGAATATGGCATTCGTGAATTAGTCAAAAGAGTTGAAGCGATATTATCAGGGTTTGCTGAAAGGATAAGCGATCGTGGCTGTAGCTATGATCGTGCATATCTTGACCATGCTATTTCTAAGGCAATTCTGCGTTATATCAAAAGCTATGCCGAATCCCATACCTCCATCCAATTGATTGGGACACATCAGCCCACCTCTTTAGCTTCAATTTACATATCACAGAAGTTCTGCGCTTACACTTCGATTCGTAGTTTTGAGTCGGTAGACGATATGGAGGAATCCTTTACTCGCGCTCTTCAACGCAGTGCTTATTGTAAAGGCAATAATCTATTGGGGTTAAACCTTGCGAATGAAGAGGAATACTTGATGGTTTTGGGACTTCCTGCTGCTGGCAAGACCACTTTTTTAAAATACATTGGGTCTGAGGCTTTGCGTTATCCCAAGAGCCGATACAAATACGATCTCTTGCCTGTTTTTTTACCAATGCGAAGGTTTTGCTGCAATACCGATACGTTGTTGTTAGCGATCGCCGAAGAGTTTGAAAGATGTGGATTTCCTGAGCCACAGGAACTAGCGGTCTGGATGTTAGAGCGAGGAGAATTACTGATTTTGATTGATGGTTTAAACGAATCGGTTCTATCGCATAAACAACTATCCCATCTTGTCACTGAGTTTGTCAGCACTTATCCGCGCAATCGTTATATTGTTTCTAGTCGGTTAAATTGCTACGAGAATAGCCTCGGTCAGTTCCTAGAGGTCGAACTTCTGCCTTGGGGAGATCTCCACGTTCAGGAATATATCCATAAGTGGTGTACCGTTAATCAAATAGGAATAAATGGGCTGACTCAAGACGCGCGGCAGGATGCGGCAGACGATCCTGCATCCGAAGCAGCCCAAAGATGCTGGAAACTTCTGCAAATCAATGACATCGCCAGAGAGTTGGCTAAATCACCCTTGAGTCTATCGCTACTCTGTCTATTATTATGCGATCGCCGATATAGCATTCCTAGTAATGTCAGCGGACTTTACAAAAAAAGCATCAATCTCATCTTAGAAGAACAAGTAATCAAACAGCATCTCAACTGTACGGAAGTAGTTAATAACCTGAGCACGGACATCTTAGAGCTGATATTAATCGATATAGCTTACCGAGGATTTGAAAAGCATCAACTGGAGTTCACCTTGGAGGTAATAACTAATTATCTACAGGACTTACTGGGTAACTATTTGCAAAAATTTCAAGAATTATCTATCCCCATGATATTAGAAGTCTTTCAGCAATTGGGAATCTGTAAAATCATTAATTCTACTGATGGAATGGTCTTTACCTTTAGTCATATTGCTTTTCAAGAATACTTTGTAGCCTTGTATGTATATCGGCATCACAAAACTAAATCCTTAGTTACTCATCATTTAAGCGATCGCCATTGGCAGAATGTTTTTCTTTTTCTCGCAGGAATGAGCAATGGCAATGTGGAAGAGCTGTTGTTAGATATGGAAGCTCAAATTACCACCTATATTAATCAACCAAAGCTAAATAAACTGTTGGTCTGGTTGGAGAGATCCGCTGCCTACGCAACAGGAGACTTCAAAGATGTATCAAAGCGAATTATCGCTTTATTTGTGGCACGTCCTCGCTTTTTAACTAAGCTGGCACCTGCGCTAAGTTTAATGAGAGTGCTGACGATCGCAAGGAAACTCTATGAAATGTTTGATGCATCCCTAGATTTCGACAGGGTTTTTGAAGCAGAACTTTCTCTAAGTCTTTCTCATGCCCTTGATTTTGATAGTGTAACGGAAATAAATTTAGCAAGCCAACTGTGCAATCAGCTCGAACAAGCCTTAGTTTCGGTTGAATTTGATTCGGGACAAATTAACTTTCAGAACTTGCGCTCTAAATTAGATACTTTATATGCTCAAGCTCCTAATTATGAGCAATCTATAGAAGTGCGCGAACAGTTTCGCAGCCAAATTAGCCATACTTGGGCGCAAACTCTTTATCTACCTTTAGATTCCAATCATCTTTCCTTACTGGAAATTGAAAATTTAGAGAATTATCTCTACGCAAATTTGTTGATGGTGCAGTGCAAAAATGCAGCGATCGCTATTTCACCAGTAACTTGGAATAAAATTGAATCGAGAATATTTAGAGTCGCTCACAAGTCATAACTTATCTCAATTACACCCATTTCCGCTGAACCACAAGGGAATTTTTGAAAGCGTTGCTTCGCAACGCTTTCAAAAATTTCCTTGGTTTGGGTTTGAGCGCAAAGCACTGTAAGTTTTAAGATAGCAAATCGGATAATTAAAATCTTGGGTTTTTGACGGGGATTTGGATGAGGAATTTACTTCCCTGAGACTGATTGGAGTCAACCCAAATTTTGCCACCATGCTTTTCCGTCACAATCTGATAGCTAATCGCCAACCCCAAGCCAGTTCCTTTGCCCACGGTTTTGGTGGTAAAAAATGGATCGAATATCTTAGAGCGAATCTCTTCGGGAATACCAATGCCATTGTCGGAAATAGCGATCGCGATTTGGTTATTATCAATTTGACGCGAATGAATCCAGATAGTATTCGGTTTGTTAGAAATCTCTGGAAATGAATAGCCTTGATTGCTGGCTTCGAGGGCATCGATCGCATTTGTCAAAAGATTCATAAATACTTGATTGAGAGAACCTGCATCACATTCAATTAGAGGTAATGTACCGTAATCCTTGAGCACCTGAATGGCAGGACGCTTTTCTGTGGCGTTCAGTCGATGTTGCAAAATCACTAAAGTGCTGTCAATTCCTTGATGAATATCTACTGTTTTTAATTCTGCCTCATCCAAGCGCGAAAAACTCCGTAAGGATAACACGATCGCCCGAATGCGATCGGTTCCAATTTTCATGGACTGAAGCATTTTACTCAGATCCTCCTGTAAAAAGTTTAACTCCAGATCTGCTAGTTCGGTATCGAGGGATTCAGGTGGATTCGGATAGTGTTTTTGGTAAACTTTTAAAGCAGTTAATAAACCTTGAATATACTCGGAAACATGGGATAGATTCCCATGAATAAAACTAACTGGATTATTAATTTCATGGGCAATTCCAGCGACCATCTGCCCCAAAGCCGACATTTTCTCACTCTGAAACATTTGTAGTTGGGTTTGCTTCAGGGTCTGTAGCGTTTGGTTTAGCGTTGAATTCTTTTTGTGCAACTCTTCTGTTCTCTCCTGTACGCGAAATTCCAGATTTTCATTACTGCGAGCCAGTTCTGCAAAGGCTAAGCGCAATTTCATTTCAGCATTCGCGCGTTCGGAGATAGTTGCGGTCAGTATGAGAATGGTGAAGGTAATTACGCCAATAAAGGATTGCAGTTGCATTAAAGACTGATTGATATCTAGCGCTGCAAAGGCTCCCTTGCCATTAACGGTGGCAACCACAGCGATCGCGGCAACCACAAATGTTAAAAGGGTTGCCCCAAACTGTCCCAGTCGAAAGGTAGCCCATAATAAAATAGGGATTAATAAATACTCCAAGTGATAGCCATCGCCAAAGGCAATTTTGCCAATGAGAATGACCAAAATTAGCAGAATTAAAGGTTCTACGATCGCCTTGAATCTTAAAAACCATAATCTCTTTGCCGAGGGCTGCATAATTGGCGAGTCGAGATCGCGATCGGGTTCGATAAATAACCACGGCAAGTTGGGATAGTGATTGGTTTGGATCCACCTTCCACAACTAAGTAGAATGGGAGTCACGATAAAAATTCCTGAAATGTTAGAAATCCACCAAGTTAACCAAACCGAGCTATAGCTCGCCCAAGCTAGCTTATTACTTAATACTAGGCAAAGTACGCCAACCGTGGCATTGATGATCGGAGAAATCGCGCCAGTTAAAAATAGAAACTTGAATACATCGGTAATCCTTTCTAAGGGATAGCGATATTTTGTCGATCTTCGCAGTAGAAAGGCTCCTAGTAGAGTTCCCAAAGTTGTACCGATCGCAATTCCGACTACGGGGATGCTGGAAGTGATGAGCGATAGAATATTGGTGGCATCGCGGAATGCCCAGAAGTTAGCAAGAAATGAACCTAAAAAAACACCATACCCAATCCAGTTGCCAAATAAGAGAACTGCACCCACGGCAATACCATCGGGAGGCCAGACTGGTGTTACAGACTGGGGCGTAGAGGCAAGGTTACGCGCAATTTCCGCCGTGCCATAATAGGCGATCGCTAAAATGAGGATGCTGACTAGTTGTTTTTTGTATAGGTAAATAGAGTAAATAGAGGGATTTTTTGCTGAACCATTGTTTTTTACTGACTGTTGACATCAATATTGTTTTCTAAATCGTTTTGAAACTTAGATAGCTCCCCCTAAATACCCCATATATCTGATATCAACTAGATGCAAAAATCGATGTAATGCTCTAAATTAATCCTCTAAATCGGTCGGAATAGGAAGCTTAAAGCAATATGGACATAAAATACCGCAAAATACACTGGATGTCAGTAAAATGACATACTCGTAATTTAAACTTAACTTAAATAATACATTATTTAATATATATCCTATATATAACTCTTTTGTGTTTTATATTAGTGGTTTTTATGGGTTATTTTCTAACTTTTTGATTAAAGTTTTTTTAGGGGCTTAGCTTAAATTTGCGATCGCGGCTATGATTAACCTCAGAAAATGTCTTTTGTCCGATTAATTACGGCTCCCACCGCAGAGCCCACCGAAGTAAATCAATCTTATGGTTGGATAAAATAATCATTAAGTAAGTGGGCTTAATTAAATTTAAAACCCTAAAACCTGCGGCGCACGCGCCGCGTGCGCCG
>NZ_ALWB01000143.1 GCF_000332215.1 Pseudanabaena biceps PCC 7429
CCAGAGAGCGCACCGCCCGCAAAGCGGGCGGTGCGCTCTCTGGGTTTTATACCAAAGCTCAAAATGGCTACGCCATTTTGAGCTTTGAAAACTCTTACTGAGTTTGGTTTTTAATTCACAAAAGTGTTATCACACTTTCGTGAATTGGTATTACTTGGTTTGGATTTGAGCGCAAAGCGCTGTAAAACCCAATAAGAGAAGGTTGGCGCTGAGTGTCAACCTTCTCTTATTGGGTTTTGATTTTGACCTAGACCGTTGCAGCAGCAGTGCGCTTGCGTCTACCCGTACTCGTAGTAGTTGCAACCGCTGTCACCTCAGAAACATTGGCGGCAGTACCATTACCATTATTTCCATTTTCAACTTTCGGAATCACCTTAACAGCACCTGATTTTAAGGTTACACCCAGAGCATTAGGCTTAGCGGCTGGGGCAGGAGCCGACTGAGTAGAATTTGGAGGAGTTTGCAATAGGAAGACAATCATGGGCTTACTTTGCATTTGTTGGCGGAGAACGCGGGTGAGATCACGTTCGAGTTGACCGCGTAAACCAGTCCAATCAACTTCAAGAGAACCGACGTTTCGGGCAAAGTTCCCCCAGCAGTTAGCTAAGGAGTTATCGATCGCCTTGGCAACAGCCGCAATAATCTGCGAACGTTCCATTGGTAACACTACGCCGCTTAGTTGAATATCGGGAGTCGTAGCCAGCTTGCCATCAAAGCCTACAGATACAGCGATCGTGAAGATGCCATCTCCAGACAACTGCTGACGATCGCGCAGTACATCACCCTTCACCATGCCATCACGGGAAGAATCGACCAGTTCAACACCAGAAGGAACCTTATCGACAATCTTCATGTAGTCTTGGCAAACCTCGACCACATCACCATTTTCGGCAATCACAATATTTTCTTTAGGAATTCCCATATTCTCTGCCATCTTGGCATGCTGCTTGAGCATTCTCAATTCACCATGGGCAGGGAAGAAGAACTTCGGACGGACTAGAGCTAACATCATTTTATGCTCTTCTTGAGATCCATGTCCTGAAACGTGAATACCCTTATCTTTGCCGTAAATTACATCAGCACCGAGAGCAATTAATCTATCGATAGTGCGTACTACAGGAATAGTATTTCCGGGAATCGGATTAGCTGAGAAAATGATCGTGTCACCTTGGCGGACTTCCAGTTGCTTGTGACTGCTATTGGACATGCGGGTTAGCGCTGACATCGGTTCCCCCTGCGAACCTGTAGTCAAAATCAAAATTTGATCGTCGCGATAATGGCGCAAATTTTGGAGGGGTTGGAAGAGATCGTCACGGCATTTGATATAACCAAGATTACGAGCATGGGCAATAACATTTAACATCGATCGCCCAACGACTCCAACAACACGACCTTGCTTATCAGCAATGTCTAGAATCATGTTCACACGATGGACTGAAGAAGCGAAGGTAGTAATAATCACCCGTCCTTTAGCCATCATGATATATTTTTCGAGATTGGGATATACAGCCCGTTCGGAGGGAGTAATGCCGGGAAGTTCGGCGTTTGTCGAATCACTAATGAGTGCCAATACGCCTTTTTCGCCATGCTCTGCTAATCGATGTAGGTCAAAGAATTCTCCATCAACGGGAGTATGGTCGATTTTGAAATCCCCAGAATGTATGACTACACCCGCAGGGGTATTGATGGCGATCGAGAAACTATCAGCGATCGAGTGGGTATTGCGAATGAATTCGACAAAGAAGCTCGTACCTACGCGGACAACATCACGAGGCATAACACGGCGGAGTTCCGTACGGTTCAATACGCCAGCTTCACGCAGCTTGTCTTCAAGCAAAGCCATGGCTAAACGGGGACCATAAATAACGGGAATTTCAAACTGTTTCAAATGGAAAGAAATTGCCCCAATATGATCTTCATGCCCATGGGTGACGATCATGCCCTTGATCTTATGCTTGTTTTCGCGCAAGTAAGTCATATCTGGCAATACGACATTCACTCCAGGCATCATGTTGTCAGGGAATGACAAACCACCATCAAGGAGCATAATTTCGTCGTTATATTCAAACACCCATGTGTTTTTGCCAATTTCATGAAGCCCACCAAGAGCGATAATTTTCAATGCTGGAGCGTTAGATGTAGTCATAGGTTAATTTTTTGGTAAATAAAGTGAATAAATTTATGGCAGGTTGTAGGCGAGAATGGCAATTTTGAATTGCGAAAACAATTCAGCATTTTGCTTTAATGGAAACTTAGGATCTTGTCCGTTCTTGTCTTCTTGTCTATGGATGCGCTAACGGAGATGCGCTAACGTCTTTGGATAAAACGACCAGAACATTTACAGAAAGATGTAATCTCCCCCACAAGTTCGCTATAAGTTGCGATGTATATTTTGGTCAAAATCCCGATACAGACTGCTGGAATATGTCTTTGGATATAAAACTTGAAAGATCTTGTAAAAGCAACTAGATAACTAGCCCCTACAACTAGGTAAGAATGCCAATCTCCTTTAATACAGACTTCAGTTTGGCTTCGAGATCGGCATTACCCATCACTAGAGGCGATCGCACCACGCCCGTATCTAATCCCATCAGTCGCAAAGCGATCTTGAGGGGAATCGGATTGCTAGTCAAAAACAAAGCCTTAAACAAAGGAAAAAGCTGAAGGTGAATTTGCAATGCTTCGTTAACTTTACCGACGGCAAAGGATTCCATCATTGCTTGCAGTTGCTTGCCAACTAGATGTGAAGCCACGCTGACCACTCCCTTTGCACCCACAGCCATCAATGGCAATGTGAGAGAGTCATCACCCGAATAGATCGCAAAATCGGCTGGTGTGAGAGCGCGAATTTGACTAGCTTGATCTAAATCACCCGTTGCTTCCTTAATTCCGATAATACTAGGAATTTCAGCTAGCTTAGCAACGGTCTCAGGTTCTAATTTACAACCTGTGCGACTAGGAACATTATAGAGAAGCATCGGTAGTTCGGGGGCAGCTTCAGCGATCGCTCGAAAATGTTGATATAGTCCCTCTTGCGGAGGCTTGTTGTAATACGGTGTTACTTGCAGTGTACCATCTAATCCGAGATGTGCAGCCTTTTGGGTAGCAGATATTGCTTCAGAAGTAGAATTCGATCCTGTACCAGCCATGATTTTCGCTTTGCCAGCGATCGTCTGTTGTAGTACCGAAAACAGTTTGTACTCCTCATCCCAACTTAATGTTGGCGATTCTCCCGTGGTACCGCACACCACAATTGTGTCAGTTCCCGTCTCAACTAGGTGTAAGGCAAGCTGTTCGGCTTTCCCATAGTCAACATTCCCTTCTAAGTCAAAGGGAGTAATCATTGCTGTTAGTAAACGTCCGAAATCAATTTCACTCATACATACTCAGTAAATAGAAGCTTGCTAGCCAAATAAATATCGCTATGGAACGCTATGGCATATACCGCTATGCAATATTTAAGTAGGTTTAATTAGAGGAGATCCTTGCTAATCAGGAGTTCCGCGATTTGGACGGCATTTAGCGCGGCTCCTTTACGAATTTGATCGCCACACAACCATAATTCCAAACCATTAGGATGCGAGATATCCTGACGAATTCGACCTACTAGTACGTCATCTTTGCCACTAGCATCGATCGGCATGGGGAAATAATTTTTACTAAAGTCTTCAACTAACCTTACCCCTGCTGCCTCTGCCAGAATCTCCCTAGCTTTATCGGGATGAAAAGGATGAGAAAACTCTAGATTAATTGCTTCGGAATGAGCTCGCAATACGGGAACCCGTACACAGGTCGCGGAAATCCGAATATCGCGATCGCCAAATATTTTGCGAGTCTCGTTCACCATTTTCATTTCTTCCTCACAATAGGAATTTTCAGTCATTGGTGAATTATGGGGGAATAGGTTAAAAGCCAAGGGATAGGGCAAAACTTCGGGGACAGCAGTTTCTCCGTTAAGAATTGCCTGTGACTGTATTTTTACTTCTTCCATTGCCCTTGCACCTGCCCCACTAGCCGATTGGTAAGTCGCGGCGACAATACGTTGGATGGGTTGAACTTGATGCAAAGGATAAATTGCCACTGCCATCAGGATGGTGGTGCAGTTAGGGTTAGCAATAATGCCTTTATGCTGAGTCACTGCCTCAGGATTAACTTCTGGAACGATCAAGGGCACATCGGGATGCATCCTAAAGGCACTGGAGTTATCAATGGATACTGCCCCTGCTTTAGCCGCTATTGGCAACCACTGCTTGGATATGCTACCACCTGCGGAGGCAAGGACAATATCGACATCATCAAAAGAAGACTCAGTAACAGCTTCGATCGTTAATTCTCTGTCAGCAAACTTAACTGACTTACCCGCCGATCGCTCTGAGGCTAACAGTTTTAACTTGCCCAAGGGAAAATTTCTTTCTTCTAGCAATGCTAAAAGCTCTGTACCAACTGCACCTGTTGCTCCGAGAATGGCAACGTTATATGTTCTACTCAATGAACCTCCGAAATAAAAACATCAAAATTAGGGGAAACTTTTGCTAAAATCGTGTAATGACTTATGTATAGTTTCATCATTCACTTGTAGCGTAATTACATACTAACAAACTTTCAAGCTATTGCGAACTTTTTTGATTAGGGTCCAGTAAAAATTGCATCTTCAACATCTTGACGGCTGAGCGAATAGGGAAAAGCTCGTTGAATTTCTTTGCCCCCATAAGCGTCTTGAATATAACGCACACGGATATCTTCAACATCCATCACAATTTCTGCTTGCCATGAGGAGCGTGTCACTCGCCAGACATTAGGGTTCGATCGATCTTGATAGCATCCTTGCTCGTCTAACCATGCTTCAAGGGCAGGCAAAGGATGATTGTAAAGGGGTGTGGAGGGGGAGGGAAGCGCCATAGGTGACGATGAGAGGATAGGAAATTATGGTAGGTAGAGCCAAAAAATTGATAGGGGTGCGATCGCTTCGGGGAAAAGTCGATCTCCACGCAGCAAGGCGACTAAAAAAACTAGCACTAAACAAGCAACTAGCGTAGCACCAATTAACAAGAGTGCAAATAGTTCGCCGCCAGATAATGGACGTTCGCTAGGTAAACCATCATCATCAATAGTTTGCAGATTTTTGGGGACTCGGCTTTGAGCGTTGCTGGCTGTGGCATCGGTCGATACTTGATTTTCTATGCTCGCGTATTGAAATCTTGAGAATTGAATGCGGCGATCGTAGTTGTTGCGGCGATCGGCATTGCTAAGAGTCGCATAGGCTTCGTTGATCTGGCGAAAGCTTTCAATAGCCTCATCCTTTGGCAATTGAGTTGTATCGGGATGATAGAGTTTACTTAGATCGCGATAGGCGCGGCGAATATCGATCTCACTCGCCCAAGGGTTAACGCCAAGGATTGCATAGTAGGTTTTGGACATAGTTTTTAGATATAGCGCAGGCTGCGAGTTTGTCAATAGGATTTTTTGGTTTATATCGCTTATATCTTAGTTAGTTGCAATTATTTTAACAAAACCCCAAAGATGAGTGGCGGCGCAAAGCGCCGCCACTCATCTTTGGGGTTTTAAGTTGCTATAAAAACAGAAAAAATCACCTTACAGAACTTGCCTATCGGAATTCGCAAATTTGCATAACGATTTTGATGCTTCCTCTAATCATGGGAGTATATTTACTTCTGTAGGTAGCACAATGCCAAGCTTTGTGTAAATTGCCCATGTTCACTTTCTTAGTTGTGCTATTTTCATGCCTTGGACTCGCATTATCAGTGCTTTATTAGTAATTCCCCTCGTACTGGCGGCGATCGCCTTCGGTGGTTGGGCATTTACAGCAGCATTCACACTGCTGGTTGTTTTTGGTGAGATGGAATATTTTGCATTGGTAAGAGCCAAGGAAATCGTTCCTGCCAGCAAAATCACTATCTTTGTCAGTTTAGCATTGCTCATAGTTTCGCAATTGAGAGTAGAGCTTGCGGATGCGGTGATCCCAATTGCAGGCACTTTTATTTGCTTTTATTTGTTGTTTCAGCCTCGAATTGCCACAATTTCTGATATTTCCGCATCGATTTTGGGTCTATTTTATGGCGGCTATCTACCAAGTTTTTGGATCAGAATTAGAGGGCTTGGCGATGGTAATACCTTTATAGTGAGCGATCGCCTCCAGCAGTTTGACTTCTTTAACCAGTTACGTGATCTTGATGGACTGTCATGGTTGAGGATTACTTTTCCCATATCCGATGGTTGTATCTACGTGTTAATGGCATTTTGCTGTATCTGGGCTTCCGATGTCGGAGCTTATATATTTGGCAAGGTTTTCGGACGTACCCGACTTTCTGATATTAGTCCGAAGAAGACCGTAGAAGGAGCGATCGCAGGTTTGATCTGTTGCTGCGTGACCGCAATTATCTGGGCTTTTAGTTTGGGATGGGCTCAGTGGTGGTTATCTGGAGCGATTTTGGGTCTATTAATTGGGATCGCTGGCTTACTGGGCGATCTGACTGAATCAATGATGAAAAGGGATGCGGGAGTCAAAGATTCGGGGCAAATTATGCCAGGTCACGGCGGCATTCTTGATCGCGCTGACAGTTATGTATTCACTGCCCCACTGGTGTATTACTTCATTACCTTGATATTGCCACTCGTTCATTGATAAATAGATTGATAAATAGCGAGTGTCGCCCTTGGGCGGCACTCTCCCTAAGGTTTTAAGTTTAGGAGCTTTGACGATAATGTAAACTTATTTTAACTATCGTTAGTCATCACAAGCGCTCCTGCTGAAACCAAAGTCAATGCAACCAACCGATCCGAAAAAATTTACTGAAAAAGCATGGGAAGCGATCGTCAAATCGCAAGAGGTCGCAAGACGATCGCAACACCAACAACTAGAAGTCGAGCATTTGCTGATGGCACTGTTGGAGCAGGAAGAAGGCTTGACAGCAAACATATTTACAGCCATGTCAGTGCCGATGGCAAGGGCGCGACGACAGGTAGAGGAATTTTTACGGCGACAACCCCGCGTGGCAAGTCCAGAACAATTGTATTTAGGACGCAATTTGGAAGTGTGGCTCGATCGTGCTGAGGAGAGCCGCAAGAGCTTTGGCGATGAATTTATGGCGATCGAGCATATGCTGATTGGCTTGATCGATGACGATCGCCTTGGTAAGCGTCTTTATCGGGATCTCAGTATTGATCGCAAGAAATTAGAAGAAACGATCAAGGCCGTACGTGGCAGTCAAACCATTACCGATCAAAATCCTGAAGCTAAATATGCGGCTCTAGAGAAATACGGTCGTGACCTTACCGAACAGGCAAAGGAAGGAAAGCTCGATCCCGTCATCGGTCGTGATGATGAAATTCGGCGCGTAGTTCAGGTATTGTCAAGGCGGACAAAAAATAATCCCGTTCTAATTGGTGAACCAGGGGTGGGTAAAACCGCGATCGCCGAAGGGCTTGCCCAAAGAATTATCCGTGGGGATGTACCCGAATCGCTAAAAGACCGTACGATTATCAGCCTTGACATGGGTTCGTTGATTGCAGGGGCAAAGTATCGCGGCGAATTTGAAGATCGCTTGAAAGCGGTGCTTAAGGAAGTTCTGAATTCCGATGGCAAGATCGTTTTATTTATTGACGAACTGCATACCGTGGTTGGAGCTGGGGCAACACAACAGGGGGCAATGGATGCTGGCAATATTCTCAAACCGATGCTGGCAAGAGGTGAATTGCGTTGTATTGGCGCGACTACGCTCGATGAATATCGCCAATATATTGAAAAAGACGCGGCTCTCGAAAGGCGCTTTCAACAGGTGCTCGTCGATCAGCCTACGGTAGAGGATACGATCTCGATCCTGCGAGGCTTAAAAGAACGCTACGAAGTCCATCATGGGGTAAATATTTCCGACTCAGCATTAGTGGCGGCGGCAACTCTTTCCAATCGCTATATTACCGATCGCTTTTTACCTGACAAGGCGATCGATCTGGTGGATGAATCGGCTGCAAAGTTAAAAATGGAGATCACCTCTAAGCCTTTAGAGTTAGATGAAATCGATCGCCGCTTGATGCAATTAGAGATGGAAAGGCTATCCTTACAAAAGGAGGGAGACTTTACACCCATAGAAAGGGTCGAGGCAGAAGGCAAGGTTGTCTATAAAACTAGGAGTAGCAAAGCTGTTCAAGACCGCCTCGAGCGGCTTGAGAAAGAAATGAGTGAACTGCGCGATCGACAAATCAACCTTGACGATCGCTGGCAACAAGAAAAAGATACGATCGACAACCTGCGATCGCTCAAAGAACAGATCGATCAAACCAAACTACAAATCGAGCAATCCGAGCGCGAATTTAATCTCAATCGTGCCGCCGAGTTGAAATACGGCAAACTGACGGAATTAGAGAAGAATCTTGATGAAGCGGAATTGGAGCTAAATCGAGCGAGAGCCGATGGTTCAATTTTATTCCGCGAGCAAGTAACTGAAGATGATATTGCGGAAATTGTGGCGCGTTGGACGGGAATTCCTCTCAAGAAGTTATTACTTTCAGAGCGGCAGAAACTATTGATGCTAGAGAAACATCTTCACGAGCGTGTCATTGGTCAAGAAGAAGCTGTAACCTCGGTAGCCTCAGCAATTCGCCGAGCCCGTGCGGGTATGAACGATCCCAATCGCCCCCTTGGTTCGTTCCTATTTTTGGGACCAACGGGTGTTGGTAAAACCGAGCTCGCACGCGCTCTTGCGGAGTTTCTGTTTGATTCCGATGCTTCGATGGTGCGCATCGACATGTCGGAATATATGGAGAAACATTCCGTATCGCGACTAATCGGTGCACCACCTGGATATGTCGGCTATGAAGAAGGCGGACAATTCTCAGAAGCAGTGCGCCGCCATCCCTACTCAGTAGTGCTATTCGATGAAGTCGAAAAAGCTCACCCCGACGTATTTAATATTCTCCTACAAGTCCTCGATGATGGCAGAATCACCGATAGTCAGGGTCGCTTAGTTGATTGTAAAAATACTGTCATCATCATGACCAGTA
The DNA here is from genome assembly GCF_000332215.1 of Pseudanabaena biceps PCC 7429. GTDB lineage: Bacteria > Cyanobacteriota > Cyanobacteriia > Pseudanabaenales > Pseudanabaenaceae > Pseudanabaena > Pseudanabaena biceps. The sequence goes on from NZ_ALWB01000143.1 coordinate 9,019, forward strand.
ATATTGGCAGCGATCGCATTCTCGAAACTTCTAAGGATTTGGCAGAAGATATCGATGCGGACTCCCGTTACGACGAAATGCGCGATCGCGTGATCGATGTCCTGCGCAATCACTTCCGTCCCGAATTTCTCAATCGCATTGATGAAACAGTAATTTTCCATGCTCTCCGCCGCAGTGAAATTCGAGCGATCGCCACATTACAAATCAAACGCATCGAGAGTCGTCTTAGCGATCGCAAGATCTCTCTCAAATTGAGCGAAGAGGCAAAGGATTATATTGCAGCGGTCGGTTATGATCCTTCCTATGGTGCGCGTCCCCTCAAGCGAGCAATTCAGAGAGAAATCGAAAATCCGATCGCCACCAAGATCATCGAAGGAACTTTTAGCGAAGGTCAGACAATAAGCATCACCGTTGAGGAAGACAAACTGGTGTTTAGATAACGTGACGGATTTTGAGAAAGGGTTTGCTACGCAAACCCTTTCTCAAATCCCAAAAGTAAAAGCCTTGCTTAGCAAGGCTTTTACTTTTGGGATTCTAAAATTTGCCAGCTTAACCCGAACTGACGTTAAAACTAAAAACGAGATGCCATGCATCTCGTTTTTAGTGGGGGAAAGTTTAGCCTCGAATGGTACTGAAATCGGCAAGTTGACGGCTGTAGTTGCGGATAAAGCCCAGCAAGTTGAGGCGATTTTGGCGCACTTGCGGATCTTCTGCCATAACCAACACATCATCAAAAAATTTCGCGAGGATAGGCGCGATCGCTTTAATCCCCTCCATCAACTGAACATCACTAGGTTGGTTGGGTAAAGCGGCGATCGCTTGATAAAGGGCTTGTTCGGCTGGGTCAGTCAGGGTGTCAGCATTGACAGCGATCGTGATATCCAAAGTTAGGCTATCTAAATTCCCCTGAACAGCGAGGCGGGAAGCTCTCACGATGGGCTCGTAGATCGCACCGAGGGTGGAGTTGTCACGGGACTGTTGTAAGAAATGAGCCCGTTCTTTGAGGCGGATGAGATTGCTTAAACCTTGCAAAGTATAGGCAAGATCGTCAGCGCCCATCACCGCATCTACCAGATCGTACTCAATGCCTTGCTCAGCAAGGATAGTTTCGCAACGCTGTTTAAACCATTTGTAGAGGTTCTCTAAGACCGTTTCGGCGGGACTTGCTAATAAATTTTTGTCCGCATAAACGGCGATCGCTGCTTGCAACAGTTGGGGCAAATTGAGCGCAAAGCCACTTTCCCATGCGATCTGGACGATCCCCGTAGCAGCACGACGGAGGGCAAAGGGATCGGACGACCCAGTAGGAATGATGCCTAAACCGAAAATACCAACAAGGGTATCAAGGCGATCGCTAATGGCGACGATTTTTCCCGTGAGAGCATTGGGCAAAGAATCACTAGCGCCACGGGGTTGATAATGTTCGCGAATACCCGTCGCCACGGCAAGAGGCTCTTGGCTAGATAATGCGTAGTAATAACCCATTTGACCTTGCAGTTCGGGAAATTCCTTCACCATTTGCGTTACCAGATCGGCTTTTGCCAACTGAGCGGTGCGATCAATGAGGACTTCATCGGCGGCAGTGATATGCAAATTTGTGATCGCTGCTATTACAGATTTAGCGATCGCCCGAATGCGATCAACTTTTTCCGCAACGGAACCAAGTTGGGCTTGGAAAGTGACTTTTTTTAATAGGGGTAAAAAAGTTTCCAAGGATACGGCGCGATCGCTATCGTAGAAAAACTTCCCATCGGAGAGCCGCGCTCTGATCACGCGACCGTTACCCGCAGCAATTAAACGCGATTTATCGGGATCACCATTAGAAATGGTAATAAAACGAGGTAGTAATTGATCGGGATTTTTGAGGGAATAAACGGGAAAATAGCGCTGATGACTCACCATTTCGGTTTTAATCACAGGCTGAGGCAGTTCGAGAAATTCCCGTTCAAATTCGCCAATAACTGCCGTAGGAAATTCCACCAAATAAGTCACTTCTTCGAGGAGCTCTTCGGGAATTTCCGCTTTACCGCCGAAAAGCTCGACTATGCTATTAATCTGGTTGACAATATGCTTTTGTCGCTCTTTGCCATCAACCAGTACAAAGGCTTCTCGCAAAGTTTCCACATAGTCCTGAGCCGTGTCAATAATTACCGATCGCGGATGCATAACTCGATGTCCTTGGCTCAAGCGATCGGATTGCACATTTTCTAAAGCGATCGGTAAAACTTCGGAATTAAATAATGACACCAACCACCGAATTGGACGGGGAAATTTGAGATCGCCATTCCCCCATCGCATCAGGCGCTTGCCATCTAACCCTGTAATCCAAGTAGGAGCTAACTCTTGCAAAATAGTCTTTGTTTGGCGACCAATAATCTGTTGGTGAGCAAAAACAAAGGCTCCTTTATCGGTTTCTTTAATAAAAATATCTTGAATAGCGATTCCCTTTGACTTGGCAAATCCTAATAGCGCCTTAGTCGGTTCGCCTTGAGGATCACCATTAACAAAGGCAGACCCTAGGGCGGGTCCCTTTAGTTCGACAAGGCGATCGCTTTGTTGAGTGGCTAACCCTTCGATTAATACTGCTAAACGTCTCGGCGTACCATAAACACTGACCTTACTCGTAGTTAGTTGATGTTCATCTAAATTTTTAGGGATACGTTCTTGCCATTGGCGCAACGCATCAACAACAAAACTAGCAGGTAGCTCTTCAGTACCGACTTCTAACAGAAAACTTGCCATAACCACTTGTTGAGGGACTAGAACAGTTTAACGCTTTGGCGTGCAATATTAAGTAGACAAGCGCAATTAAATGTAAAAACCAAAAAGCTGTAGTGCAATCGCAGATTGCACTACAGCTTTTGACTCTGGTTTTCTTTTGACTCTGGTTTTTAATTATGCCCAGCTAAGTAAGTAGCTAGGCATAGTTAAACTTAAAACCTAGAAGAGCATACTGCCCGCTGCGCAGGCGGTATGCTCTCTGGTTTTGGTTTTTAATTATGCCGAACTACTTAATACCAATTCACGAAAGTGAGCCAACACTTAAATGAATTATAAATGAATTAAAAAGCAAACTCCATAAGGTTTTGAGATTCCAAAAATGGCAACGCCATTTTTGGGATTGGGATAAGTGGGCTTAATTAAATATAAAATCCTAAAACCTGTGGCGCACGCACAGCGTGCGCCACAGGTTTTAGATCTGGATTTTAATTATGCTGGGGTACTTACTTAAAAAGTTGTAAATTGCTAGGCGCAATTAAATAAGTAGCTTGGCAACGAGAAACGACTCTGTACCTTTCTGGGTTTTAATTTTTACTGCACTGTGCTACTTAGCATAAAATAGCTAGAGATTAACTTTTATTGAGCAGGGATATTTAAAGAGGCAAAACATGGGGCAAACACTCGAAGCTGTAGCGATTGACTATCAAACAGAAAATTATCGCGATGCCTACAGTCGGATCAATGCGATCGTCATTGAGGGCGAAGCTGAGGCGCACAGCAACTATCTCCAACTTGCGGAGCTAATGCCCGAATTTAATGAAGAACTACATAGACTTGCCAAAATGGAGGATCGTCATAAAAAAGGCTTTACGGCCTGTGGCAAAAATCTTAACGTCACACCTGACATGGATTTTGCAGAAAAATTCTTTTCTGAATTGCATGACAATTTCCAAAAAGCCTTTGCAATAGGGGATATCGTTACTTGTTTGTTGATCCAATCACTAATTATTGAGTGCTTTGCGATCGCCGCCTATAACATTTATATTCCCGTCGCCGATCCTTTTGCCCGCAAGATCACCGAGGGTGTAGTCAAAGATGAATATTTGCATCTCAACTTTGGCGAAGAATGGTTGCAAGATCATTTTGAAAACTCCAGAGCTACCTTAGAGCAAGCTAATCGTCAAAACTTACCCTTAGTTTGGAAAATGTTGAACCAAGTGGAAACCGATGCCAAAGTCCTTGGCATGGAAAAAGAAGCTTTGGTTGAAGACTTCATGATTCAATATGGTGAAAGTCTTGGCAAAATTGGCTTCAACACCCGCGACATCATGAGAATGTCAGCAATGGGTTTGGTAGCTGCTTAGTAGCAATTAGCTGTTAGCTGTTAGCGTTTAGCTAATTGCCAACAGCTAATCATCTTTATTCTCAAAAAAGAAATTATTATTTCTAAAAATTCTAAATAAAAAAAGCTAACAGCTAATAGCTAATAGCTAATTGCTAATAAAAAACTGGTAACTGCAATCGATGTTTGGTCTTATAGGGCATTTGACAAGTCTTGAACACGCTCAGTCTGTAGCAAGGGAATTAGGCTATCCCGAATATGCCGATCAAGGTTTGGAATTTTGGTGTAGCGCCCCGCCCCAAATTGTCGATCGCATCAAAGTTACGAGTGCAACAGGTCAACAAATTGAAGGCTTGTATGTAGAATCCTGCTTTTTGCCAGAGATGCTAGCTGGCAGCAAAATTAAAACTGCTATTCGCAAGATTCTCAACGCGATGGCGCTAGCCCAAAAAAATGATGTGGACATCACGGCTTTGGGGGGATTTTCTTCAATTATTTTCGAGAATTTTAACCTCAGTCAGATGTCGAGCGTCCGCAATATTCAACTGGAATTCAACCGATTCACCACGGGCAATACCCACACGGCTTATATCATCTGTCGCCAGATCGAAGAAGCCAGTCGCAAATTTGGTATTGACTTGGCAAAAGCGACGGTAACCGTTTGTGGTGCAACGGGAGATATTGGTAGCGCTGTATGTCGTTGGCTCGATGCTAGAACTAACATCAAGGAGTTACTGCTAGTCGCTCGCAATCAAGAGCGTTTGCAAGAGTTACAGGCGCAGCTCGGTCGAGGTAAGGTTTTGGATATCGAGGAAGCCCTACCCCAGTCCGATATTATCGTTTGGGTGGCGAGTATGGCTAAGGGTATGGCGATCGATGCCACAACTCTCAAGCGCCCCTGCATATTGATCGATGGTGGCTATCCTAAAAACATGTCAACCCTCGTTCATGAAGAAGATGTCCATGTAATTGACGGTGGTATCGTCGAGCATAGCCTCGATATTGACTGGAAAATCATGAAAATCGTCAATATGACTGCTCCTGCCCGCCAACTTTTTGCCTGTTTTGCCGAGGCAATGCTTTTAGAGTTTGAAGGTTGGCATACTAATTTTTCATGGGGAAGAAACCAAATCAGCATTGAAAGTATGGACAAAATTGGTGCGGTGTCTATCAAGCACGGGTTTAGACCGCTCATCAATTGATAATTAGCTTTGCACAATTCACTTAAGTGTGACTTAATCCAGTAAATTAAATGAAATATGAGTGGTGGCGCGAAGCGCCGCCACTCATATTTGGGGTTCAGGTACAAAGCACTGTAAATTTATAAAGCTTTGAGCAATTATCTACGTATGATCCAAAAGATAGCTTTTCTGGGTTTGGGTGTTATGGGTGGAGCGATGTCCGCCAATCTTGTGAAGCGTGGCTATTCTGTATTGGGGTGGAATCGCTCGAAAGATCGCCCCACGATCGCCTCATTTACCAGTGTTGGGGGAACTCTCGCCCAATCCTTGTCAGAAGCAGTCAGTGATGCTGATGTGGTGTTTTCCTGTCTAGGAGATGTCCCCGATGTCACAGAAGTTCTTATTGGCGAACAAGGAGCCATAAATTTTGTCAAGAACAATGCGCTATTTATTGACACTAGTACGATTGGTAGCGAAGCCGCAAAAACAATTGGTCATGTACTGATGCAAAGGGGGTTACGCTTTTTAGATGCGCCAGTGTCTGGGGGAGATGTGGGTGCGCGTAATGGCACGTTAACCTTTATGGTGGGTGGCAATCCCGAAGATTTGCAAGAATATCTCCCTTTATTTGACGCGATGGGTAGCAATATTAAACATTGTGGAGCGATCGGCAGTGGTCAAGCGGTCAAGCTTTGCAATCAAACCCTTGTGTCGGTCTATATGTTGGCTCTCTGCGAGACAATGCAGATGGCGGAGAAAATGGGTGTCGATCCACAATTGGTGGTAGATGTCTGTGGCAGTGGCGCGGCAGGCTCATGGGCTTTAACTAATCTAGGCATGAAGGTTGCTAAGGGCGATTATCAAGCAGGATTTGCCATTAAACATATGCTCAAGGACTTGCGGCTCGTTCGAGAAATTAGTCAAGAAATTAGTCAAGAAATTAATCCAGAAATTAATCCAGAAATTCACCAAGAATCAGACGAGCTTCAAAATTTGCCGATCGCCAAAGACTTTACCGCAGATCTACCAGCGATCGCCTTGGCTATGCAAAATTTCCAAAAGGTTAGTCAGATGGATGAGGGGCAGGGAGCCGAGCAAGGCACGCAAGCCATGATTCGTGCGTATAAGTAATCTAGAGGTTTGTACCCGCAAAGTGTGCGGG
>NZ_ALWB01000144.1 GCF_000332215.1 Pseudanabaena biceps PCC 7429
CCGCCATTCTCAACACACTTGGTAACAGCCAAAACTAGTCACGAAACGCAATTCGACCAGTTTTAGGCAAGCTAAATGCGAGAAAGAAAAATAGATATAAGACATACACAATTCCCCCGACTGCGCCGATAAATGCCAAATTCTCAACAGGCACACCATTATGAAATAAATTACTAAAGCTTAGGGGAGGCTCAAACCAGATTGGACAAATATCCCCAATTTGCTCGATCTTCACAAAGGCGCAGTTAGAAAATAATAGGCGAAACACAGCGCTCAACAAGCAATAAATAGTGGTTGCCCAACGCCATCCTAAATAAACAGATTTGAGGCTTTTACGGGAAGCTGCGATATCTTCGTTCAAATCTTGCCAGAACCAGAGGGCAAGAACGATTAAAAGGGCTGCTACGATGCCTGAGATAAAAGATATGCCTAAACTACCGATCGCTAAATAAATAGTAATCAGTACCAGACTTGCGACGCGCCAGTATAAAAGCAGCGATCGCTTGATGGCTTCATTGCCACCCCGAAAAGCCCAGATTGACATACCAAAGGGAATCAGGGCAATAAATACCAGAGCTAAGCGATAGTCTAGCCATACAAGTTGACGAATAAGGGTTGCATCCATAAAGGCAAAAAATTCTGACCAGATCTTCCAACTTATGTTACTATACTGACTTGCAATAAATAATCTCAATCTAAAGCTTAGTTTAATAGCTCTTCTTTGAAAGAAGCGAATAAAGCATCGCCACAAAAAATTGCAACAAAAATAGCGAGACCTAAACCTGTTAGTTCAAATCTCGCATCAAATGGGCTTAACGAAACATCTATGTTGCTGTTTTTAGCTTCTCAAAGAAGCAATATTTTTACATCGGCTAAATAGCTTATCTAGCCCTGTTTTCTAATTACAACTCCTGACCTCTTTAGCGATATCCGAGAATTTAAGCTAAAAAGAGCATTGGAGTAAATTGTGGCAAAATATGAATAGTTCACTACAAGCTTATATTTACAAGCTGATTGGCAATGTCTGCAATTTCTCTCAAAGTTCCCAAACAAAAACTCAAGAATCCTCCACTACAAGTCCATACCCTAGGCGATCGCGTATTGCGTCAACCTGCAAAACGTATTAGCAAAGTAAACGACGAAATTCGTCAGACTATTGTCGAGATGCTCCAAACAATGTACAGCAATGACGGTATCGGTCTTGCTGCACCACAGGTCGGAATTAACAAGCAATTGCTCGTCATCGATATCGAACTTAAAGACGAAAGCAAACCTGCCCTCGTAATGATTAATCCCGAAATCAAGTCTTCGGGTGGTGACTTAATTACTGGCGAAGAGGGATGTCTGAGTATTCCTGAAGTATTTCTCGATGTTGTGCGCCCCGATCGCGTTGAAGTATCCTATCGTGATGAAGACGGTAGACCGCAGCATATGATTGCGGAGGGACTGCTTGCAAGGGTAATTCAGCATGAGATGGATCATCTTAATGGCGTTTTATTTGTCGATCGCGTCAAGAATCCGATCGCGCTAAATAAGGAATTAAGTGCCCATGGGTTTGCGACAAAGGATGTTCAGGCAATCAAATAAAAAAAGGTGGCAAAGCCACCTTTTTTAGATTAGGTCTATTTATATTGCTCCAATTATGCTGATCCAAAAACTATTAGATTGCCCAGAATTTATTGCGGGTGATTCGACGATATTGCGTGAATTATTGCATCCAGACAAACAGGATATTAACCTGCGCTATAGCCTTGCCCATGCAATTTTGCCTGTGGGTGAGACTTCGCAACCGCATTCTCTAACCACTTCCGAAGTCTATTACATCCTCAGTGGTAGAGGCGAGATGCATATTGATGATGATGTTCGCGAGATTGAATCTGGCGATGCTCTGTATATTCCTCCCAATGCGAAGCAGTTCCTGAAAAATATTGGGGATAAGCCCATAGTATTTATCTGTATTGTCGATCCTGCTTGGCGACAAGAGGATGAAACCATATACGATTGAGTTACCAAATTTTCCAGTCATTCCAATTAAGATTGAAAATAGACGTGTCGGGGAAAGCGATCGGGTTATTATTCTGGGTGAGTATTTGCTGCAATTTGGCAAGTTTGGGATTTACCCTCGGCAAATCTTCGATTATTTGATAGGGCAAAATTCCTTCTGAGAGAGCAAAAGAGGCGGTAGTTCCTGCGGCGGCTCCCACAGACCATTCGTAGGAATGAACGCGGTAGCCTGCGGCAACAATGTAGCTATAGGCGATATTTTTGCCCGATACGATCAGATTGTCAATTTTTTGAGGAATTAGCGATCGCAGAGGAATCTGTCCTGGAAAAGCAGCACCATGACCATTGCGAACACCCGATCGTTCGGTATTACCAGCCTTTTCAACAGGATATTCACTCAAGCAAGGATGAAAATCCAGATAGTATTGGGCGATGCCGATCGCGTCGGGATAAATCGTCGAACGTGTCCGCCGAGTAATGCGATCGGGCTCAGTATTGTTTTTGATGACACTCGTCGCCTCCAATCCTGAGAGAGCCTTCCATAAATTGCGATAGTCTTCCTGTGAGAGCTGCTGGCGATAGATTTCATCTCTAAAATCAACTTGAGAAACATCAATCTCAGACATGCTAAATCCATCGGGATAGCCATAGGAGGGACGACCAATGATCCGCCGTGATTCCCTGATGTATGGATACTTAGATAGACCATGCAAGGTTCCCATGGGTGAGTCAAGCCCAGTCAATAGGCGGTGGTTAGGAAAAGGCTTTTTCCATGCATTCTTCTGTTGGGAGTCGGTAGTACCCGCTACTAACCAGTAGTAAAAGCCCAGTGCAATTTCTTCACCACTCTGGAGGGTTTCTTTGCGCAGTCCCCCCATCCATCCATTCGGTGCTAACTGTCCAGATTGCTGTAATTGCTCTCTAGAATAGATGAGATTATCTTTATCAGTGCCAGGACGGTAATCGTTACCCCATACCCAATTCTGCATGGAGATATCTCCTGCTTTCATTGAGGAAACGCCAAAGGCATTTTTTTTAGGATTATCCGTTTCCGCATTCCAGATGCGGCGATAGGTAAAGATAGAATCGAAGTTAGCAAGATTGGGCTTCGGATCGGAGCCGTAATAGGGCGCGTAGCGATCGTAAAAACTAGGTTTCTCCTGTGGTTGAGCCTCTGGAGTTTGCTCCATCGCAAAGGTATAGGTAAACCCTTGGGTGCAGTAAGCATCATTTTCGGTGACGGGCGAGGAGGGATTGAGGGGCGATCGCGGATCGATACCCAAGCGGTAGGGGACATCGGCTAAAGCGATGATTTCGCCCGTCTCCGTAGAGTCAATTACAAACCAATTGGTTGGTCGATTTAATGGCGGTGACTGGGGCTTAGTTAAGGGAATAAACCGAATTACTTGTTTTTGCAATCGTGGCGAATTTTCGTAACGATAGGCATCTTCAATAATTTGTGAAAGCGGTTCGGAATTTAGTGGCGGCGTATTAGGAGCGGGACGATGCTGAATGGCGATCGCACCGTCGATCTCTTTCCCATCGGCACTCATTTCCAGTTTTTTGACGACGGTATTGGGAAACCACTTCAGTTTGCCATTTCCCTTTTGTGCAGCCTCCTGCAACATTCCCATTAATATCTGCTGCGCCGTATTGGGAATGAAACAGGATACGCTCACCCAGCAGTCGCCCGCATTTAATTTTCCATAGTTCTGTTCGATCCGCTTACGAAATTCTGTATAGCCTTGGGGAAAGAACCAGAGATTGCGTTGTTTTTTGGCTTCATCTAGAGCAGAAGTGCCTTGGGATGTGATTTGTCCACCAATCCAATCGGTAATCTCGGTAACACAAACTGTACGACCAGCTAGCAAGGCTTCGTAGGCGGTTGCCGTACCTGCTAACCCACCACCCACCACCAAGATTTCGCATTCTTCGCTGCGTTCGGGATTGCTGGTCAGGGGCTTTTGGGCGATCGCGCGATCGTTGCTTACTACCCCTAAGCAGATGGTAAAAGAGATGGCGGCGATGGCAAACCGAACGGGAATATCAATAATGTTTTGAATGTTTTGAATGTTTTGAATGTTTTGCAAATTTTGAATATTTGGCAATGAGTTTGGCATTAATTTACATTTCCATAGCTAATTGCGCCAGTATATAGGTATGTATAGAAACAGAAAAGCGAAATAGCGATAAAGTGCCCAAAATCCCTGTAAAGATTAAAGATCCACATAAGACTCCTATAAACAACCATGGGGAATTACTAGAAAACTTAAAGGATCTATAAACGACTAAGTTAACAATTAGAAGTAAGCCAAATATGAGAAGTAAACCGATCAATAAATTGACAAAAACAGATAGAACAGCAAAACCAAACATAACTAATATGCCTTGTAAATAGTTCAGCATAATTAAAAACTAAGACCAGAGAGCAAACCGCTAAGCTTGTTGCAAGTGTTGCTTCGCGACACTTGCAACAAGCTTAGCGGTTTGGATTTGAGCGCAAAGCATTGTATGAGATAAATAGGGATTCGACTTTGCGCAGCTATCGTATATGACATCTTATACTGATGCCTGAGTGGAGTCGAAAGCCTCTTTCAAATCATTTAGGATTGCTATAGAGACTTTTGGTTAATTACCTCAGCATAATTAAAATCCAGATCTAAAACCTGCGGTGCAAGCGCCACAGGTTTTAGATCTGGATTTTATATTTAATTAAGCCCACTTATGTATAACTTATTTAGGATTTCTATAGGTCAATTATTTTTAAGCGATCATCTACTAATTTAAAGATAAATTTAAAGATAAAAAAATAATTTCAGCTAATTTCAGCTAATTTCATCAAGTTTTTTTAGCTCTTAGTTCACCCAGACGAATTGGGAATTGATATAAAATATAACTTCTGGGACTAGCTAAGCACAATTAAATACCAAAGCCCAAAGCCCTTAAACCACAATTAGCGTAAGCCAAAGGTTATAGCTTTGTTTTTTTAAGATGCCCAGTTACTTGCCTATTTCTTTTTAGAATTATCTACGAAATTTATCTCCAAAACTCAACTTTTTTATCATCTTATTTATCATCTTAAATTTTGATAAGAAACATTTTTCATTGTAAATTTTATGATTTATACCTTGACGACTGGCTATAACTTACAACTAGTTGCAATTTCGATCCTAGTTGCAATATTAGCGTCTTATACAGCGATCGATTTGTCTGAGCGAGTGAATGCAGCTCAAGGGCAAGCACAAATCGGTTGGTTGATTTGCAGTGCTGCCACCATGGGGATTGGGATTTGGTCTATGCACTTTATCGGAATGTTGGCTTTGCGCCTACCGATCGCAATTCACTACAATTTTTGGACGGTTGTGGCTTCTATTTTGCCAGCGATGATGGCTTCTGGATTAGCTCTTTTTGTGATGAGTCGTCCCTTCGCTTGGCTTCCCCTATTAGGAGGAAGTTTTTTAATGGGAAGTGGTATTGCTTCAATGCATTATCTGGGAATGGCAGCAATGCATATTCCTGCTTCCATTACCTATGATTTGCAAGTCGCAACCTTTTCCGTTGCAATTGCGATCGCTATTTCCTTCATTGCTTTATTGATCGTTTTTCGGCTGAGGGAAGATAGCTCCTTAAACCATTTTCGCCACAAGATTTTAAGTGCGATCGTCATGGGTGCGGCAATTCCGACGATGCACTACACGGGTTTAGCGGCTGCTTCTTTTACCTCAAGAACGGATATGGAGCGATCGATGCTAGTTAACTCTGAAAATTCGGCATTACTTGCTGCCACTGTGAGCATTGGAACTCTGATCGTTTTGGGAGGAGCCTTATTGACATCCTTTTTCGACCGTCGTCTCCTCGCATCACAGGAAAGCGAACGCCAAACGCAGGCTCAAGCCCAGCAATTACGCGAATCCGAGGCTCAGCTCAGACAACAGACTCAAGAATTGCAAGCAACAATGCAGGTTTTGAACCAGACTCAAGCCCAATTGGTGCAGAGTGAGAAGATGTCTGTCTTGGGTCAATTAGTGGCAGGTATCGCCCATGAAATTAATAATCCCGTTAACTTTATCCACGGCAATCTTCCCCACGTTCAGAATTATGCTCGGGACTTACTCAGGTTGCTCACCCTATATCAGCAGCAATATCCCGAATCGAGTACAGAAATCCAATCCTTAGCCGCTGAAATCGATCTAGATTTTTTGCAAAAGGATCTGATCAAAACGATCGATTCGATGAAGGTGGGAACCGATCGCATTCGCCAGATTGTACTGTCATTACGTAACTTCTCCCGAATTGATGAATCAGATTGTAAAGCGGCCGATATTCATGAGGGGCTAGATAATACGATTATGATTTTGCAGCATCGCCTTAAAGCCAAAAAAGACCGTCCTGAAATCGCAATAATCAGGGAATACGATTACAACTTGCCCCAAGTTGAGTGTTATCCAGGACAACTCAATCAAGTGTTCATGAATATTTTGACCAATGCGATCGATGCCTTAGAAGAACTGCATAATAAGCAATCCAATCACCAGACCAAGGGGGAAAGCGATCGCCAAGGTCAGATTACAATTCGGACATCGACTATCGATTCGCGTTGGGTACAAATCGATATTGCCGATAATGGTTCGGGCATTCCCGAAGCAATTCAACCGAAGATTTTCGATCCCTTTTTTACAACTAAACCCGCAGGCAAAGGAACGGGGATGGGGATGTCTATTAGCTATCAGATCGTGAAAGCCAAGCATCACGGGGAAATAACTTGTATGTCTACTCCCGACTTAGGCACGGAATTTGCGATTAAAATCCCTATCTGTAGCGATCGCTAGCTTTAGTTTGTGTCCTGTTTTAAATCCTGACTAGATATTTTGCTCTTATGACGTTCTTATTGCGTTCTCATTGCATTCTAAGTAGCTGGGCATAATTAATTACAAACCCAAACCCGTAAAGTTGCGCCCCGTAGGGGCGCAACTTTACGGGTTTGGGTAATTTATTTTGCACAAGCACTTAAGATATTCGGTAGAGCATAATTTAATTTAAATCCTGTGGAAAAAGAACAGATCCGATCGCTAGAGATTGCCCATCATCCCGTAGCAGGTGTAGATGAGGTGGGGCGGGGAGCCTTGTTTGGGGAAGTAGTGGCGGCGGCGGTAATTTTGCCAATCACCCAATTAGCGAATTTAGAAAATCTCGGCGTGACCGACAGCAAAAAATTGTCACCGCAAAAGCGCGAAAAACTAGATCTGCTGATTCGCGAAGTTGCCATCGCCTGTGCCATTGGCACTGCGTCCGTAGTGGAAATCGATCACATGAATATTCTGGGGGCAAGTTTGCTAGCCATGGAAAGGGCGATCGCTCAGTTACAACCACAACCCGATCACTGCTTAATCGATGGCAATCAACTTTTGCGATTTAAATTGATTCCACCCCTTGCTCAAACTACTGTAATTAAAGGTGATTCTCTATCCATATCGATTGCGGCGGCGAGCATCGTCGCGAAGGTATGGCGCGATCGCAAAATGATTGAACTTGCCAATAGCTATCCAGATTATGATCTGGCGACCAATAAGGGCTATGGTACGGCTAAACATCGACAGGCGATCACCAACCTTGGTTACAGCGATCTGCATCGAAAAACCTTTAAAATTAAAGAGATCGGTGAAAAAGACCAATTTGTTTGAGAAATTAAGACTATGCGTTTAATTCATACCTCTGATTGGCATTTGGGCAGGAAATTAAAAGGAGTAGATCGCACTCCTGAGATCGAATTTGCTCTAAATGAAATTCTGGACTATGCCCAAGCGTATGAAGTGGATGCGGTGATCATCTCAGGTGATATTTTTGATGTGCCGAACCCCACAACCGATGCTGAGCGAGTTGCCTATGAATTTTTCTATAAGCTCAATCGCTTGAGCATTCCTTCGGTAGCGATCGCAGGAAATCATGATTCCGCCAATCGGATCGATAGCCTCGCCCATTTGCTATCCCTCGCAGGGGTGAGAGCCTTAGGCAAACCGAGATTGGCAGAGGATGGCGGATTGGTAAACCTTGAGACCGCCAGTGGCAAACTATGCGTTGCGGCCATGCCCTTTGCCTCGGAAAGAAGATTATTAACATCCGATGACATGTGGAATTTAGATGCTTTCCAGCAGAGAGCTGACTATAAGACTACGGTTACTTCTATTCTTCAAGATCTCGCAACAGGCTTTAAAAGCGATGCCGTCAATATAATGATGGCGCATATGACCATTGAGGGAGCGAAGTTTGCAGGTTCAGAAGCTGCTTTCTATAGCGGAGATATTTACAGTCTTTCAGGACAATCTATTCCCTCAGAATCTCAGTATGTCGGCTTGGGGCATATTCATCGACCGCAACAAATTCCCAATGCTGCGCCAACCTACTATGCAGGCTCGGTAATTCAAGTAGACTTTGGCGAAGTTGGCGAAGAAAAAGGGTTTAATGTAATCGAAGTCGAGACGGGAAGACCTGCCAAGGTACAATTTCAGCCTCTTACTTGTCAAAAGCCTCTCAAAAAAGTGGAATGCCATATCGATCTTTTAGACGAGCAGCTAGAAATCCATCGCGACTATGAGGGCTATCTCAAATTTGCGATCGCTGTTGATACGCCGCCCATAGGACTGGCTGATCGGGTGCGGAAAGCCTGTCCTCAAGCCGTAATGGTGGAACCAAAATTAATCGTGAATGAATTGGCGAAGTTACCAGATCCTCCAGACTACGATCGCTTCGATCCGATTGCCGAGTTTCAAAATTTTTATCGCGATCGGGAAAAGAACTTGTCACCTGATGTGATTGAAGCTTTCAAAAGTTTGTATATGGAATTTAGTGATAAGTAGCTAAGAGATCTTAAAGCCTGTAGTGCACGCTACGCGCGCGCTACAGGCTTTGCCTCTGTTTTTACAGCGCTTTATACCAATTAACGAAAGTTTTGTCACACTTTCGTTAATTGAAAACTAAACCTAGTCAGGGTTTTCAAGTTAAGAAATGGCTACGCCATTTCGGTAGTCCTAAAAAGGAAAGGATGAGGGAAAATATCTAGATGGTTGTTACAGATTAAAGCAATGTCAGAGTCAAGTCCATCAAGTCCATCATGTCCATCCTGCCAGTCCGTATCAGTGGTTAAAAACGGTAGTACTCGGCATGGCAAACAAAATTATAAATGTCGGGACTGTGGTCGTCAATTTGTAGAAAATCCACAGTGGCAGAGAGTTTCAGAGCGTATCCAAGACACTTATGACCTTTTAGAGAGACTACTGCTAGAAAAAATCCCACTAGCTGGAATAGCTAGAGTCCTCAAGGTCTCAGAGAAATGGTTGCAGAGTTACGTCAATCATAAATATGAAAACGTTCCTCAGCAGGTGGAGGTAGAACCAAAACCAAAACGCCGTTTGATCGTACAGATGGATGAATTATGGTCTTTTGTGGACGACAAAGGCAATAAACAGTGGGTATGGCTTGCCATTGATGCCGAGACTCGTGAAATTGTCGGTTGTTATATTGGCGATCGCTCTGGGGACTCAGCTCAAAAGTTATGGGAATCGTTGCCTAGTGTCTATCGACAATGTGCGATTATTTACACTGATTTCTACTCGTCTTATCCAGTTGTCCTTCCCAGCAAACGTCATAGGGCAGTCGGTAAAGAACGGGAAAGACCAACTATATTGAGCGATTCAACTGTACGTTACGTCAACGAGTATCTAGACTAGTTAGAAAGACCTTATCCTTTTCTAAGAAGTTGGAAAATCACATTGGTGCCATTTGGAATTTTATTCATCATTACAACACTTCTTTACCTCCGTGTGCGTCCTTTCCTTTTTAGGACTACCACAGTTTCAATCCCTAAAAGGGTTTCAGAGGTTTTGAAGCCTTTGCCCGAACGGTCAAACTGATGACCGACAAGGAACTAGTTTCAATCCCTAAAAGGGTTTCAGAGGTTTTGAAGCCGCCCACCTATTGATTTTGTTTAGTGGCGATCTTTGAGTTTCAATCCCTAAAAGGGTTTCAGAGGTTTTGAAGCCCTGTGGTAAAGGGTAATGACCTTGTTATTCAAGTTTCAATCCCTAAAAGGGTTTCAGAGGTTTTGAAGCCTTGCTGCTCAGTCATATCCTTATACACCTTGCCGTTTCAATCCCTAAAAGGGTTTCAGAGGTTTTGAAGCTTCATCGATTATTTCTTTTTCGGTAGGTGTTAGAGAGGTTTCAATCCCTAAAAGGGTTTCAGAGGTTTTGAAGCCGATCCTGATGCTATTCCATGCACTCTAGAGAGAGAGTTTCAATCCCTAAAAGGGTTTCAGAGGTTTTGAAGCCATCAGACTTTAAATCCAAGTTGGATTATTATAAATCCCGTTTCAATCCCTAAAAGGGTTTCAGAGGTTTTGAAGCATCTTCTTTGTAGGTTCATCGCTATAGTGTGAATAGTTTCAATCCCTAAAAGGGTTTCAGAGGTTTTGAAGCGCATCATTGATGTATCTGTGGATGCTGAGCAGCCGTTTCAATCCCTAAAAGGGTTTCAGAGGTTTTGAAGCGATTGAGGAATTACTAATTTCCCCGATGAATTTTTGTTTCAATCCCTAAAAGGGTTTCAGAGGTTTTGAAGCGCGTCGCCTGGTGTCCAATGGCGATCGCATAAAATGTTTCAATCCCTAAAAGGGTTTCAGAGGTTTTGAAGCTCTTCCATTAGTATTGTTTCATCAGTCGCAAATCCGTTTCAATCCCTAAAAGGGTTTCAGAGGTTTTGAAGCATTCCACATAACATTCCGCCGCTACGCCGACTACGTTTCAATCCCTAAAAGGGTTTCAGAGGTTTTGAAGCGTTCATCCCAATCTGCGTATTCGCCAAATAAACGGTTTCAATCCCTAAAAGGGTTTCAGAGGTTTTGAAGCGCCCACTGATGCTTGCTGTGTTAGCCATTCGGAAATGTTTCAATCCCTAAAAGGGTTTCAGAGGTTTTGAAGCCTACTTCCACTAGAACGGGTTTGGATTCTTCCACTAGGTTTCAATCCCTAAAAGGGTTTCAGAGGTTTTGAAGCTTCTTTTGTAAGGTTAGATTCTTTTATGCCGATGGCAAGTTTCAATCCCTAAAAGGGTTTCAGAGGTTTTGAAGCAGCGAGTATTGCGGTGTCATCAATGCCACGATCTGTTTCAATCCCTAAAAGGGTTTCAGAGGTTTTGAAGCCCAGGTAGATTCGCCCCAAACCGATCAAGTCTTGGTTTCAATCCCTAAAAGGGTTTCAGAGGTTTTGAAGCTCCTGATCTGAGCGATCGCTTTCTGCGGATTCGGATGTTTCAATCCCTAAAAGGCTGGAGTTTAGACTAAAAAAGGAAAAAAGGCAGAGTAAAAGAGATACAAACTGCCTAAAGTAGATAGAAAAAGAAAAAGCACATCTACAGTCATGATTATTGATAAACTACAGAACTTTCGTCAACAGGCATATTAATTTTTTAGGAAATGGAAGAGATGCAATATTTGACTTAATGGATGCAGTGTTAACCAGTCCAAGCGTGAAATCATTTGCAGAATTATCGTTATCTGCGGTGTATCGGCGGAAATGGTCAAGCCTGTATGAATCACTAAAAGATAGTCGTCCGAGACGAGGAAGGCTTAGACGACTATGTGTAGAACAAATACCCAAAGACATTCGCCCCTTGCTAGCAGGAGACCATACAGGGTGGGGAAGACCCCATGCCAAAACGCTAAAAGACAGGAGTTTTGTGCATCAACCGAATTTGGTTGAAGGCAACAAACCAATTGTGTTGGGGCATGACTACAGCACCTTGGGATGGGTACCAGAAATGTCAGGGAGTTGGGCAATCCCGTTATGTCACGAGCGGATCAGTAGTTTTGAGACAGCAGCCCAAAGACTGGAGTTTAGACTAAGTTGATTAAGCTAATCAGAAAAAGAGCAGGAAAAAGTAACCCAGAGAATGGAGAACTGGGCAAATCCAAGAGAATGAAAAGGAGAATATTTAG
>NZ_ALWB01000145.1 GCF_000332215.1 Pseudanabaena biceps PCC 7429
TGCGGCGCAAGCTGCGCTTGCGCCGCAGGTTTTAGGATTTTGTATTTAATTAAGCCCACTTACTTAACAAAACAAGATTAAAGAAGAACGACATTTTTAAGCTGATTTTTAAGCTGATTTTTAAGCTAATTTTTAGGCTAATAAAGATTCTAGCCACTTGGGGGGATGGGGAATGGGATTACCAATCCGATCTAGTACGATCCAAGCGACTAAATGGACGAGTAATTGGTAGGCTAAATTGCTAATAAGTATTGAGCCGATCGCAAAGGCTTGGATCATCGCGAAGTCTGGCTGTTCGAGGGAGCCAAACAGTTGCATCAACCAATTGAGAAATGCAGAAATCTGCACGATCGAATAAGTCCAGACATTTTCGCCCAATAAAACCGATAAAAATACAAATTGAAAAGCCGTACCAACGGAGCCAATTATGGTGGCAATGCTAAGGGAACCAGACCAAGGAAAATCGCGTTTCCAAAGATAGCCGAGGGTAACTCCAACTAAACCATGGGGCACAATGTATTGAATACTGCGGGTTGGCCCCATCAGGATCGCCAGTAGTAGGGATGTGACTACCATCGCCATCCAAGCAGCACGACTATTCCAGCGCAAATAAGCTAAAGCCGTGGGCAATGGGAAAAGCATTCGCAACAGAGGTCCAAGGGGAAAGTAATAGTTGACTAAAAACAACATGGCAGTGGTACTGGCAAGAAATGCAGTTTCCACCATTTCACGAGGATCTGTATGCGGCAGTTTTTTCATTTATAAAGCTATTTGCGAAAAATTATTTTTAGAAAACCTTACAAATCTTCTTAATCCCTTCCCAGTTAAGGATTAGACGTTGCGGCGCAACGTCTAATCCTTGTTTTTGATGATAGGGGGAAGGGGATAAGAGGCTAGATTCGAGACCAATAGCGATCGCTATGTGGGTGCTACTAGTCTTTGGTTTTATATTGAATTGTACCTAGCTACTTAAAAATTTTATAGAAGCTTGTTTCTAGCGATCGCGATAGTGAATCTAAAACCTAGAGGCTTTCCGTAGGAATTTCTTTGGGTGTCGTATCGGGGAATCGGCGACGCAATCCATAGAGCCAAACTAAGCCTAAAGTCCCCACCGCGATCGATACGAGACTAACGATCTGTGCGGTACGAAGCTGACCTACCATTAAACTGTCGGTGCGTAAGCCTTCAATCCAAAACCGACCGATACTATAGGCGATCGCATACATCATCGTAATTGTGCCAGTTCTCAGTTTAGGGAACCTCAAGAAGGTAAATATTAAGAGCGCAAATACACCGATATTCCAAAGGGATTCGTATAAAAAAGTGGGATGAAAGTAAGCTTCATTCATCAATTCTGGGGGGCGGCGATTCACAGGGATAAATAATTTCCAAGGTAAATCTGTGGGGCTGCCAAAAGCTTCAGAATTAAAAAAGTTACCCCACCGACCGATCGCTTGTCCTAAAATCACCGCAGGCATGATGATATCTGCCATCAACCATGTGGAAATTTGTTGGCGTTTGCAAAATATAGTTGCAGCGATCGCCCCTCCAATAATTGCCCCATGAATCGCAATCCCACCTTCCCAGATGGCAAATACTTTGTACCAAGGTTGCACTTGGAAGCGCTGCCATTCAAACAGGACGTAGTAAAAGCGGGCGCAAGGGATTGCTCCGACGACAAGCCAGATCGCTAAATCGCCAACTATTTCTGGATCGACATTGCGCTTTTTGGCAAGGGTTTGGGCTAGTAAAGTGCCCAAGATAATTGCGGAGGCAATTAGCAAACCGTACCAACGGATGGAAATCGAGCCAATTTCAAAGGCGATCGGTCCTGGAGAGGTAAATTCAAAAGCAAACGGCAACAAATTAAACACTTTTTCCCTTTTCCTTTTTACTTGTAACGTATTCCTGCTTGCTTAAGTCGATTTAGCGCTTCGCCTAAGCGATCGCAATCGGCGATCAAACTAATTCTGACATAGCCTTCACCACCTTGCCCAAAGGCACTACCAGGAGTAAAGACGACACCCGTACTTTCTAATACCTTTAAGGCAAAGTCCGCAGAGGTCATCCCCACTGGCACTGGAATCCACAGATACATCGTGGCATAGGTTTTAGGGATCTCCCAGCCCAGTTCGCCCAATCCTGCGATCAAGAAATCACGACGTTCCTTGTAGCGATCGCAGACTTCTTCGAGGTACTTGTCAGGCAGTTGTAAGGCAGTCTCCGCCGCGACTTGAATCGCCGAAAAAATCCCATAATCGAGGTTAGTTTTCAGAGTCCGCAACCCCTGAATAATATGGCGATTGCCCACCACAAAGCCGACGCGCCAGCCCGCCATATTGTAGGTTTTGGAGAGGGTATGAAACTCTACACCCACTTCTTTACCGCCTTCGATTTCCAGCAAACTCGTTGGTTGATACCCATCAAAAGCAAGTTCGGCATAGCAGAGATCATGCACCAAAAGAATCTCGTATTTCTTGGCAAAGGCGACGACTTCTTCAAAAAATTCGCGGGGGGCGATCGCCCCTGTAGGGTTAGCAGGATAGTTAAAGTACATCACTTTAGCCCTTTGGGCGATTTCTTCGGGAATTGCCGATAGATCGATCAACCAGTCTTGTTCGGGCTTGAGGATCATTTCATAGATCTCCCCACCCGCTAATAAAGGACCGCGAAAATGAGCAGGATAGGCGGGACTGGGGACAAGAACGAGATCCCCTGGATTGATATAGGCGATCGCCAAATGTCCTAACCCCTCTTTAGAGCCAATGAGGGGCAGAGCTTCTCCTTCTGAATCCAACTGCACGTTGTAGCGACGCTTATACCAATCGGTAATGGCTCGACGAAAACTAGCCGTCCCTTCAAAGGGAGGATAGCCGTGATTTTTAGGATTTTGGAGCGCCGAAATAGCGGCTTCAACCACTGGTGCTGGGGTTGGACCATCGGGATTGCCCATACCCAAATCGATCAAATCTAAACCTTGCTCTTTCGCTCGTAGCTTCAACTCATCTAAGCGGGCAAAAACATATGGAGGGAGTTTTTCAAGTCGCTGAGCGGGTTTGAGCCAAGTCTTCATTTGTGTTTTGAGAGCGTATAAGGTGAGTGGAGATAAACTATGGTGGCAAAGCCACTACAGCTTAATTAGAATTTTTATAGAAACTCGATCTTAATAGAAATTGTCTCGCGATCGCACTTGCTACGAGAAAGTAAACAGTTAAATAACGTCAGTTCGGGTTAAACTGGCAAATTTTAAAAGCCCAAAAGTAAAAGCCTTGTTTAGCAAGGCTTTTACTTTTGGGCTTTGATAAAGGGTTTGCGTAGCAAACCCTTTATCAAAGCCCGTTTCCAATTATCCCAAACTCACGTTATAGCAATTCACGAAAGTGTGACAACAATTTTGTAAATTAAAAACTAAACCTAGTAAGGGTTTTCAAGTTAAGAAATGGCGTAGCCATTGCTTATAGCTATAGTCAGTAATGTTAGGACAAGCATCAAACCCAATAGAGAGTGGCGGCGCTTCGCGCCGCCACTCTCTATTGGGTTTGATTAAGTGAAATAGCTATAACTTGGTATTAAGTCGCAATTCTAAGTGCAATTCTAAGCGCAATAATTAAACAGTAAATTCTAAAACCTGCAAGCTCAGCCTGCCTAAAAGAATAAGACTAGAGCCTGTAAATCTTGAGAAATATCCATAAACGATAGTCATAAGCTAATGGTATTCGCAAATACAATGATAATTTATAGATGAATAACCATGTAAAACCTAGAAAACAAGCTTGGATATAGCTTTGAGTCTATTATGATGATTTGAAGATTTATTAACTTTTATATCAAAAGACTTAATACAAGTTAACAAATTCTTCATACAATGGACTTAACGAGTAAGTAATTATCCTCATCATGTCTGTTGCAGAATTTCCTTGGCTTACAACAATCCTTCTGTTTCCTCTCATAGCCGCCTTCGCCATCCCTTTCATTCCTGACAAGTACGAGGATGCGAAGAATGTGCGATCGTATGCCATGGCAGTAGGATTTATCGAACTTTCGCTCATAATTTACGCATTCTGGAGTCAATACAATCTGCATGAGGCAGCTTTCCAGATGTCTGAAAGCTATGCATGGATTCCCCAGCTAGGTTTGAATTGGGCTTTAGCTGTTGATGGGCTATCAATGCCACTAATAGTATTAACGGGATTAGTAACGACCTTAGCCATTTTCGCTAGTTGGTCTGTAACCAAAAAATCTCGCCTGTTTTATTTCTTGATGCTCTGTTTATACAGCGCTCAGATTGGCGTGTTTGCCGCTCAAGATTTATTACTATTCTTCTTTATGTGGGAATTGGAACTGGTTCCCGTATATCTACTGATTTCAATTTGGGGTGGGTCAAAACGTCTTTATGCTGCCACTAAGTTCATTCTCTACACTGCCCTAGGTTCGATTTTTATTCTTGTCGCTGGGTTAGCCATGGCATTTTATGGCGATAACATTACCTTTAACATCGCCGAGTTGGGGATGAAACAATATCCGATCGCCTTTGAGCTGCTTGCCTATGCAGGTTTTTTGATTGCCTTCGGGGTGAAACTACCAATTTTCCCATTGCATACATGGTTACCCGATGCCCATGGGGAAGCTTCGGCACCAGTATCGATGGTGTTAGCTGGAGTCCTATTAAAAATGGGTGGGTATGCCTTAATTCGTTTCAATATTGAAATGTTGCCCAATGCCCATGTTTATTTCGCGCCTTTGCTTGCGATTTTAGGGGCTGTGGGTATTGTGTATGGCGCAATGGCTGCCTTTGCCCAACAAAACCTCAAACGCCGCTTAGCCTATTCATCGATCTCGCATATGGGCTTTATTCTTCTGGGATTAGCTTCATTTAACGATCTCGGTGTAAGTGGCGCATTGCTGCAAATGATCTCCCACGGTTTAATTGCTGCGGCTCTATTCTTCCTTGCGGGTGTAACCTACGATCGCACCCATACCTTGATGATGGATGAGATGGGCGGCATTGCGAAGATCATGCCCAAAGCCTTTGCCCTGATGACTGCTTCCGCCTTAGCATCTTTAGCCCTACCAGGGATGAGCGGCTTTGTCAGCGAGCTCAATATTTTTCTCGGCATTAGTACCAGCGATGTCTATTCCTCTAGCTTTAAAATCGTGACGATCGGTTTAGCGGCAGTTGGAGTAATCATCACGCCAATCTATCTGCTTTCAACTTTGCGTCAGGTTTTCTATGGAGAAACCAATCCTACTTTATCCCTTGAGAAATATGTTAGCGATGCCAAGCCCCGTGAAGTATTCATCGCCGCTTGTTTGATTGTGCCCATTGTGGCGATCGGTATGTATCCGAAGCTAGCAACTCAAACCTACGATGTGAAAACGGTTGCTGTGACTGAACAAGTCCGCGAAGCCTTCAGCCTAGTAGCTCAGTCCAATCCTAATTTATATTCATCTGCGGCGATCGCACCTCAATTAAGCAATCCCAGCCATCGCCCCATTTTAGGGATTATGGAATAGCCTTTAAATTCTGCACAGATAAAAAAGAGCGCTATGCGCTCTTTTTTTTACGGGCTATGCCATCATCATGACAACATTTCGTTGAATATTGGTGTTTAAGTCCTCTAGGGGGAACAGGCGATCGCTATCGTTTATTTCGGCATAGCGGTTATAACCTAAATCTTGCAATAATTGCTTGAGCTTGTCACCCGAAGCACCTGCCGCTTTCAAGCTGGTGGGATGCACTTCAATAATTAAAGTAGGCTTTAAGGTGGTGATCATTTGGCTCGCTCCAGCCAGAAAAGCACATTCACTCCCTTCCACATCTAGTTTTAGCAAAACTTTGCCTGTAAAACCTTGCCAATTCACAAAATCATCAAAGCGTTTTAGAGGAACCTTAATCACATTATGATGATGGGTTGCCGAATGTTCTGGAAAAATACCTGCCGATCCCGATGTACCAATTGGTACTAGGAGTTCTATCTCTCCGTCCTTATTTCCAACGGCGATCTGGTGAATCTGAAATTTGCACAGAGCATTTGCGGTCAATGATTTTTCTAAGGCCTTAGCTAGTCGGGGCTGAGGTTCTATAGCTAATACAAAACCCGTCGCGCCAACTAACTTACTAGCAACGATCGCAAAACTGCCATGATTTGCCCCAACATCGAGGAAGGTATCGCCTTCAGCAAGTAGCTTCGGTAAAATTCGCGTATCAGTTTCTTGGCTGGCTAACTCGTTGACGACCTGAAAGAGTCGCATATCGGTAGGATTGAGAAAAACTTGATAGCCAGATAGGGTTAATTCTAGATAGCGATCGGGAGATGTTTGCGAAAAAATATTTGATAAAAATCTAAATAACGATCTCCCACCCTTGAGATAATTTTTGCCTGTGAGATTGAAATACAAATTACAATACAGAGCAAAAATTTGGTATAGAAACGGTAGCTGCTTGCTTAGGGTCGGATTGAGTAGCCATCCTAAAACCGAGCGATCGTAGAGCCAATCATCGGGCAGGTCTGTCTTGCTTTCTGGTTTCACGATGGGAGAATTGGCGATCATAAAAAATATGTGGATGAATCAGATAAATTTTCTATGAGTTTACGGCAAATTGGGGTAAAGATAGTGTGATCGCCCGACAGCAAATTACGCCGCCCGAGGCATTAAGACTCCATCCTCCATGTAAATAATGCGATCGGCTAAATCGAGAATACGGTTGTCATGGGTCACAAGGAGAATCGTACAGCCTTGCTGTTTGGCTAATTTCTCCATAATCTCCACCACATCACGCCCCGATTTTTTATCTAGCGCCGCCGTAGGTTCATCGGCAAGAATGATCTTGGGTTGTCCTACCAACGCACGGGCGATCGCCACTCGCTGCTTTTGTCCGCCCGACAGATCGCTAGGATAGTAATCCAGTCGATGAGATAAACCTACAGAATCTAAGACCTCACGAATCCGTCGATCTGCTTCTTCTGCCGTGACATCATGCAGTTCTAGCGCCATTTCCACATTTTGATAAACGGTGAGGAAGTTCAAGAGATTATGGGCTTGGAAAATATAACCAATATTGCGCCGAATCAGAGTCATTTGGTCAGGAATAGAATCAAGCAATTCCTGTCCTAAAATCTTAAGACTACCCTCTTGAGGCGATCGCAAGCCACCCATGAGCGTGAGCAAAGTCGTTTTCCCCGAACCCGAAGGTCCCGTCATAATCACAATCTCACCGCGATCGACTTGCAGATTGATATCAAACAAAACCTGCTTACGGAGAGCATCCTGTCCGTAATAATGATTCAGTTGCGTTACAGAAATAGCGAATTGCAAGGACATTGTTTTGGAATTATGAATTACGAATTATGAATTGCGAATTATCAGCCACTAATCACCAATTACCAATCAACAATCACCAATTACCAATCAAAAAATATCCGCAGGATCCACAGTTTGAATCTTTCTCACAGCAACTGCGGCGGAAACGGAACACATGATGGCAGTTAGAACGAATACAAACGTAATGCGTCCTGCATCCATTGCCATTGGTAAAAGAGTGGCGATATGGGTGATTTCGTAAATTCCCCATGCCATTGCGGTGGCGGGAATGAAACCGAGGACAGCGAGGATGAGTGATTCTTGGAAGACGACAATCAATAAATAGCGATCGCGAAATCCCATCGCCTTGAGGGTGGCGTATTCGGGTAAATGGTCGGTGACATCGCTATAGAGAATTTGATAGACGATTACAGCTCCGACAATAAAGGCGATTACGACACCGAGATCGAAGGTATAGCCTACGGGTGTACTGGCATTCCAAAAGGCTACTTCGGCTTTGGCGAAATCTTGTCTCGTCATGACTTTGACATCGTTGGGAAGGAGCGATCGCAATTCTGATAAGACTTTATTAACATCGGCATCGGGCTTGAGCTTGACTACGCCGATATCGATTAGTCCACCCTGACGAGATCGCACCATTCGCAAAAAGTTAATATCGCTAGTGACGAGATGGGCATTAATGCCAAAGGTGGGGCTGAGTTGAAATAGTCCGCGCACTTGAAATTGGCGTTCGTCAATTTCCGTAACGATGGATTCGCCTGCTTTAAAGTTTTTAGCGATCGCCCCAAATTCATTTCGCGATCCAGAATTAAAAAGAACAGTGTCGGGTTCGCGCAGTTTTTGGCGATTCTCGATAACTCCTTGGATATTTAAAACTTGATGTTCGGGATTAATACCAATGGCGTATATATCCCATATCTCTTTGTTGTAAGGGTTGCGCCATTGAATGAAGTTGAGATAAATCGGACTTACTGATTGCACTCCCGATAAGCCTGCGGCTTGGTAAAGGCGGCGATCGGTAAAGCGATCGAGGGAAATTAGCGATCGGTAGCGACTGCTTAAAATGACGATTTCGCCATTGATGCTGTGATGGAGTTCTACGGCACTGCTAAATAATGCGCCCCGAAATCCCATTTGCAAAAACATCAGTACATCAGCAAAACTAATTCCCGCGATCGCTACTAACAGACGCACTCGCTCTTTCCGCAATTGCAACCAAGAAAGAAAAAGTGGTTTCTTCTTTTTGGATTTTGTGGTGATATTTATAGGTTTATCTATGATTTTGGTCATAACTCTCTAGGTTAGGAAATCATTTTCAATGGTTAAAGATGCTAATGATCCCCCTCAATCCCCCTTGTAAAGGGGGAAGAAGAAAATTTAATTAATTCTCCCCCTTGTAAAGGGGGGCTGGGGGGGATCTCCTCACAATCGCTACTTAATCCCGAACATCGATCGCGGCTTGAATGCTGAGATTGGTTAAGCCTGCAACCAAACGGCTAGAAGGCTCATCTAGCAATATTTTCACTTCTACAACTCGCGCATCAAACTGAGCAGCAGGATCGGTATTTAAGACATCTTTTTTACTAATCTGCAAGCCAACTTCTTTCACTTTGCCGCGCAATATTTCAGGGAACGCATTATTTTTGCTGATTACAGTGGCAGATTGACCAATTTTGACGCGGTTGATATCCAGTTCGTAGACCTCAGCAACGGCAACCATGCGTTGAGTCTGTCCCAAACTAATAATTCCGCTAGTTCCCACTAATTCCCCAGCACGGGTATGGATTTTGAGAACCTGACCATCTTGGGGCGATCGCACTATTGCTAAATTGAGATCGGCCTTTGCCCTTGCTACACCTGCCTCTGCTTGAGCAACCTGCGATCGCGCTAATTCCACATCCACAGGACGAACTTCGGCGATCTGGTCGAGGGTGGCGCGGGACTCAGCGATTTGGGACTGCCGCGATCGCACGATGCGGGATAACTGCGCCTTCGCTTCATTTAGTTGTTGACGTACTGTATCGCTAGTTAACTGTTTGCTATCGCGCAGGGAAGCAGAAACCGCACCTTCCGTTTTAAGATATTGATACCGCCGATCCTCTAGTTCCGCGTTGCGAAGTTCCGCTTCTAACCTTGCGATCGCCGATTCTTGAGCAGCAGTTTCCGTTTGTAACTCTACTTGGATGCGATCGACGACTCTTTGTTGCGCCACAATTTGTCCCGACTTTGCCCCTGCTTCTACTTGCCGTAATTGTGCTTCAGCGACGGCAACTCGTTCCTGTGCTTCCCTCAAAGCCGCCGCACGCGAAGCATAGTTATCAAGATAGGCAATCACATCACCCTTGCGAATTTGTTGCCCATGCTGGACATTGAGCCGCTCGATTCGCGCACTTTCGCCCGTTGTCGGTGCAAATACCTTAATCACTTCGCCATCGGGTTCCAGTCTGCCCAATGCTGAAACTGTTTCTAATTTGGGTGCAGTTTCGGAAATAACGGGTTGAATGGATTTTGGGGAGAGGTTTATATAGGCGATACCACCAATGCTTAAGGAAGCGATCGCGATCGCCGTTAGAGGCAAATATTGAACTGGAAATCTAATGCTCATGGGGTTTTAACCTTTTTGATGTTTAGTCAGATCTCGCATTACGCCCCCCATAATCTGCACCCTCACCCAACGCGGCAAAAATGCGAGGGAATAGGTCAACAGTTTAG
Organism: Pseudanabaena biceps PCC 7429; assembly: GCF_000332215.1. Classification (GTDB taxonomy): domain Bacteria; phylum Cyanobacteriota; class Cyanobacteriia; order Pseudanabaenales; family Pseudanabaenaceae; genus Pseudanabaena; species Pseudanabaena biceps. The sequence continues at coordinate 10,036 of NZ_ALWB01000145.1, forward strand.
AGATGAATCCTGGAAGGATTGTGGGCTTTTTGCCTAAAGCATTTAGGGTTGCCTGAGCCACATCTACAGGATTTAATGCCATTCCCAATTTCATTCCTGCACGGGATGCAAAACCGCTATTGGTGGGACCAGGAGCAGAGGCAATTACATCGATTCCCATCGGTGCAAGTTCCACATATAGGGCTTCGGCTAAGGTTTGGACATAAGCTTTAGTCGCAGCATAGTGCGCCGCAAAGGGTGCTCCTTGAAAACCGACAATCGAACTCATCAGCACGATGCCGCCATTACCGCGCCTAGCGAAACGTTTTCCAAAGTGCCAAGTTAGTTCTAATAGCGATCGGCAATTAACATTCAACATTTCCATTTCAGTTTCTATGGGTGACTCAATAAATGCGCCAGAAGTCCCGAATCCCGCCGCCGCCACGAGTAGCCCAATATCAATATCTTGAGTTACTTCCAAAATTATTTTGGTTCCCGAATCGATCGCCAAGTCAACCGCCAGAACCTTTACCTCGATCGCATAGCGATCGCGCCAATCAACCGCCATTTGATCCAATACATCTTGACTCCGCGCAACTAGAACCAGATTTAGCCCTGATTCCGCAAGTCGCAGCGCCATCTCGCGCCCGATCCCTGAAGAAGCACCCGTAACCACTGCCCAAGATCCGTACCGCTTATACAGATAGCTAGCATTAAGCCGCTGACGAGAATTAACACTCTGCATTTTTAACTCCGTTTTTTGTATTCAAGTTTTTGAATACAAAAAATAATGTATACTTAACCAATAAAATTCGTCAAGTAGTTTGCGGTTTAATTTGTAATGGCACTCAAACACACCATCCTTGCTTTCCTCTCGCGGCAGTCCCTTAGCGGCTATGAAGTCGCCAAAGAATTTGCTGAAGGTTTTGGCAGTTGTTTCTGGAAAGCAAGCCAGCAACAAATTTATGCCGAACTTGCCAAACTAGAAAAGCAGGGCAGTGTCACCTATGAGGCAATTCCACAGACTGGTAGGCTAGATAAAAAAATCTATTCCATTACCGATCAAGGGCTAAAAGAACTCACCGATTGGCTAGTTCAACCCACTGAGCCAACTGCCATGCGCGAAGATTTAGGCGTAATGGGATTAGCCGCCCATTTAGTTCCCCATCAAGTGACCATGCGCGAAATCGAAAGGCGGCGACAACTCCACGCCAACATGGCCCTTCATGTCAAAAAAATGGATGAGCATTTTGCCAAAAATCTGGAATCCCTAGAGCTAAAGGATTTATACATGCATCTGATTATTCGGCGGGCAATTCGTTATCAAGAAGACTGGGTTGGCTGGTGTGATGAAGTGCTAGAGGCGATCGCCAAATCAGTTAAGTAGTTCGGCATAATTAAAAAACAAACCCAGAAAGCATACCGCCCGCCATGCGGGCAATATGCTCTTCTGGGTTTTAAGTTTACTTATGCCTAGCTACTTAACAAACTAAGTAACAAAGTAGAATAATAGCCGAGCATCATGAGGCTAGCCATCAACTAGCAAGCACAAATATATGGAATATTATGGAAGCGATCGCCATTCTCGATAAAGTTTCTTATATCTATCCCAACACCAAGGAGAGAGTCTTAAAGGATATTTCTTTAACGATTAGAAAGGGGGAATTTTTAGGGATCGTGGGCGCAACTGGGGCAGGAAAAACGACTCTATGTCTTGCTCTTACGGGGATCGTTCCCCAATTTTATGGAGGTCGCTTTTTTGGGAATATCGCGATCGCAGGTTTAGATAGCCTCGAACATCCTGTCAGCGAGTTAGCGCGGCATGTGGGCATCGTCTTTGAAGATCCTGAAGTGCAAATCACCGCCACCTCGGTCGAAAACGAAATCGCCTTTGCCCTCGAAAATCTCTGTGTTCCTCGTGCCGAGATTTTAAAAAGGATTCCCGATGTTCTTGCATCGGTTCGCCTCGCAGGGTTTGAAAAAAAGAATCCTCAAGAACTCTCAGGTGGGCAAAAACAACGCCTAGCGATCGCTGCGGCTCTAGCATTAAAACCCGCTCTACTCATCCTTGACGAACCCACTTCCCAACTCGATCCCATTGGTGCGCAGGAAGTTTTTGCTACCGTTAAGGCGTTAAAAGACGAACTGGGCATGGCGATCGTCATGGTCTCCCATGCGGCTGAGGAAATGGCAGAATTTTGCGATCGCCTTGCTTTGCTCTCAGAGGGGCAATTGATAGCCGTCGGGACTCCCACCGAAATCTATGCACAGGTCGATCTGCTCGAACAAAATCAACTACGTCCGCCTGAAGTAGCACAGGCCTTTAGCCAAATTCAGCAAAAGGGAATTGCGATACCCAATATTCCTGTTACCTTGTCATCGGGAATTATGGCGATCGCAGGATTGCGATCGCACCTTCAGCCCATTGTGCCACCGATATTTACGCCCCCATTCCTCAAAAGTAAAAGCCCCATTCTCTCAGTCCAAAATCTATACCATACCTATGCTGACGGAACAGAGGCTATCAAAAATGTTTCCCTCGATATCCAGCAAGGTGAATATGTATTGATCGTCGGGCAGAATGGCGCGGGCAAAAGTACCTTAGTAAAGCATTTTCTCAATCTGCTGCAACCGACATCAGGCAAGGTGTTAGTCGGCGATCGCCCCACGCAAGCTTTATCGGTGAGTGATCTCGCGCAGTCCATCGGCTATCTCGCCCAAAATCCTGACAATCAAATTTTTAATACTTCCGTTGAGAAAGAAGTTGCTTTCGCCTTGCCTTTTCTTGGGTATACAAGCGAGCGCATCCAGCAAGAAACCGAACGCAGTCTCAAGGCAATGCAACTATGGGAACACCGTCATGCCCATCCATTATCTTTACCCAAGGGAGAGCGGGGAAGGATCGTCATTGCCGCTTTATTGGCGATGAATCCTGAGATCATTATTTTTGACGAACCAACGACAGGACAAGACTATCAGGGAGCTGCATCGATCCTAGAGGTCAGTCGGCAATTGCACCAAATGGGCAAAACTGTAATTGTCATCACCCACCATTTATACCTCATGCCTGAATATGCCGATCGCGCGATCGTGATGGGCAAAGGAACGCTGCTACTAGATGCCCCATTGCGCCAAGCCTACCATCAAACTGACCTATTAAAGTCCACCTATCTCACGCCACCGCAATCAGTATTTTTATCTCAACACCTGCGCAAAAATAGCGATCAGGAATATAACTCAATTACCGCCACAGAATTCGCAAATTATTTTTCGCTAAGTAGCTAAATATAAAACCTGTACCATCGATGGAGCAAGCGGTATGGGCTTTTTACTCTTTATAATCCTTACCCCACGACCAATTTAGACCATGAAACTACAAACCGTTAAGTATGATTCGCTCTTTACGCGCCTAGATTTTCGCTCAAAGCTATTGATGATGCTCACCATAACTATCCTTGCCTTTCTTTGGGAAAGCCCGATCGCTGGTGGCATTTTGATGCTGAGCATGATAATTTCCTGCTTGTTTGCTGGAGTCAAGCTTGATTATTTAGGGGGAGTTTTTAAATTGATGATTCCTTTTTATATTTTTTTGATTTTGAGCATGGGCTTTTTTAATGTGGAACAGGTTAAGTTACTGGCTCATAAAACTGAATTAACAACCTTAGTAAGTATCCCCCATACATGGTGGTTAATTGGCGGAGCAAAAATGAGTTGGGAAGGAACTCTCTATGGCTTGAATATCGTTTTTAAAACCTTGACGATGATTTTAGTAATTCCACTGGCAATTTTTACCACCGATGTCAATCAAATGACAGTGGGCATGGTAAGAGCAAAAATTCCTTACAAAATAGTATTTATATTCTCGTCAACCTTACGATTTGTACCGCTTTTACTTGCAGAATCCCAGTCAATTATCGAATCACAAAGATTGCGGGGTTTAAACTTTGAGAAAATGGGATGGCTACAAAAAGGGCGCGTGTATGCCAAGATTGCGATTCCTTTGATTTTAAATTCGCTCTCAAAGTCCCAAAAATTAGAGATCGTGCTGCAATCCAAAGCTTTTTCAGGGAGTTCTCAACGCACCTATCTCCATGAGTCCGCCTTAACAACTGCCGATCGCCTACTGATGGTTGCTTCCAGCATATTATTCCTCATTGCGATCGCCTTATATTTTGGCTTAGGTATTGGTAAATTTGCATGGTTACTCTATCCCTAGAGACAGAGCATTTGCGTCAATAAGAGAATGGTGGTGCAAAGCACCACCATTCTCTTATTGAAATACCCTTAACAGCTAAGTAGTTCGACATAATTAAAAACCAAAACCTAGA
>NZ_ALWB01000146.1 GCF_000332215.1 Pseudanabaena biceps PCC 7429
CAGCGCTTCTACCCATCGATAAGACTCTTTATCTTTGAATAACCTTTGTCGGGCTGCCTTTCGGGCAAGGGCAAGTCGTTGCTTTTTCGCTGCTGCGGTTTCATCTTGCGGTGGCTTTGCTTTCGCTTCTCGGTTCCACAATTTTTGCCATAACAACCCGATTACTTGTCCTTGTTCGGGGGCGATCGCTAAGGCACTGTGCAGAATTAATCCGTTCCCACCATTTCCCGTTGGTCCATACCCTTCCCGTTTGGCTTTAATTTTGCCATAATCTAAATAGGTAGTATCTCCTATACACAACACCAATTCTTGTTCTTCCACGGCTTCACTGGTCATTTGACAGTGTGGTTTTATGATCCTGCTAAATTCTGTTTTCCGATTGGCGAAACTCATAAGCTCTTTTTAACTCAGAGCCACTCTTAAATATCTCGGACAACGCTTTCCCGAATCCTTGACTTATTTTTTTGTCCGATTGAGTACCCTCGGTTGCTTAGTCTCTCATCTCCTAATTCACAACTTGCAAAATTCTTGTCCCACCAGTTCATCATTTTTCTTCCCTGCTTTTGCTTGATTTTTACTACTTTAACCCCATCTGCACCCTTTATCTGAAAGTCTCTTCTGGTCTGCCTTTTAAAGATCCCGTGAAAAGTAAGGAAAAACACTAGAGCCAATCGCCCAATCAGGCACTGGACTGTAAAAGAGGGATGAGTCACTCAAAGTATTTCTGGGCAAGCTTTTCACATTTTTGCAGTCAATTGCCATAAATCCTTGCTGGATAAGCTTTACAGCTATTTATCACTGCTTGAGCGACCAGTGCCCCCAATCATGTTTCTTACATGAGTCAATATTGAGTTCAAGATGATTAAAGTGGATAAATGTTTGAAAAACGAAAAACAATTACACTCAGGGTTTGTGGTTTTCATTTTGCCTACGGCAAAATGAAAACCGTTATATTTCGTTTGTAAGAGTGGTAATCACTTGAGAGAGAGCGATCGCGATCGCGTTCCTCAGGAGTTTCTTTGCCGAGGGATGTATCTTTGACTAAGCGATAGATATCCGCCGCACCTTGGAAGATGTGTTCCGTTAATCCCAATGATTTAAACGTATCGGCAATCTCTTCCATTTCTCCAATCCAGCGATGCGCCTTGGGTGTCATGCTCGGAATCGCTCGACTTAAATGGTTCAACAATCCTGATTGACTATTGCTTAATTCCGCTTCTAAGGGAGCGTCTAAGCCCAATTGATGCGCTGCAATCAGCAGTTCAGTTCCGATCGCGGTTAAGCCTTTGGTCAGAGCGGCGTAACACATCTTGAGTCCCGAAGCCTGTCCAATTTCATCGCCAATAACGCGAATATCCAGTCCATAGTCTCGCAGGGGAAGCAGTTGATTTGCGTGAGTGCCAGAGGCATAAATGCGGGTCTGGTCGGGAACCCGTGGTGGTGGACCAATAATCGATGCATCCACAAACTGCCCGCCTGCTTCCGTGATAATCTGCCCGATTCGTTTAACACGGTCGGGGGCAATCGCATTGGCATCGACATAGAGCAAGGGTTTACCGACTGCCCGAATTATTGGCGCAATTTGCTCTGCGGTTTCTGTGGCAGCAGATGGAACCAGTACTGACAGGATCAGATCAGCTTCGATTACCAAATTTTTGAGCGAACCAACATCCTCTATCTTCGCCTCAGTCGCTAACTGGCGCGTGCGATCGCTGCGATCGTCTAGGGCTGCCAAGGTATGCAATCCATGTTGGGAAAGTACGATGGCGATCACCTGTCCCATATCACCTGGACTCAAAATTCCAACCTTTTGAATGGTCATATATTAATCCGCAGCAGCAAGTTTAAGTTATCAGTATTTAATTTACGGTAAATACTGCAAATTATCGTAGATTATCTTGCCATGAGCCTACCACTAGATCCTGTCTTGAAGCAAGCCCCAAATTATACCAATTCCCAAAATGGCGTTGCCATTTTGGGAATCTCAAAACCTTACTGGGTTTGTTTTTTATTCCCTATCTCACCAATTACGGCATCAGTGACATTGGAAATACAGCAATTACCGATCAAACGAACCACAAGGAAATTTTTGAAAGCGTTGCGAAGCAACGCTTTCAAAAATTTCCTTGGTTTGGGTTTGAGTGCGAAGCGCTGTAAGTGTTGGTAATACTTCGATCCCATACATTTGAGCTTCATACTTCAATTCCTATTTTCTCGATCGCAATATGGGAAGCGATCGAAAGCTCACCTACAGTGCAAGAGTAGCGATCGCACTTGACTTAAATTAGGACTCTGCGATAGTTTGTCCAGTAATTAATCCAATTGCATTAAGTAGTTCGGTATAATTGAAAATCAAAACCAGAGAGTATACCGCCCGCTGCGCGGGCGGTATACTCTTCTAGGTTTTAAGTTTACTTATGCCTAGCTACTTATTAAAACAATAAGTTGGGCGATCAGATATGGAATCTATTGAATCTGCTGCTTTCTCAGCATGGCCTTCCCTTGATAGCCAAGATTTATATGGTTGGCATCTACGTTTTGCCGATGGCTATACCAAGCGAGCTAACTCAGCTAATTGTACGCAAGACTCGGAAGAACTATCAGAACCTCAAGTAAATCATATTAAGCAAATTTATCAGAATCGTGGACTACAACCAATATTTCGATTAACATCCATATCTGCTCCACCGCAAATTGATAGCTTACTTGCAGAAAAAGGCTATCGCTTTGTAGATATGTCGCTGGTGATGACCACACCTCTTGATATCCAACGTCAAGCTGAATTACCAACTTGTGCGTCAAGCCCAGAGTCGTGGCTAAATATATTTCAGCAGGTATCTGGCAAGTTGGAAGCATCCCAAGCAATTCACCTCAAGATGCTTCAGTCCATTAAGAGTCCCTGTGCCTTCGCCATTAAGAAGTCTCAAGAAGGACTCCCTACTAGCTGTGGTCTGGGTGTATTGGAGCAGGGTCAACTAGGACTGTTCGACGTAGCTACATCTCCTGATTTTCGCCGTAGGGGACTTGCAAGAGAGCTATGTGAGGAGATACTACAATGGGGCGGTCAGATGGGAGCGAAGGTAGCTTTTGTGCAAGTTGTTGCCGCAAATTCTTCAGCTATCAGTCTTTATGAGAGATTAGGCTTTCGTTATGCTTACCATTATTGGTATCGCATTGGCGATTAACAGCTATTGGCAAAATGAAAAGAGATTGGGGACTAAAAATATACCTAGTTGTTGAGTTCGGAGAAGTTATTGGCGATCGCAAAGTACAAGTAATTGAAATGCGATCGCTTACAGCAAGCTATTTAGTGCGATCAAGTCTGAGGAAATATATGCTATTTTCGCTTAGTTTATGCATTTTTTCTCGATCGCAATGTGGGAAGCGATCGAACTCGATCCATAAGCGTAATAGAATATTGTCATATCTCTTATTTTTTTGTTCTTTTTATTCTTTTCGTTATAGATACGTTCAATGTATTTTACATTGTATTAATTCACCTACAAGAGTGGCGATCGCACTTGACTTAAAGTAGAAATCTGCGGTATTTTGTCGTCAATAAAGCAGTTGAACCGTAATTGCTTTAAAAGCATAATTTATGTCTACAAGATAAATACGTTTTAGTCTTTCTACTTATTCAAGATTAGGTAAACCAAAAATGGTTTTGGATAAAAATAATAGTTCTGAGCTTAGATTTATTCCTACAGTAGAAGATTGGAATAATTTCTTAGAGAAATGGAATATAGCAATTTTTGAGAATCTAAAAGACAAATATTTAGAGCAGTACTTGTATGAATTTTCAGAAGCTTTAGAGAGTAAGTCTTGTCTTTGGGAAAGTGCAACTGAGGATGATATTGACAAACTAGAAAAAAGACTGAGAACTAAACTACCATTAAGTTATAAGAATTTTTTGCTCGCCTCAAATGGATTTACTATCTTAAATCGACACTGTGAGCTATATGGCACAGATCAAATCAAATGGTTCATTCAAGAGAATAAGGAATGGATAGAGATCTGGAATGGTGATGAAGAGCGAATAGATGAGGAATGGGCAGAAATCTGGGGGATTGATGACGATGATGACGATATTAGTGATGAGGAATATATTCAGTATAGAGATGATCCACTTTTGACAAGATCTCAATACATGAAAACAGCTTTACAGATTAGCTCTACAAGAGATGGTGATGTGTTTCTACTCAATCCTATAATTAAGGATACTAGAAATGAGTGGGAAGCTTGGGATTTTGGGAATAAGAATCCTGGCGCTTATAGATATTCTTCGTTCTGGGATATGATGCAAGAACTGTACAGAAAGAATTTTCGTTCTTAAAAATATCAATAGAAGAAATTGATAAGCGATCAGGGCATAACAAATCTACTTGGTTGTTGAGTTTCAAGAAGTTATTGGCGATCGCAAAGTCAATAAACTTATAGGGCTGATGTTACATGGAAAGATTTGGCTAGATATACAAATCTATAGACTTCCACGTAACATCAGTTAGTTAGATTCTAGGCAAGAACTGGTTCTGCTTTCAACTCTTCAACTTTTTGCCGCAAAACACTAGGCAAGTTGCTGTTAAACACTTCACCTTCAACGATTTCCGAACGGAAGCCATCGGGACCGACGGGAATATCGCCAGTGATGGTGGTGCGATAGAGAACGCGCTCGACTTCAATATGATCGAGATCTTGAGGGGCTAGGTGAGCAGTGGCGCGGTTATCCCAGAAAGCAATATCGCCATTGTTCCAACGGAAGCGAGTGGTGTAGGCTGGCTTCTTGATTTGGTTGAAGAACAACTCTAACAAGAGCTTACTTTCTTTGCGAGAGAGTCCAATAATGTGGGAAGTGAATCCAGGATTGACGAATAGAGCCTTTTCGCCAGTTTCAGGATGCACACGCACAACAGGATGAATCGAAACAATTGGATTCTTCGCAATCCGTTCAGCGAGTTTGCTATTGCTAGGAATATTCAAACCAGCATTGAAGTGATGTTGCGCTTTGAGCTTATCAGCGAGTTCACGAATAGGAGCAGATAGTCCTTCGTAAGCAGCAACCAAATTAGTCCAAGTGGTATCACCACCAACACTAGGAACATTCACAGCCCGCAAAATTGAACCTGCGGGAGGATTAACGGCGGCAGTGACATCGGTGTGCCAACGGCTTTCATAGCTGGAGCGCTGTAACCCATTGCGGCGTTCGTAGCGGCTGCGATCGATGGGGAGGATTTCAGGATGATCGGCGATCGGTTCATCTTCGTGAGGATGTGCGAAGGTGACTTCGCCAAACCGAGAAGTGAAGGCAACTTGACCAGCATGATCGAGATTTTGATTGCGGAAGAAGACGACTTTCCATTTTAAAAGCGCATTACGGATGTCTTTGATGATTGCATCGGATAGAGGCTGAGACAAATCTACACCTTCAATTTCTGCACCAGTGAAGGTAGAAGTGGGCTTAACGACAATGGACTGATTGCTCATGTAAATTCTCCAGAGTTATGTCTCTAAATTTGGTCGATGATTAAAAATACTACGGTAAATCTATCGACAAGCCGTAGTATAGAGTTATCATATTTTTAGAGTCAAGTAGTTAGTGATACTAAATATTTGTATTTCATAAAATTAGATAAACAAAGTAAAGGGGCATAAACCCCTTGTTCGCAAAAGATTAAATCACCAGCAAACCTATAGGAGTTAGTACTATGACCACCGAACAACGCTCTTTTGATACTGCAAATGGAGCTTTTCCTTACTTGTTTTCTCCTGCGGCAGGTGAATCTGCCCCCTTGGTACTATTTCTGCATGGCGCACGCGATCGCGGTAATGATTTGAATGTTTTGCTGAAGTGGGGCTTACCACTATTTGTGAATGAGTCGCTGTCATTGCCCTACTTTTTTGCTGCGCCTCAATTGCCTGCGGATCAAACTTGGGTCGAACGGGCTGAGGATGTGATTGCTTTTCTCGATCATTTGCTAGCCAATAATCCGATCAATCCAGCACAGGTCATCATCGCAGGGTTTAGCCTCGGTACAGCAGGCACATGGCATATTGCGACAACCTATAGCGATCGCTTTGCGGGTGTGGTTGCGGTGTCGGGTCGCGTACCTCAAGCGATCGCGGAGAAAGATCTAGCCAAACTCAAGGATATTCCTGTACAGGTGTTCCAAGGCGGACAAGACGCAAATATCCCCATTGCCGATGTGGAGAAGTTTGTCGAGAATTTGCGCGGGCTTGGTGTATCAGTAAATCTAACGGTACTCCCCGAAGGCGATCACTTTATTGCCGATCAGGTATACAGCGCCCCAGATTTACAACAGTGGTTGATCTCGCAAACTCGCCGTGAATTAGCGATCGCTGCTTAAGAAAGCAAATCAACTTGACAAAAATAAATCTTGGGAAAGTTCCGCTTTTCAGGACTCTCCCAAGATTTATCGGATATTAGCCAGCAAAAAAGAGACAATGACCAAAACGAAACAATTAAAATTAGGCGCATTTATGCGTCCCATCAGCATCCATACAGGTGCATGGCGCTATCCCAATGCTTTGCCTGATGCCAATTTTAACTTTCCCGCGATTAAAAAGCTGATTCAAAAATTAGAACAGGGAAAGTTCGATGCCTTCTTTATGGCGGATCACTTGGCTTTATTGAATATGCCAATTTCGGCTTTGCAACGCAGTCACACTGTTACCTCCTTTGAACCCTTCACCCTACTCTCAGCCCTTGCCACAGCCACCGAACATATTGGCTTAGTTGCCACAGCTTCGACCACCTATGATGCACCTTTCCATATAGCTCGTCGTTTTGCTTCCCTTGATCATATTAGTGAAGGGCGTGCAGGATGGAATATTGTCACTACTTCTAATCCCGATGCGGCGCTAAACTTTGGATTAGAAGAAGAACTAGAGCATGATGAACGCTATCGCAGAGCGCGGGAATTCTATGATGTGGTGACGGGGCTATGGGATTCCTTTGCGGATGATGCTTTCATTCGTGATGTGGAATCAGGTATTTATTTCGATCCTGATAAACTCCATGTACTGGATCATAAAGGCAAATATCTCTCTGTAAGAGGTCCTTTAAATATTGCTAGACCTGTGCAGGGCTATCCAGTGATTGTGCAGGCGGGAGCATCGGATGCGGGACGGCAGCTTGCGGCGGAAACTGCGGAAGTTGTATTTGCCCCTGCTAGTAATTTGGAAGCAGGTAAAGCACTTTTTGCAGATATTAAGGGAAGGGCTAAGGCGATCGGACGCGATCCTGATTCAATCAAAATTCTGCCAGGAGTTTTGGTGATTGTAGGTGAAACTACCGAAGAAGCGATCGCTAAACGCACCCATTTAGACAGTCTTGTCCATTACGATAGCGGCATTGCCAGCTTAAATAGTGCCCTTGGTTATGATGTTTCCAGTTTCGATCCTGATGGATCTTTACCCGAAATTCCCCAGTCTAATGCCAGTCGTAGCGCCCGCGATCGCATCGTCTCCCTTGCCCAACGGGAAAACCTCACCATTCGGCAGTTGGCGCAACGGGTTGGTAGTTATGGCGGTTTAGCCTTTGTCGGTACTGCCGAAGCGATCGCCGATCAGATGGAGCAATGGCTATTTGAAGAGGGTTCGGATGGTTTTAATATTATGTTTCCGTTTGTGCCTGAAGGACTAAATGATTTTGTGGAAAAGGTAGTTCCTGAACTGCAACGACGGGGAATTTTTCGGAAGGAGTACGAGGGCAAAACCCTTCGGGAAAATCTGGGACTATCCCGACCTCCTAACCAATTTTTTCAGAGCTAATAGAAGAGATTTTTTGTGGGTTTTCTTGTTCTCCCCTCCCAAAAAGGGAGAAGGGCTAGGGGGGACGGGTTTAAATCATTGATTTTGGAATCGTGGAATACCAATTTTTTGGGTTACTTCATGAGATAGTTTTGCCTATGCATAAAACTACTAAAAACCTATCGAGTTACCGTAGATTAGATTTGCTTTTCCCTTATTCATTAGCTTAGGAGCCATTTAGGAGATATTTATGTCGGTTGATCCTCAAGATTCGTCGCTACCATCTGATTATGTTCCCGAATTCAACCCAGAATCCAATCCAGAATCCATAAAAAAAGTGCGATCGCCTAAAGAACGCCTTGGTGCGAGTAGACGCAAATTTCTCGGTCGCGTCGGACTATTCACCGCTTCCACAGCCGTCGCAGGAGTTGTCACACCATCTCTATTCAAAAATCAAGAGAATACTGCTCAAGCCGAGCCAATTTCTAAATTTACAGGCAATGACTTCCCTTCTAGAGCTTATCAAGTGCGGATTAAAGCCGCAGAACGCCTCAAGCAAAGCATTCCTAACCATCCCACCAATGGTGATGAAGCCAAGTATCCTAACAAAATCGCTACCGATACTAGAGGCTTGCCACATAATCAATTAGGTGAAGTTGATCTCAAAGCTTATCAATCCTTCACCGATGCCTTGAAATCAGGTGATCCAGACAAATATGAGCAGATCATTCTTGGTGGTGGTCGTAAATTGGTACAGCCCTTAACCCCCTTGGCAGTCAGTTTAACTGGACTGAATCCTCTCCACTTCCCAATTCCCATTCCTCCTACCCTCGATAGTGCTGAACAAGCCGCCGAATATGTGGAAATTGCTTGGCAAGGGCTATTGCAGGATGTTCCCTTTAGCGAATATCGCAACGACACAAATAATCCTCTGATCTTAGCCGCAGTTCAGGATCTCAATCGCCTGTCTGGATTTAAAGGTCCCAAGGAGAATGGTCGGATTACACCCGAACTTTTATTTAGAGGTTCCGCTTTCTATACCGATGGGACTGGAAGGACTATTTACTTTACACTGTCAGGAGCCGATACTGGTCCCTATGTATCGCAATTCCTATTGCGTCCTATTCCCGCAGGAACTCAGTCCTATGCTCAGCTTCATCGTGTTCCTCTTGCTACCCCAGAAAATAGCTTCCAAATTAATTATGATGAGTGGCTACTTGTACAGAATGGAGGCAGTTCTGGACGCGAAATCAAATTTGATCCTGTGCGCCGCTACTTTATTAATGGACGCGATCAAGGAGAAATTGCCCATAATCCTCCACCCGTATATACTAACGCAGCTCTAATTTTGTTGGGTAAACCAGTTAAGGATAATCCTCTAGCAGGTGGTGTGGGCGCTCCTTATAATCCCAGCAATCCCTATAATAAATCGAAAACTCAAGTGGGTGGTTCAGGAACCTTTGGACCTGGTTATGTTCAGGGCTTAATTGCTGCGGTGAGTGCCCATGCAATTCGAGCGGCTTATTGGCAGAAATATTATGTCCATCGCCGTCTGCGATCGGAAGCCTTTGGTGGTTTGGTTCACAATAATAAAGTGAAGAAGACCGACTATCCCATCCATCCTGATGTATTCAATTCCGAAATCCTCGATCGCCTCTATAGCAATAATAAGAGCTATCTATTGCCTCAGTTCTTCCCCGAAGGCTCTCCGACCCACTCTTCTTATCCAGGAGGTGCATCGGTGTCCGCAGGGGCAAGTGTAACCATTTTGAAAGCTCTATTTGATGGTAGCTATGTGATTCCTAATCCCGTGATTCCTGACCCCAAAGATCCTACGAAATTGATCCCATATCAAGGCGCACCACTAACCGTAGAAGGTGAGTTGAATAAACTGGCGGCAAATATTGGCTTAGGTCGCAATAGTGCGGGTATTCACTGGCGTACTGATGCTTCGGCTTCGTTGGCATTGGGTGAAGCGGTGGCGATCGCCATTCTCAGAGATGAAGGCTCAACTTTCCGCGAAAAGTTTAGTGGTTTCACGTTCACTAAGTTTGATGGAACTAAGGTCACGATTTAGAGTTTATTGCCCCTCACCCCTAGCCCCTCTCCCGCAGGAGAGGGGAATTACTTTCCCAATCATCACTTAATATGTCAGAAATAGCAGATTTATCAGCAACAGAAATTCTATCACGATATCGCCAAGGTGAGCTATCGCCTGTGGAAGTCACTAAAGCTTCTCTACAACGGATTGAGGATTACAATGATTTGGTGAATGCCTTTGCGATCGCCGTTGATCCCGAAATCGCTCTTGCTGAAGCTCAAGCATCCGAGCAACGTTGGCGTGAAGGTAATCCCCTTGGAACCTTAGATGGCATTCCCTTTACTGCAAAAGATTTACTTTTAAGTAAAGGATTACCAACAAGGCGCGGCAGTAAAGCCATCAATCCTGATCAAGCATGGGATGAAGATGCACCCGCAGTGGCACGACTCCGTGAACAAGGTGCGATCCTGCTCGGTAAAACTACGACTTCCGAATTTGGCTACAAAGGAGTCACCGATAGCCCCTTGAATTATGATTTGCTATTAACGCCAACCTTAGCGATCGCCGCCTTCCCCGTAGGGCTAAACAAACCACCCTCAATTCCTGACAATGTTACCGATTCACAAAGAGAATGGTCACCTTTTACCTATATTTTTAATCTCACGCAACAACCTGCGGCTTCTATCCCCATTGGTTTCACCAAGAATGGATTACCTGTAGGTCTACAAATTGTCGCGGCTAAATATAATGATGCATTAGTATTGCAAGCAGCAAAAGCTTATGAAAATATCGCTCCTTTTACTCTAGCATTACAATCTAATAAATATCTTTATGCAAAGTAGCGCCTACTTTCTAGCTCAACAGTGAAGAGGTTGACATTATTGCGAACAAATTATGACCCATCAAATTTCTAATCCTCGTTTACAAACAGTTGATGCTAACACCTCAAGCAGTAGTTAAACCACAATCAAGTGATATTGATAGATGTCCGCGAACCTTTTTTTGAGGTTTAGCAATTTGATTCACAACTCCACAGATTTCAATCTGAAGCTGGCTATATTCTCCTTGGGGTATCGGTTTCTGTATGATTTACCCATCGATAGATTCAGAAGCAGATTCAGAAGCGTTTTTTGTCTCTGATAGCTCTAGAAATTCTTCTAGCATTATGGGTTCAATAGCTGTAGCGGTCATGGTTTCACCTTTAGTTAAAACGGTATAGTTTTAGATTACTGATTTCCATGTATTTATTTTAACAGCGATGGCTTTGGCACTAAACAAATGTGAGTTCAGGATAATTTGAAACGGTCTTTGAGAAAGGGTTGGCTCATCCCGAACTGATGTTAAACAAGATGAAGCAATGTTTGATCGTGCTTTTGAGTTTGCTAGATTCCAAGATTTGGCTCAGCTATCGCCCCAAAATTGTGTCGCAGATGACAGTATGAAAACGAGGTGATCCTATGCAGGATAAATTCAATAAAATTTTGATCTTTTTTTGATCTTTTATAGATCAGATCTAGAGTGATCGATGTATGCTTAAATTGCAGTTTTTTATCTACAGGAGATTACTTAGCTCGTTTTCCCCTTCAAACACAAAAAAGCCAGTGACTGCAAACCACTAGCTTTCTTGTAAACCCGAAGGTTTTATTAAATTTAATATCCGAAAATGGACAGATGTTGCTTTGGCCGGCAATTTTGTTCAGTGCTTTCTTATATCTTAACGCAAGATATAGGTTTAGCAATAGTTTTTGCTGCAAATTTTTTAATTTTTTTGCAAGAACCAATAATTAATTATTGAACTGAATTCAAAAAGTCTGTCTGTTTTCTGATTGAAGTCGCTACAAACCCTACAATCAGGACAATCTAGATGTTTTTAATTTTTCAAACCTTGCAGGAGCAGCTCTTTGTCGAGTTCTCCTTTGGCAAGCATCAAGGAGGTCAAAAATAATGACCTCCTTAAATAACCAGTATTCTTCCAGAAAGTTTTCACCAACTAAATCGCATAATCCTTGCCCAATCTGCGATGATATCAAAGGGAAATGTCGAATTGCCTCCGATAACCAAGATTTTGTTCTCTGCATGACCCATCCCAGCGATGTCAGTCTGGCGGATTGGAAATATCTGGGCGAAACCAATGGCAGTTACTTTGCAGGTAAATATGTTAGAAAATGTCCCGAATCAGAGGTGGATCGTCAAGAACGTCGCGATCGCAATTTAAAACTGCGAATTGCTCAGCAAAAGGCGAAAAGGGATGGTCTAGCTAAGTTGCCCGATGCTGTCCAGCGCGATCGCCTTTATCAAAGTTATTTGCAGAAACTGGATCTAGACAATTTAGATAGAGACGATTTAGTCAGTCGTGGCTTGTCTGAACTTGATATTAAGCTTTTAGGTGCAAAATCAACTAATTCTGGCTATATTCTGCCTATTAAGAATCCTGATGGTAAAATCCTCGGTTTTCAAATCCGTTTACGTAATGCTGATTCTGGGCGCTATCGTTGGCATAAGCCTTTTGGCATCTCTGCACAGCAACAAAATGGGGAGTTACCCCTTGCTTTTCATGGTGATATTCAGGTCGATCGCCAGCGTGTTGTCTTGGTTGAGGGTACTGGTGTTAAGCCCTATCTTGCTTCTAAACTGCGTGGCTGTGTGGCGATCGGTGCTTCGGGTGGTCAGTTTGTTGCTAGTAAAGAAACTTTACAAAGTTATTTTGATGCGATTGGGGCTAAACCTGATGTGACTCGTTTGGAATATGCGATCGATGCGGGTGATGTGGGTAACCCTTCCGTAATGCGCCGCCATGAGAAAAATTTGGATTTTCTGGCTGAGCTAGATTTTACGGTGGATGTTCTCTGGTGGGGTCAGTTTGCTAAAACTGATGATGATATTGATGAGTTATCTAATGATGCAACAATTCAGCTTTTGACAGTTGAGCAGTTTTTCCAAATTGCTAATTATCAACCTAAGCCTAAGTTTTCACCGTTTCAATGGTTGAAAGATAAGCTTTTTCCGAAGAAGACTGCAAAGGGGTTTACTAATAAATCTCAAGTTAAGAGATCGCCTCAATCCCCAGTCTCCCAATTTGAATATGAGTCAGGAAAAAGGCTAGAAACTTGGCGAGATTCATTATTAACTCACAAACATGTCCTTGATGCTTCAGCGACAGGTACGGGCAAAAGCTATGATGCGGGGCGCTTGCGTCCTGATTTATTTGATGGTGTTGAAAGGATCATCTATATATCTAATGATTCTCGCAATGTTACGACTTCCACTTTGCAGGATTGGGCGATTCTGCCTGCGCGTCACAATGGCTTGACTCATAAATCTGGGAAATTACGTCGTGCTAAGTCGGGCGAGTCTTTAGATACTCAGGCGAATTGCTCGCGGACTGGGGCGATCGCTGCTTTGCGCGATAAGGCAATTTCCGATACCAAGATTATTTGCGAGACTTGCCCTTTACTCAATGCTTGCCGTGGTAGTTCGGGTGATGGGTTTGGCTTTAAGCATAAACGAGCGATCGCTTTTAATTCTAAAATCCTGCGATCACACCCAATGAGTTTGCCTAGTCCCACTGAGTTTGATTACTCGAAAACTTTGCTGGTATGGGAGGAGGTGTCTGAAAGCTTGACAACAATGCGTCAGATTTCGGTTAGTCGTGAGGATGTAGATCGGGCGATCGCTGTTATCTCAAGATCTAGTCTTGACCATAAGCAGCAAATCATTGATGTTCTAAATAAGTTGCATGGGTTATTGGCTGATAAGTCTTATCATGGTCTGGACTTTCATGGGATTAAGTCTACTATTCCTGAAATTATTGATACGACTTTGCTGGCGGATTTGCTAAAACCCGATCTTTCAATTCTCGATACGGTTGATGAGGTTGCAGATTCTGAGTTTGAAAATGTTAAGGGTAAGGATAAGCGCGAGTTGGCTAGGGTTAATTCTTTGTTGAAGCAATCGACTACTCTTAATAGTTATGAGATTGAAAAGAAGATTGACCGTGAGGTGTTAAAGCAGTGGTTGGTGGAGTTTTTGAATATTTTATCTGGGGCGATCGCTCATGGGGATTTGCATATTCAATATGAGCGGTTAACGGTGTCTCTTTTGGATGAGCGCTTGCGCGATATTGCTCATAAGTCGGTGGCTAATCTTTATCTTGATGCCACGATTGATGTGACGGATCTGAAAATGCGGCTTGATGCTCCTGTTCATAGGATTAAGCAAGCTGGTGAATTGGTGATGCCGCCGATTTTTCAGGTGCATAATCTGGGGCGTTTGGGGTTGCAGCGTCGTGAGGAAAAGATGGCTAAGGTTGAGGCGATTATTGCTCATCTTGTCAATCTCGATCCCACTACTAGGGTGATTGATTTTAAAAAGTTTGCCAAGAGTCAAGATGGTTTTTGGTTCCGCGATTCTCGTGGTT
>NZ_ALWB01000147.1 GCF_000332215.1 Pseudanabaena biceps PCC 7429
TCATCTCCTGCTTAATACTTAATTTACCTTCTAACCCCCTTTTTATGCAACAACGCCTTTTCTGACTAGCTTCAAAACCTCTAAAACCCTTTTAGGGATTGAAACTTTTGGGAACAACAGATAACTTACGGAGGGATGAGCTTCAAAACCTCTAAAACCCTTTTAGGGATTGAAACGACGAATTGATTGAGCGAGATCTAGCTCCACTACTGCTTCAAAACCTCTAAAACCCTTTTAGGGATTGAAACGAAAAGAGGATGGAGTATCTGGAAGAACATCAACCAAAGCTTCAAAACCTCTAAAACCCTTTTAGGGATTGAAACAATTAAAATACTCTGCTATATTGATATTCATGAGGGCTTCAAAACCTCTAAAACCCTTTTAGGGATTGAAACAGCAGCTAGAGCAGAGTTTGATACTCAGTGCGCTGAAGCTTCAAAACCTCTAAAACCCTTTTAGGGATTGAAACTTACACGCCAAGGCAAGAAATCAATGATCAACGGGGCTTCAAAACCTCTAAAACCCTTTTAGGGATTGAAACAATAAAAAGCCGCTAAGCTAGCGGCTTTTTTGTCTACGCTTCAAAACCTCTAAAACCCTTTTAGGGATTGAAACGAGGCACAGGGCTTCACGGATAACTGTGGCAATCTTCCCAAGCTTCAAAACCTCTAAAACCCTTTTAGGGATTGAAACCCGTCACCTCCTACAGGTTCCCCTTCTATTACGTAGCTTCAAAACCTCTAAAACCCTTTTAGGGATTGAAACTTGGGGGACGCTCCATCTACCTCTCCTGTAGGGAGCGCTTCAAAACCTCTAAAACCCTTTTAGGGATTGAAACGTGGCAAGGGTACAGCTTGAAGAAGGTAATACCGCTAGCTTCAAAACCTCTGAAACCCTTTTAGGGATTGAAACCAAACATTGATAGGGGATACATGGGCTACTCCAGCTTTTGTTAGCTTCAAAACCTCTGAAACCCTTTTAGGGATTGAAACGGATCTATGGCAGATATCCCATAGCCGCCTTCAAGCCGCTTCAAAACCTCTGAAACCCTTTTAGGGATTGAAACATAGTTGATGACGCTACATCCTCTGCTTTTTGGGCTTCAAAACCTCTGAAACCCTTTTAGGGATTGAAACTACTAAAACTAAACATGTATCACTGGTATTGCGAAGCTTCAAAACCTCTGAAACCCTTTTAGGGATTGAAACAAGTCGCCTCATGAATTCTATTCACAGGAACAAGCGAGCTTCAAAACCTCTGAAACCCTTTTAGGGATTGAAACCATTTATTATTTTTGCTTGCCATATTGTTTCATTCCGCTTCAAAACCTCTGAAACCCTTTTAGGGATTGAAACTACCGCACCCCAATCCACCCCTAATATGCGATGCGCTTCAAAACCTCTGAAACCCTTTTAGGGATTGAAACATCAAAATACGATTGGGAGAAAATTAGTAAGGAATGCTTCAAAACCTCTGAAACCCTTTTAGGGATTGAAACCCATCCGATAAGTGATAATACTTGTATTCCGTGTTTGCTTCAAAACCTCTGAAACCCTTTTAGGGATTGAAACCAATGCCATCTCGACCAACATAGAGAATATGATTTGCTTCAAAACCTCTGAAACCCTTTTAGGGATTGAAACAGGCTTTGTCTAAGCAATTCAATGTCTGAGGGCTTAAGATGGCTTCAAAACCTCTGAAACCCTTTTAGGGATTGAAACAATTCTTTTAACTGATAGAATCCCAGAAGATTCTCAGAAGCTTCAAAACCTCTGAAACCCTTTTAGGGATTGAAACCTGCTACAGGCACTCTAACCTTAATCCCTAACCACGAAAGCTTCAAAACCTCTGAAACCCTTTTAGGGATTGAAACTGAAATGCTAAGGCTCTGCTGAAACCCCAACCTTCAGGCTTCAAAACCTCTGAAACCCTTTTAGGGATTGAAACCAGCTATCAATTGCTTGGCTCTATCAAAAACTGCTTTAGCTTCAAAACCTCTGAAACCCTTTTAGGGATTGAAACATAATAAACACCGCCATTAGCTTGTCTTGGCGTAGTGCTTCAAAACCTCTGAAACCCTTTTAGGGATTGAAACAGGTGGTGATGACGATGAATGAAGCAATCATTAAATGGCTTCAAAACCTCTGAAACCCTTTTAGGGATTGAAACTCACAAAAATCTTTATGGTTTGCCATGATTAAATAGCGCTTCAAAACCTCTGAAACCCTTTTAGGGATTGAAACTGAAGAGCGTGCGGGTGGTGTGGTTGAATGGCTGCAAGCTTCAAAACCTCTGAAACCCTTTTAGGGATTGAAACATTGCAGGGCAAATCAAGCCACTAGATGAGGAGATGCTTCAAAACCTCTGAAACCCTTTTAGGGATTGAAACTCCGTTCCCATGAATACAAGCAAGCGATTGCCCGTTTTTGCTTCAAAACCTCTGAAACCCTTTTAGGGATTGAAACAACCGCGCCGCTACTTTGACGCGATTGACTTACTAGCTTCAAAACCTCTGAAACCCTTTTAGGGATTGAAACTTTGATAACAGAAGATTGAGCATTATTTTGTAATCGCTTCAAAACCTCTGAAACCCTTTTAGGGATTGAAACCATGGCTTCTAACAACTTGCTAAACCTTAATATGTTGGCGCTTCAAAACCTCTGAAACCCTTTTAGGGATTGAAACTGCATGGCTATCTGCTCGCTTATCAGCACCAAGAGAAGGCTTCAAAACCTCTGAAACCCTTTTAGGGATTGAAACAATTCATAAAATTATCAATTACATTTTTAGCGTTGCTGCTTCAAAACCTCTGAAACCCTTTTAGGGATTGAAACTTTACGAGCGTCCCTCGTATCTAGGCATTGGCATTGGCTTCAAAACCTCTGAAACCCTTTTAGGGATTGAAACAGCTCGAAACAACTTTAACGGCAGGGCGAAAGAAGGCTTCAAAACCTCTGAAACCCTTTTAGGGATTGAAACGTATGCAGACCCGACTAATCCAGAGTGGGAAAGATGCTTCAAAACCTCTGAAACCCTTTTAGGGATTGAAACAATGGAACATGCGATCGGGTTTAGGAGATATACCGCTTCAAAACCTCTGAAACCCTTTTAGGGATTGAAACACCATTACCTGTATTGGTGATTTTACAGGGCAAGGCACTGGCTTCAAAACCTCTGAAACCCTTTTAGGGATTGAAACGTGGCTACAAAAACAGGCAGTCCAGGTAACTTAACGCTTCAAAACCTCTGAAACCCTTTTAGGGATTGAAACTTGAGATTGAAGACTAGCTAAATATTTAACTCTGAGCTTCAAAACCTCTGAAACCCTTTTAGGGATTGAAACAAATCGCTGTATTTGTTCGTGCGTTCCTATGATAGGCTTCAAAACCTCTGAAACCCTTTTAGGGATTGAAACATAGCAAAGCATTCAGAAACATATCCAAAACGAGGCTTCAAAACCTCTGAAACCCTTTTAGGGATTGAAACAAAACTCTAAGAGCTTACCGCACGACTCTATCCGGCTTCAAAACCTCTGAAACCCTTTTAGGGATTGAAACGACGAACCAGAACCGATCGCACCCAAGAAAAAGACGCTTCAAAACCTCTGAAACCCTTTTAGGGATTGAAACATACCGCCCTGCGAGTGTGTAGTTAGTAGCTAGAGCTTCAAAACCTCTGAAACCCTTTTAGGGATTGAAACATGGGTAGTCGATTTTTTGGTGTTGCGTGGTGCAGTAGGCTTCAAAACCTCTGAAACCCTTTTAGGGATTGAAACTTATCTCCTTTTGCGGGTATCGGATCTGAAGGATGCTTCAAAACCTCTGAAACCCTTTTAGGGATTGAAACGAAGCAACTGAATTTGAGAGTGAGTGGATGACGCGCTTCAAAACCTCTGAAACCCTTTTAGGGATTGAAACAAAGAACATTTACAGCTTTCGATAGCCTAACCAATTCACGCTTCAAAACCTCTGAAACCCTTTTAGGGATTGAAACGTACTGCCAACAAGTAATTAATTTTGGTTTTTCGCTTCAAAACCTCTGAAACCCTTTTAGGGATTGAAACTTTCGTGTAACAAATTTTCGATTCTTTGTTGAGTAGCTTCAAAACCTCTGAAACCCTTTTAGGGATTGAAACTCAGCAATTGAAATGGCATGGCGACTTTTTTAACGGCGGCTTCAAAACCTCTGAAACCCTTTTAGGGATTGAAACCATTAACGAAAAACTTGTAGCCATTCTCTTGAGCGGCTTCAAAACCTCTGAAACCCTTTTAGGGATTGAAACGATTAATTTCGCAGGAACCGCGCAGGATATCGCACGCTTCAAAACCTCTGAAACCCTTTTAGGGATTGAAACCTTTGGAGTGACTAATAAAATCCTTATAAACGGCAGCTTCAAAACCTCTGAAACCCTTTTAGGGATTGAAACAACCGATATGGCTCAAGCCACAGGGAAAAATTTAGGCTTCAAAACCTCTGAAACCCTTTTAGGGATTGAAACTAGCAAATTCTTTTGAGCGATCGCCGCCTGCGGCTTCAAAACCTCTGAAACCCTTTTAGGGATTGAAACCAAACCGATGGCAACGCTTGATTGCTTGGTAGGTGCTTCAAAACCTCTGAAACCCTTTTAGGGATTGAAACATGCCTTTTCTCCTGTTTCCTTGCGTTGATTATTAGCTTCAAAACCTCTGAAACCCTTTTAGGGATTGAAACACAAGAGTTGCAATAGCCGAGGCATCAGTATTCATTTGGGCTTCAAAACCTCTGAAACCCTTTTAGGGATTGAAACATGGCATTTTGTGGAGTTCCTTGCTCTTTAAGCCGCTTCAAAACCTCTGAAACCCTTTTAGGGATTGAAACGAGAACTGCAAAACATGGAGCTTGACCAATTGGGTGGGGAAGCTTCAAAACCTCTGAAACCCTTTTAGGGATTGAAACTTGTTCCACCTGTGGGGTTGCCCTAAGATCGGATAGCTTCAAAACCTCTGAAACCCTTTTAGGGATTGAAACTAGAGCTACTAATCTGGTTTCTACTGTCCTCTACAGCTTCAAAACCTCTGAAACCCTTTTAGGGATTGAAACGAAACTTTAGGGATTAGGCGATCGCCTATTTAGGGCTTCAAAACCTCTGAAACCCTTTTAGGGATTGAAACCAGTACTTTGCAAACGCTCCTGTGCAAGTAGTAGCGCTTCAAAACCTCTGAAACCCTTTTAGGGATTGAAACGAAGCAAAGATTAGGCGATCGCCTAACGATCCTAATTGCTTCAAAACCTCTGAAACCCTTTTAGGGATTGAAACGCTCTGACCATCTCTTCTGCGTTTTTTGAGAGGCTGCTTCAAAACCTCTGAAACCCTTTTAGGGATTGAAACCCAGTTCAGTCCTTTATGCCAAGATGTACTACCTGTACGGGCTTCAAAACCTCTGAAACCCTTTTAGGGATTGAAACGGCTCCATGAGTGGTGATCATGCCATCTGTGGATGCTTCAAAACCTCTGAAACCCTTTTAGGGATTGAAACGTCGATGATGCCGCCACACTGATCGCACTTCGGTGCTTCAAAACCTCTGAAACCCTTTTAGGGATTGAAACGGGCAAGGGCTTTAGATGGGCATTTGGCAAGCAGTCGCTTCAAAACCTCTGAAACCCTTTTAGGGATTGAAACAGCAGAACCACAATCAGGACAGTAGTAACGCATATTAAGCTTCAAAACCTCTGAAACCCTTTTAGGGATTGAAACTTATCACCCCCCTTGTCACCAATTGGGGGGGACAGAGCTTCAAAACCTCTGAAACCCTTTTAGGGATTGAAACGTAGCATTTTTTGAGGAAATCATCAACCTGACCGTGCTTCAAAACCTCTGAAACCCTTTTAGGGATTGAAACAGTAACAAGCATCTTCTCTTTATAGTTTGCAGCCTCGCTTCAAAACCTCTGAAACCCTTTTAGGGATTGAAACCTGGCAAAAGTCATTTGCAGCTTAAAATTGCTTTAGCTTCAAAACCTCTGAAACCCTTTTAGGGATTGAAACATTCCGCATCAACTGATTTAATCGCAGCGCGTGTAGCTTCAAAACCTCTGAAACCCTTTTAGGGATTGAAACTCTGGCCTTGGAGATCCTAAGAAAAAGCAGTATGGCTTCAAAACCTCTGAAACCCTTTTAGGGATTGAAACTGGCATTGCAGCCACTTACTGCGAAAGTCTAGATAAGCTTCAAAACCTCTGAAACCCTTTTAGGGATTGAAACAAGTGTATGAGCCTTAAAACAAAGCGATGGAAACGTAAAAGCTTCAAAACCTCTGAAACCCTTTTAGGGATTGAAACTTTTGACCTTTTGTACCAACTTATCAGCAAATTTGCCCACGCTTCAAAACCTCTGAAACCCTTTTAGGGATTGAAACGAATAGATCTCAAGAATACCGTCTGAAGCAACTTCAAAAGGCTTCAAAACCTCTGAAACCCTTTTAGGGATTGAAACTGCGGCGTGACATCGTATCATTGCGGCGTTTGTAGCTTCAAAACCTCTGAAACCCTTTTAGGGATTGAAACTAAACAGGCTGGTATAGAGGACAAAATACTCGCGCTTCAAAACCTCTGAAACCCTTTTAGGGATTGAAACTTAATAATGGTAACACTATTCAAGCTAATAGCGTGCTTCAAAACCTCTGAAACCCTTTTAGGGATTGAAACATACCAACCAAGCCCCAGCCATCGGCAATATATTTAGCTTCAAAACCTCTGAAACCCTTTTAGGGATTGAAACATAGCCGATCGCATACTTGCCGAAGCAAGCGCACCAACCACGCTTCAAAACCTCTGAAACCCTTTTAGGGATTGAAACGCTAACCTACTCAAGCCATTAAAACAAGCTGCCAAGCTTCAAAACCTCTGAAACCCTTTTAGGGATTGAAACACGAGGTGCGATCGTCCTAGCCGAAGTCGCCAACACAGGCTTCAAAACCTCTGAAACCCTTTTAGGGATTGAAACTCAGTTCTCTTTGGCTCAGTAATACAAACTTCTAGCTTCAAAACCTCTGAAACCCTTTTAGGGATTGAAACCGGATTTAAACAATCAACTTAATGCGTTGGAGAGAGCTTCAAAACCTCTGAAACCCTTTTAGGGATTGAAACTCAACAATGATATAAAAACTCTTAGATTTACGATAAGGCTTCAAAACCTCTGAAACCCTTTTAGGGATTGAAACTTGACCAACTCGAGTGGCAGATTAAGTTAGAGAGAGCTTCAAAACCTCTGAAACCCTTTTAGGGATTGAAACCGAATGCACGAAGAGCGACAGCGTAAAGCGCTCCGCGCTTCAAAACCTCTGAAACCCTTTTAGGGATTGAAACAGTCGCCCCATTCTCTACACAAACTTTATTTTTCCACGCTTCAAAACCTCTGAAACCCTTTTAGGGATTGAAACTTGAAGCTCGAGATCGATATTGTCACCCCTAAAATGGCGCTTCATTAGCTTCAAAACCTCTGAAACCCTTTTAGGGATTGAAACAAAGTAATCATTGGCGAAGCTTTGGTGGCTCTGGCTTCAAAACCTCTGAAACCCTTTTAGGGATTGAAACTAGAACCACTTTGCCAGATCCCTTTCCTTGCTCGCGCTTCAAAACCTCTGAAACCCTTTTAGGGATTGAAACCACTTAAAACAAGAATTAGGATTGAAGATTAATACCGCTTCAAAACCTCTGAAACCCTTTTAGGGATTGAAACGGGCAAAGGCTTTACAGAATGAATTGAATCAATCGCTTCAAAACCTCTGAAACCCTTTTAGGGATTGAAACATACCGCGCACGAGCAGCAACAAAGTAGCTCTTGGGAAGCTTCAAAACCTCTGAAACCCTTTTAGGGATTGAAACAAGCAGATACACCTCCCGAAGAGGCAACCAAGCAGGGCTTCAAAACCTCTGAAACCCTTTTAGGGATTGAAACAAACTTCTGCCCGATCTCAGAAGCAGCTAACAGAGCTTCAAAACCTCTGAAACCCTTTTAGGGATTGAAACAAATAGAATCAAGTCTTTTGAGTCCCATTCGGCGAGAGTGCCGGCTTCAAAACCTCTGAAACCCTTTTAGGGATTGAAACATTATTTCCATAAATCTACCACAAAACCGTGTTATGCTTCAAAACCTCTGAAACCCTTTTAGGGATTGAAACAAATTGCAATTTGAGAAGCAATTGGAAGAATCTCGCGCTTCAAAACCTCTGAAACCCTTTTAGGGATTGAAACTCAGCCGAAATGTGGCGCAAGTGGTAAGCGCAGTGGTTCATGCTTCAAAACCTCTGAAACCCTTTTAGGGATTGAAACTTATCGTTGATATTCTCATTGATTGGATCTTTAATTCGCTTCAAAACCTCTGAAACCCTTTTAGGGATTGAAACAGGGCGACGGCATTGCCTATCGAGTCTACTGGAAGCTTCAAAACCTCTGAAACCCTTTTAGGGATTGAAACTAATGCCTATCCTCTTATCTTGGTTGTATTTAAGCTTCAAAACCTCTGAAACCCTTTTAGGGATTGAAACCATGACTTGATACCCAGCTTGGACTTAATTTGGGGCTTCAAAACCTCTGAAACCCTTTTAGGGATTGAAACCCGATCGCCTTAGTATCGGTGCTTAAATCATTAACTTGCTTCAAAACCTCTGAAACCCTTTTAGGGATTGAAACTTGATCACCCGTCTGCCAGATACAGGAGAAGTACCGCTTCAAAACCTCTGAAACCCTTTTAGGGATTGAAACGAGTAACACCTTTCTCCCATACGTTGCCTTCTTGGCTTCAAAACCTCTGAAACCCTTTTAGGGATTGAAACTAAATAACTCCTCAATAGCCGTACACCAATGCTGGTCGCTGGGCTTCAAAACCTCTGAAACCCTTTTAGGGATTGAAACGGGGAGTACTGGGGTGAACTTTACGCCTTCGTGGGGCTTCAAAACCTCTGAAACCCTTTTAGGGATTGAAACTTCTTGGGTGTCAAAGATACCATTGCAGTCATCCATGCTTCAAAACCTCTGAAACCCTTTTAGGGATTGAAACCGTAGATCATTGTTTAGTCCTTTGGGAAAAAGTCTGCTTCAAAACCTCTGAAACCCTTTTAGGGATTGAAACAGTATTGCGGTACTGCCTTCATTAGCTGCTGGAAGCTTCAAAACCTCTGAAACCCTTTTAGGGATTGAAACGTCGCCAACAAAATTAGCATGAGAGTATTTCTTTGCTTCAAAACCTCTGAAACCCTTTTAGGGATTGAAACCTAGACATTCCATCACTTGCTTTAACCTTTAATGCTTCAAAACCTCTGAAACCCTTTTAGGGATTGAAACCGAAAACTGCATAACACCCAACAACCCTACAGTTCGCTTCAAAACCTCTGAAACCCTTTTAGGGATTGAAACCACCCCAGTACTCCCCGACGATAATGGGGACGAACTGCTTCAAAACCTCTGAAACCCTTTTAGGGATTGAAACTCTATTTTAGGCGATCGCTTATCCACATCTTAGGCTTCAAAACCTCTGAAACCCTTTTAGGGATTGAAACACTAACAGCTAATACTTAGTTAGATGTCTATTAGAGCTTCAAAACCTCTGAAACCCTTTTAGGGATTGAAACAACTTCGAGCGATGGCTTGGCAGTAGTGGGGAAGCGCTTCAAAACCTCTGAAACCCTTTTAGGGATTGAAACCAATAACGGAGCTGAGCATGGTGACTGGCTTTGCGCTTCTGGCTTCAAAACCTCTGAAACCCTTTTAGGGATTGAAACACGACATAATCAAGGACTTTATCCCCAACCTTGAGCTTCAAAACCTCTGAAACCCTTTTAGGGATTGAAACTTACAAATTCCTAGAAAAACCCGAATCAGGTCACGCTTCAAAACCTCTGAAACCCTTTTAGGGATTGAAACTACCGCGATCGTTGCGGCATCAGCAAGTATTACAGGCGAGCTTCAAAACCTCTGAAACCCTTTTAGGGATTGAAACTTGCGGGTGCTAGAGACAGAACGCCACTAGAACTTGCGGGCTTCAAAACCTCTGAAACCCTTTTAGGGATTGAAACAATCTCGAAAGCGACCGCACCTCCTACCTAGTAATGGAGGCTTCAAAACCTCTGAAACCCTTTTAGGGATTGAAACACGTAAAAGGGATTGAGTTTTAAGGCAAATCATGCTTCAAAACCTCTGAAACCCTTTTAGGGATTGAAACACCACGGGGCAAGCTCAGCAGCTAGAGAAGCAGATGCTTCAAAACCTCTGAAACCCTTTTAGGGATTGAAACCATCGTTGGCTACGGTGTTTGTATGATTATTGCCGCTTCAAAACCTCTGAAACCCTTTTAGGGATTGAAACCTCTCGCAACCCCCTCTTCTTTCGGCTCCCTACGCTTCAAAACCTCTGAAACCCTTTTAGGGATTGAAACTTAAAGTGTAGCGATATGCTAATAAATGTAACTTCGCTTCAAAACCTCTGAAACCCTTTTAGGGATTGAAACCTAACTTTGATTTGGCTTAGTTCACAGAAACAGGTGCTTCAAAACCTCTGAAACCCTTTTAGGGATTGAAACTAAACAAGGCTAAAGCTTTAACTATGGCATTGTGGCGCTTCAAAACCTCTGAAACCCTTTTAGGGATTGAAACTCTCTCAGTTCCCGCTGGTCGGTGGGTGCTTGGGGCTTCAGCTTCAAAACCTCTGAAACCCTTTTAGGGATTGAAACACCATTTTGGGGGCGATGCTTGGAAAGGATAGCCCGGCTTCAAAACCTCTGAAACCCTTTTAGGGATTGAAACGGCGCACTGCTTTGCATTGATTAAAAAAAATAGCGATCGGCTTCAAAACCTCTGAAACCCTTTTAGGGATTGAAACCCTGAATTCTTTTTGAAATCTTGTAACACTTAATCGCTTCAAAACCTCTGAAACCCTTTTAGGGATTGAAACCAAAGAAAAGATCTGTGCCATCGAACTCTGTCGCGGCTTCAAAACCTCTGAAACCCTTTTAGGGATTGAAACGATTCGTGGATTATGCGATCGGATTGAAATCAAGGCTTCAAAACCTCTGAAACCCTTTTAGGGATTGAAACTTGCTCACTGTGGGCACTGGTAACACTGCGGTAGATTGCTTCAAAACCTCTGAAACCCTTTTAGGGATTGAAACCTCAGACACCGCCTTTGGCTTCGCCGCCACGATCGCTTCAAAACCTCTGAAACCCTTTTAGGGATTGAAACTTCCCAAGGGCGTTTGACAGCATCAACGCATTGTGGGCTTCAAAACCTCTGAAACCCTTTTAGGGATTGAAACTTCCATCCTAGAAAGTGGTTGATGGTGCGATGGTCTGGCTTCAAAACCTCTGAAACCCTTTTAGGGATTGAAACCCGTAGAGTGAAACAACGTAATACCGCCATCCTAGGCTTCAAAACCTCTGAAACCCTTTTAGGGATTGAAACGGAGCGATCGCGGGAGGTGGAGAAGCCTTTGCCCAAGGCTTCAAAACCTCTGAAACCCTTTTAGGGATTGAAACAGGTCAATGGGTTGCTTGGTGGAAGGGACTGCTCAGCTTCAAAACCTCTGAAACCCTTTTAGGGATTGAAACTTGATAATCATGTGTCAATCTCAAAGCAAGACGCTTCAAAACCTCTGAAACCCTTTTAGGGATTGAAACAGGATCGGGGCTAAGTACCTAGCTTTGTCGTTTCAGCTTCAAAACCTCTGAAACCCTTTTAGGGATTGAAACTCTGCAAGGATTCCTGCTACTCTAACAGCGCTAGCAGCTTCAAAACCTCTGAAACCCTTTTAGGGATTGAAACGAACTGCAATTGAATTTCGGCAGTGTGCATGGTTTGCTTCAAAACCTCTGAAACCCTTTTAGGGATTGAAACCATACAAATTCTGAACGGAAAAACGCAATAATGAAGCTTCAAAACCTCTGAAACCCTTTTAGGGATTGAAACAAAAGCCTGTAGTGCGATATCTGAATCGATAGCCTGCTTCAAAACCTCTGAAACCCTTTTAGGGATTGAAACAGAGGCTTTGGTGGGTGGCGATCGCGGCAATGTCGCTTCAAAACCTCTGAAACCCTTTTAGGGATTGAAACAAGGGATACAAATCTACTCTTAGGCGAATTGTCGCTGCTTCAAAACCTCTGAAACCCTTTTAGGGATTGAAACGTTGGTCTATCGGGCGAAAGCGTTGATGGGCACGAGCTTCAAAACCTCTGAAACCCTTTTAGGGATTGAAACTCGGTGGATAAACTTTGCGGGTACACCGCAGGATGTTGAGCGCTTCAAAACCTCTGAAACCCTTTTAGGGATTGAAACCTTCCTTGAGTGTAGCGATCGCAATGTTAAAAGTAGCTTCAAAACCTCTGAAACCCTTTTAGGGATTGAAACCTAGCTTTTCAAGCTCAAGCTTTGCGATCTCGATCGCTTCAAAACCTCTGAAACCCTTTTAGGGATTGAAACTTCGTGCGCTGCGCCCAGCGCATGGCTAGAATCTCAAGCTTCAAAACCTCTGAAACCCTTTTAGGGATTGAAACTTGGATACGTGAAGGCGCAAAACCTCCTTATCAAGCTTCAAAACCTCTGAAACCCTTTTAGGGATTGAAACAGCGCAATACGCTAAAGCAGTAGGGATAGATCCCGAAGCTTCAAAACCTCTGAAACCCTTTTAGGGATTGAAACAACGCAGCCTTTGTCCTTGGTGTGGCGACAGATTCGCTTCAAAACCTCTGAAACCCTTTTAGGGATTGAAACGAAGGTGCGTCACCTAAGATAGCACGACGTAAGTAATCCAAGCTTCAAAACCTCTGAAACCCTTTTAGGGATTGAAACCCCCAAAATAGCCCTGCGCAAATAATCCAATCCCTGCAGCGCTTCAAAACCTCTGAAACCCTTTTAGGGATTGAAACTTGGATTTGGACACATAGTACAGGAGTGAGACTCATGGGCTTCAAAACCTCTGAAACCCTTTTAGGGATTGAAACAAGAATACCCGATATTTATTACCGTCATCAGACTCGTAGCTTCAAAACCTCTGAAACCCTTTTAGGGATTGAAACACTATGGCAAGTGTAAATATTTACACCCAGCATAGAAAGCTTCAAAACCTCTGAAACCCTTTTAGGGATTGAAACTAGTACCCAGTCGGGTGTGGTTTGGTTTAGGTCTAGCTTCAAAACCTCTGAAACCCTTTTAGGGATTGAAACAAAGCAGTAAACCGAACTGTTTGGGGATTGTAGGCTTCAAAACCTCTGAAACCCTTTTAGGGATTGAAACTTGCCATCACCGCCGATGACCTCAATCTGTGGGTGCTTCAAAACCTCTGAAACCCTTTTAGGGATTGAAACTTGGGGTGTGGCTATTATCAACAGCAAGTAGCAGATTTTGGCTTCAAAACCTCTGAAACCCTTTTAGGGATTGAAACTAAGGCGATCGGCGCGATGCAATTGACAAGCTTAAGCTTCAAAACCTCTGAAACCCTTTTAGGGATTGAAACATTTGTACCTGTGCAATTTGCAATTGAGAAATGTGAGCTTCAAAACCTCTGAAACCCTTTTAGGGATTGAAACGGGCGGATAACGGATAGGGTTGGAGCATTTTGAAAAGCTTCAAAACCTCTGAAACCCTTTTAGGGATTGAAACTTGTCGGTAATCCTAAAGCTTATCAGAGCATCAGCCGCTTCAAAACCTCTGAAACCCTTTTAGGGATTGAAACGGATAAACGTCTAACATTCATAGAAATCAAGTTGAGCTTCAAAACCTCTGAAACCCTTTTAGGGATTGAAACTTGGATTTGGACACACAGTACAGGAGTGAGACTCAGCTTCAAAACCTCTGAACCCCTTTTAGGGATTGAAACATTCAGGATTCTACTGGAAGTACTCCTTCCCCTATGCTTCAAAACCTCTGAAACCCTTTTAGGGATTGAAACACTATGCGATCGCCGCCAACATCAACAAACGCTTTGCTTCAAAACCTCTGAAACCCTTTTAGGGATTGAAACGTCCTTGCTGTCGCGCTAGGATTTGCGCTTCGAGGCTTCAAAACCTCTGAAACCCTTTTAGGGATTGAAACCCCCTCCCATATAGCGGTCGTCAGGATAGGCAGCTGCTTCAAAACCTCTGAAACCCTTTTAGGGATTGAAACTTGAAGCCAAGCCCACAGCGCAAGGAAAAAGAGGCAGGGCGCTTCAAAACCTCTGAAACCCTTTTAGGGATTGAAACGACCTTCTCTCGCTGCTTTGGATGTAGGTGATAAGCTTCAAAACCTCTGAAACCCTTTTAGGGATTGAAACACTATCGACCAAAATGCAAGGGCATACAGGGATGATATCAAGCTTCAAAACCTCTGAAACCCTTTTAGGGATTGAAACCTGCTCCTTTTTCCTTGCTGCGGGGGCTTGACGTGGCGCTTCAAAACCTCTGAAACCCTTTTAGGGATTGAAACTGCTTGAAGGGACTGACGTAAGGAACGAGCGCAACGCTTCAAAACCTCTGAAACCCTTTTACCTTTTAGGGATTGAAACTGAGCCGTAGGTATCGTGGGCGCAGACCGAACTGCTTCAAAACCTCTGAAACCCTTTTAGGGATTGAAACCAAAATCTTCTGTAGTCGCCTGTCTTTCCTGCTTAAGCTTCAAAACCTCTGAAACCCTTTTAGGGATTGAAACCGGCTATGAGCCTTATGGGATGACTGGTGGCTCTCTCTGGCTTCAAAACCTCTGAAACCCTTTTAGGGATTGAAACCAAGCGATGACCAGCTACGTGACCACAAAATATGGCTTCAAAACCTCTGAAACCCTTTTAGGGATTGAAACAAAATCTTTTGGCTTTCTGTAAACGTTTTGCATCCCAATGCTTCAAAACCTCTGAAACCCTTTTAGGGATTGAAACGCATCATTAGCCTTGAGAGATTGGCTATGCATGGCTTCAAAACCTCTGAAACCCTTTTAGGGATTGAAACTTAACTATTGAATGGCAAGGACGCAAGCCGAAGCCGCTTCAAAACCTCTGAAACCCTTTTAGGGATTGAAACATAATGGGCGATGACTACTTACTGATTACAGCTAAAGCTTCAAAACCTCTGAAACCCTTTTAGGGATTGAAACCTAATTCGATTGTGTTGTATCCCGAATCCGAAACGCTTCAAAACCTCTGAAACCCTTTTAGGGATTGAAACCCATTCCCTTTGTATTCTATCTCTTTCTTGAAATGGGCTTCAAAACCTCTGAAACCCTTTTAGGGATTGAAACCCGCAGGGGTTTACGGATAGTTGTGGGAACTTGCCAGCTTCAAAACCTCTGAAACCCTTTTAGGGATTGAAACCGGACTTCTATCCCAGAAACTTTTCCTGACTGAAGCTTCAAAACCTCTGAAACCCTTTTAGGGATTGAAACCAAGCCCAATCGCATCATATCGCGCGCGGGTAAGGCTTCAAAACCTCTGAAACCCTTTTACTGGAGTTTAGACTAAGTTGATTAAGCTAATCAGAAAAAGAGCAGGAAAAAGTAACCCAGAGAATGGAGAACTGGGCAAATCCAAGAGAATGAAAAGGAGAATATTTAGGATTAGGAATTAAGGATGTCTTTGTTGACCTTTTTGGGACGAGAAGCGCGTTTTTTTGATGATAGGAAAGCGAGGATAAGGATCGCGCTTGCGCCCAGATTTCCAACCAAGAGACTTACCACGAGGTTTCGGAGAACAAGCAGGAGAGCCGATCCTGACTAAAAGTGCGGCAAAGCCCTGACTGGAGTTTAGACTAAGTTGATTAAGCTAATCAGAAAAGAGCAGGAAAAAGTAACCCAGAGAATGGAGAACTGGGCAAATCCAAGAGAATGAAAAGGAGAATATTTAGG
>NZ_ALWB01000148.1 GCF_000332215.1 Pseudanabaena biceps PCC 7429
CTTCGCGCCGCCACTCTCTATTGCGTTTGATGTCCTGACTTATAGCGCATTGCGCTCAAACCCAAACCAAATAAATTTTTGAAAGCGTTGCTTTGCAACGCTTTCAAAAATTTCCTTGTGGTTCGTTTGATCGGTAATTGCTGTAAGTAGCTAAGCCTAGAAGAGAGTAACGCTCGCTACGCGGGCGTTACTCTCTCTGGTTTTGGTTACTTATCATGTAAGTGTTTTTGAATCAATTCTTCGATCTGCTCTGACTGAAACTTCTTAGCCAATTGCAAGATCTTTTTGATAAAAGGTTGAAATCGAGCATCCTTTTGCTCGATTTCCTTAGCCACTTGCGTCACTTTCTTGATTAAGCCATCTCGCGCTAAATCCAGTAAAATTTGTAAATCCGCAGGATCGGGAGCAATTATTTCTTGCTCGGTATCGTTAGCCTGCGTTGTAGTTTCTTTATAATTCCAAGTGATCTGGAGATGGGTGGCTAAAGCATTGAATAAATCTTCAGCATGAACGGGCTTGGCAAGGAAATCATCACCACCCGCTTCGATACTCATCTGGCGATCGATATTGGATACGGAAGCCGATGAAACGATAACCTTTAAGTGACGCAAGTTGTGATCATTCCGCAAATGTTTCAATAGTTCAAAGCCATTCATGACGGGCATCGATAAATCGAGAATGACCAGATCAGGTAGATCCATACGTATTTTTTCTAATCCATCCAGTCCATTTTCGGCTTCGACGATAATAAAACCTAACGGCTCTAATAGAGATAGAATTACGCCCCGATTTTCCCAGCGATCGTCCACCACCAAAATCTTTTTCTTTTCCCCCAGATAACTGACGATATTTCCCGCACTAAGATTCTGCTGTTGACTCCAATCGGTTGCTAAGGGAAGTACAATCTCAAAGAAGAAGGTACTTCCGACACCCAGTTGGCTCTCGACCTGAATCTGTCCTCCCATCAACTGAACGATCTGCTGGCTGATGGCAAGCCCTAAGCCCGTACCTTCAGCTTGACGGGAGCGATCGCCCACCTGCTCAAAGGCTCGAAATAGCTTCTGCAAGTCATCGGGGGCAATGCCCACCCCAGTATCGGTGACGGCAAAGCGCAGATGCGTATTATTTTCATTGATTTCTAAAGGCTCGACCTTTAAAATAACGCTACCTGCGTCGGTAAATTTGATCGCGTTACCCAATAGATTAATCAAGACTTGGCGCAAGCGCTTCTCATCGGTAATGATTCCCTGCGGTAAGTTGCGATCGGCTTCATAGATGAAATCGAGGTGTTTTTGGTCAGCTCGGATTTGGGAGATTTCCACTACGCCTTGGATGAGAGCGGGTAGATAGATGGCTTTGGGTGAGAGTTCGAGTTTGCGAGCTTCGATTTTAGCAATGTCTAGCACATCGTTAATTAAGGTTAAAAGGTGGGAACCGCATTGATGAATAATATGGACTCCTTGGCTGACTTTTTCAGGGAGTGAGTCCATCCTTCCCAAAATCTGAGCGTAACCTAGAATTCCATTCAAAGGC
The DNA here is from genome assembly GCF_000332215.1 of Pseudanabaena biceps PCC 7429. Lineage (GTDB taxonomy): Bacteria > Cyanobacteriota > Cyanobacteriia > Pseudanabaenales > Pseudanabaenaceae > Pseudanabaena > Pseudanabaena biceps. Next base: position 1,534 of record NZ_ALWB01000148.1, read on the forward strand.
GTGCGGAGTTCGTGGCTCATATTGGCAAGGAATTCACTTTTGGCTTGATTCGCATTATCTGCGGCTTGTTTAGCGGCTTGCAGTTCTATTTCCGTAACTTTGCGATCGCTAATATCAGTATGGGAACCTACTAATCTTAGGGGCTGACCCATCCCATCCCACGCCACTACCTTCGCCCGAGACAAAATCCAGCGATAGTCGCCCTCTTTGTGTCTCATCCGAAATTCTAAGTGATAGGTAGAAGTTACGCCCTTTAGGTGCGCATGGATACCTTCATAAGCTGATACTAAGTCTTCGGGATGTGTCAAATTTTCCCAAGTGCTAAGCTTATTGACCAATTCATCATCAGCGTAGCCCAGCATGAGTTTCCACTGGGGTGAAAAATAGACTTGATTGGTATCAAGATACCAATCCCAAATCCCATCGTTGACGCTTTGCATTGTTAACTGGAATCGCTCTTCACTGATTCTAAGAGCCTCAGTGCGTTCTTCTACCCGATCTTCGAGGTCGGCATTGACTTTTTCTAGGGCGCGGAAAGAATCTTGCAACTGATTAGCCATGAGATTAAAAGAGTTTCCCAACTCTCCTAATTCGTCCGAGCGATTAATTGTCACCACCTGTTCCCATTGTCCTTCCGAGAGAAGTTTGGAAGCTCGGCTTAATAGCAGAATGGGCTGCGTAATCCAGCGAGATAGGAAATAGGAAGCGGACAAGCCAATAGTGAGAACCACAATAGTTAAGGCGAGAGCTAGTTGTAGCTGGGCATTGAGCGCATCCTGTACTGATTCTAAGGATAAATAAACCATCGCTGCGCCTCGGACATGACCTTCGGTATCGGGCAGGGGGGCGACAACTTTGAGAAACTTACCATCGATCTGACTGAAAATCTGATTGCTAGCGATCGCATTCTGAAGGCTGGATAAATCCGCCACCCCTAGGTCTAGAGCCGCATCGGGATCTGTCGATTTTTCGATGCGATCGGCCGCCAGTACTTTTAGCTTAGAATCTACCACCCAAATTGCTCGGACATTTTCTCCCTTAAGGAGATGATTGACTAGGGGTTTGATCCCGACTTTTTGGCGAATACTCTCGAGAAGTTGTGCGTTATAGCCCACTTGCACGATCCGAGGCTTGTCAATGCCTGCCACTGCAACATACTTGAAAATTTGATTGTCCACCTCACGTCGTCGAGCTTCTTGCACCACAGTCTTTTTGCTGCCTTGGAGGATTTGCCAAAAGATGTGAGCTTGCGGCTGTTTTTGAGAATCGGGGCTAAAGGTAAAATCAACCCCAGTATTGGTGAGGTAGGCTTTACCCTTTTCGTCAGTAATCCAAAACTCATCTAAGACGCTATCCTTGACGATCGCCTTCAGCCGATTGTTTATTTGCTCTGGACTTAGCCCACCTGCCTCTGCAATCCCGACGAGATGGGCAGTAATGGTGGCAGAAACAATCATTTGATCCTCAAGGACTTTCTCGACATCTTGGGGAATTTTCTCGACTACCCCAGCACTGAGCGCCAACACCTGAGCAATACGAACCCCTTCCGCTTGGGTGCGCTCCAAGAGCGATCGCCTTGCTGTCCAAGTCAGCAGAGCAATGGTTGGGAGTAGGGCGATTAACAATAAACTCGATACAGTAATGAGAATTTGCTTTTGTAGAGAAGCTTTGGAGTTTAATAGGTGTCTGAAGTTTAAATTGGAAGGTTGATTCGGCTGCATAAATAATTAGTCCATGAGTTGAGATTTAGCCGAGGAATCCGATTTTATTAAGAAAATGAATTGCTTGATTTGGTAAGTAGCTAAGCATCAGTAAACCTAAAAATAGATGGGTGTACCGCCTGCATAGCGGGAGGTAAGCTCTCTGCTTTTGTTCTTTAATTATGCTGAACTGCTTAATAAAGTAATTCACAAAAATTATTTACAAAAACATAGTTTTGAAAGGGTAATTTATGAACTATTTTTAGGGTCATGGGTTAGGTATTGCTGTATCATCTGCTCAATTCTTTCTGATTGAAATTCTTTAGCTAGCTTTAGGATTACTTGCGTAAAAGGTTGGTAGCGAGCGTCCTTTTGAGCAATTTCCTTGGCTACTTGCGTCATTTTTCTCAGTAACCCATCTTCTACTAACTCTAGCAAGATTTGTAAATCCGCAGAATCAGGAGCAATTATTTCTCGCTCGGTATCGTTAGCCTGCGTTGTAGTTTCTTTATAATTCCAAGTGATCTGGAGATGGGTGGCTAAAGCATTGAATAAATCTTCAGCATGAACGGGCTTGGCAAGGAAATCATCGCCCCCTGCTTCGAGACTCATCTGACGATCAGATGGGGATACGGAAGCCGATGAAACAATAACCTTTAAGTGACGCAAGTTGTGATCATTTCGCAAATGTTTCAATAGTTCAAAGCCATTCATGACGGGCATCGATAAATCGAGAATGACCAGATCGGGTAAATCCATACGTATTTTCTCTAATCCATCCAGTCCGTTTTCGGCTTCGGCGGTAATAAAACCTAACGGCTCTAATAGAGATAGAATTACGCCCCGATTTTCCCAGCGATCGTCCACCACCAAAATCTTTTTCTTTTCCCCCAGATAACTGACGATATTTCCCGCACTAAGATTCTGCTGTTGATTCCAGTCGGTTGCTAAGGGAAGTACAATCTCAAAGAAGAAGGTACTTCCGACACCCAGTTGACTCTCGACCTGAATCTGTCCTCCCATCAACTGAACGATCTGCTGGCTGATGGCAAGCCCTAAGCCCGTACCTTCGGCTTGACGGGAGCGATCGCCCACCTGCTCAAAGGCTCGAAATAGCTTCTGCAAGTCATCGGGGGCAATGCCCACCCCAGTATCGGTGACGGCAAAGCGCAGATGCGTATTATTTTCATTGATTTCTAAAGGCTCGACCTTTAAAATAACGCTACCTACGTCGGTAAATTTGATCGCGTTTCCCACAAGATTAATCAAGACTTGGCGCAGGTACTTTTCGTCGGTAATAATGCCAATTGGTAAGTTGCGATCAGACTTGTAGACGAAGTCGAGGTGTTTTTGGTCAGCTCGAATTTGGGAGATTTCCACTACGCCTTGGATGAGGGCAGGTAGATAGATGGCTTTGGGTGAGAGTTCGAGTTTGCGAGCTTCGATTTTAGCAATGTCCAGCACATCGTTAATTAAGGTTAAAAGGTGGGAACCGCATTGGTGAATAATATGGACTCCTTGGCTGACTTTTTCGGGAAGTGAGTCCATTCTTCCCAAAATCTGAGCGTAACCTAGAATTCCATTCAAAGGCGTGCGGAGTTCGTGGCTCATATTGGCGAGGAATTCACTTTTGGCTTGATTAGCATTATCCGCTTTCTTCTTGGCTTCGACTAGTTCGGCAGTACGTTCTTCTACCCTTTGTTCCAGTTGAATGTTGGTTTGAGCTAAAGTCTGAAAAGAGGCTTGGAGTTGGTTGCTCATCTCATTGAAGGTTTGCCCCAGTTTATCCAGTTCGCGGATCGCTTCTGGTTGGATCTGTTGTTCGAGATTCCCTTTCGTGATTTCTTCGGAGGCTTGATTTAGTCTTGTAATGGGTTGGGAAATCCAACGGGATGTATAGAAGCCAGAGATTGCCGCTAGAGCCAAGGCTCCCAAACATAGCATAATCGTTGTATTGGTATTGGCATCGATTTGCTCCATAAAATCAGATTCGGGAATGGCAATCACAATCAGCCAGTCTAGGTTCAAGTTCTTAAATGGTACTACTTGGATATACTCCTTCTTGCCTTGCAGATTAAAATCAAATTGCTCGATCTGGTTTAGGCTGGGAAAGCGATCGCCTAAAAACTGGGCTGTAGCTTTAATGATCGGATTAGGGCTATCCACTGCTGCTAAACGAGTAGTAGCATCTCCTGTACCTTTGAACATCGGTTCCTGAGCAGAAGTTGCCACTAATTTACCAGAGCGCTCCACAATAAATACTTTGCCTGTTTTTCCAATATTCAAACCTTGCAGAAACTTTGATAGTTCTTGAGACAAATAGAGGTTGGTAGCACAAACTCCAATTAAGGATTTATCCGTTGGGCTATAGACAGGCACACTAGCTGTAATCATTGGGGATAAGAGCGTGAAATGAAGATAAATCTCGCTCCAGACATTTTGTCCCGCCGCCTTTGCTGCTTTGTACCAAGGTCGAACGCGAGGATCATAGGTTTTTTTGCCAAAATTAACCTGTTCGGTACGATTACCCTCGAAATCTAAAGTGATATATTGAAAGATAAATTTGGTTGACGAATTGCTAAAGGCTAGAGACAGCTTGGAACGATCTTTTTCTGAAAGCCTATCCACACCAAGAAAGTTCCCATTTTCATCACCACATAGGACTTCGCCAATGTCTGGATAAATCTGCATTTGTTCCCACATTTGTGATTCACCTTTGGCTCCACTAACATCAATTATCCCCCTAGTAAAGTCAGATGCATTGAGGCGGTTGATAGCATGGGGAATTTCTGTATAGGTTTTTAGTTTTTCCTCAATGCGCTGCGATAATTCCACGCGCAATTGGCTGGCAACTTCATTGACGGCTTTTTGTCCATTGCGTAAAGATAGCCACCCTGTTATCCCGACCGCCGCAAATACTTGCAAGGCAAAGGGCGCGACTAATATTAACCTTAAGGGAATCGATCGACGGTTCTGCGTTTTATCTGATTTACTTGGATCTATTTGCTTAGCTCGCTTAGTTCCCATGACATAATTACTTATTAATTAGTACTTATTAATTAGTTAGCTTCTCATAGTAAAGAAGAAATATTGAAATTAAAATCGTTATTTTAAGCTACAAGATGTTAATTAAAAAATAAACCTATAGGTAGCTAAATGTAATTAAATATAAGCCCCTAAAACCTTTAGTGCAAGTGCAGTAGGCATTAAAGGTTTTGATTGATAGTTAATTATGCCCAGCTAATTAGTCGGTATTATCATAGAGCAATAGAATTATTTGATTTCAGAAAGCATGAATTAATACATAGGATTTTCTGAGATTTTCTCGTAGTGACTTGGGTAATAATTCCAGTAATACCAATTCACTGAAGTGAGCCAACACTTCAATAAATTAAAAAGCAAACCCCGTAAGGTTTGGAAATTCCCAAAATGGCGTTGCCATTTTGGGAATTGGAATAACTTCAATTTAGTTAGAGCTGAGATGTCTTTGAATCAATTCTTCGATCTGCTCTGATTGGAATGTTCTGGCGAGCTGGAGGATTTTTTTGATAAAAGGTTGATAGCGGGCATCCTTTTGCTCGATTTCCTTAGCCACTTGTGTCATCTTTTTGATTAAGCCATCTCGCGCTAAATCCAGTAAAATTTGTAAATCCGCAGGATCGGGAGCAATTATTTCTCGCTCGGTATCGTTAACCTGCGTTGTAGTTTCTTCATAATTCCAAGTGATCTGGAGATGGGTGGCTAAAGCATTGAATAAATCCTTAGCATGAACGGGCTTGGCGAGGAAATCATCACCACCCGCTTCAACACTCATCTGGCGATCGATATTGGATACGGAAGCCGATGAAACAATAACCTTTAAGTGATGCAAGTTCTGATCATTCCGCAAATGTTTTAATAGCTCAAAGCCATCCATAACGGGCATCGATAAATCGAGAATAATCAGATCGGGTAAATCCATACGTATTTTCTCTAATCCATCCAGTCCATTTTCGGCTTCGGCGATAATAAAACCTAACGGCTCTAATAGAGATAGAATTACGCCCCGATTTTCCCAGCGATCGTCCACCACCAAAATCTTTTTCTTTTCCCCCAGATAACTGACGATATTTCCCGCGCTAAGATTCTGCTGTTGATTCCAGTCGGTTGCTAAGGGAAGTACAATCTCAAAGAAGAAGGTACTTCCGACACCTAGTTGACTCTCGACCTGAATCTGTCCTCCCATCAACTGAACGATCTGCTGGCTGATGGCAAGCCCTAAGCCCGTACCTTCGGCTTGACGGGAGCGATCGCCCACCTGTTCAAAGGCTCGAAATAGCTTCTGCAAGTCATCGGGGGCAATGCCCACCCCAGTATCGGTGACGGCAAAGCGCAGATGCGTATTATTTTCATTGATTTTTAAAGGGGTGACTTTTAGGGTGATACTACCTTCGTTGGTAAATTTGATCGCGTTACCCAATAGATTAATCAAGACTTGACGCAAGCGCTTCTCATCGGTAATGATTCCCAGTGGTAAATTGCGATCGGCTTCATAGATGAAGTCGAGGCGTTTTTGGTCAGCTCGGATTTGGGAGATCTCCACTATGCCTTGGATGAGGGCAGGTAAATAGATGGCTTTAGGAGCGAGTTCGAGTTTGCGGGCTTCGATTTTAGCAATGTCCAGCACATCGTTAATCAAGGTCAACAGATGGGAACCGCATTGGTGAATAATATTGACTCCTTGGCTAGCTTTTTCAGGGAGTGAGTTCATCCTTCCCAAAATCTGGGCATAGCCTAGAATTCCATTCAAAGGCGTGCGGAGTTCATGACTCATATTGGCAAGGAATTCACTTTTGGCTTGATTGGCATTATCCGCTTTCTTCTTAGCTTCGACCAGTTCGGCGGTACGTTCTTCTACCCGTTGTTCCAGTTGAATGTTGGCTTGAGCTAAAGTATGAAAAGAGGATTGGAGTTGGTTGCTCATCTCATTGAAGGTTTGCCCCAGTTTATCCAGTTCGCGGATCGCTTCTGGTTGGATCTGTTGTTCGAGATTCCCTTTCGTGATTTCTTCGGAGGCTTGATTTAGTCTCGTAATGGGTTGGGAAATCCAACGGGATGTATAGAAACCAGAGATAAGGGCTAGGGCTAAGGCTCCCAAACATAGAAAAATTGTAGTGCGGGTATTGGCATTAATCTGCTCCATGAACTCAGATTCTGGGACAACAATCACAATCAGCCAATCTAATCCATACTTGTCCTTGAAAGGAGTAACTTGTAGAAACTGACGTTCACCTTGCTGATAAAACTCATCTTTAGTGGGGGTGTTGATTAATGAGAATTTCTGATATTTATTTTGCAAGAATTGAGTGGATTCTTTAATGATAGGTTGGGAACTGTCCGAAGCGACTAAGCGTTGGGCAGGCTGTTTAGGGTCAGTAATTATAAAAGGATTTTCATTGGTAGAACTAGCAACCATATTGGCATTACGTTCAACAATGAAGATCTTTCCTGACTTTCCTAGACTAACAGTACTGACAAATTTACTAATGTCTGTGAGAGAAATATCTACCGCAATAACTGCCAATACATTGCCTTGACTATCAAATACTGGACGACTAGCCGTAATTACTGGTTTATGAGTTGTGGAACTGGGATAGATGTCTGACCATACAGCTATTTTAGCTTGAACTGCTTTTTTGTACCAAGGTCGAGTGCGGGCATCATAAGTATTAGGTCGAACATCGGTTAAATTAGCCCGTTCCCCTCGTTCGTTTATGGTAAATTCCGATCTTTTATATCCCGTACTCTCGTTGGCTGTAAAAATTTTTATTTCTTTTTCGCTCTGATTTTTTGCCCCCACAAAAGCACCTCTTGCAGGAGTTCCTATAGAAAGACTAGTTATTGCCTTAAATAGTCGTACATCCTGAACTAAAAACAGATCGTTTTGCGGATCGTTTTCCTCTAGATCAAGATTAAATCTTCCTTGATGGATAGCGTCAGCAACGATTTGGTTTGCCACCCAAGGCTTTTCTACAAGAGAGGCTATATGCTGTTCCACTCTGGCATCAACTTCTTCTCGCAGTCGGTTAGCTAAATCATTGACTGCTTTTTGCCCATTGCGGATCGAAATATAGCTTGTCAAGCTCACAGCGGCGAAGATTTGAATGATAAAGGGGGCAATTAGTATTAGCCGTAAAGGAATCGATCGACGGTGCTTCGTTCTAGCTGGCTTACGCGTATCGATTGGGCTAGCTTCCTTAGTTACCATGACATAGTTCCTTATTAATCTTATTAATTTAGTCAGTTTTTCATAAATAGCTGGGCATGACTAAAATCATGATTAAAATATAGATTAAAAAACCGTGACTTACGCGCAGCCTACGACACAGATTTTTGGGCTTTATATTTGATTGCACCTAGCTACTTATTAGAGAAGAAATATTGAAATTAGAATTGCTATTTTAATCTATACAATATTAATTAAAAAATAAATCTTTAGGTAGTTCAGCATAATTAAAAAACCAAACTAGAGATTGTATCGCCCACGTAGCGGTCGGTATACTTTTCTCGGTTTTAAGTTTACTTATGCTTAGCTACTTAGTTGTTATTACCATAGAGCCACAGAATTATTGGATTTCAGAAAGTGTGAATTAATGCATAGAATTTCCTGAGATTTTCTTGTAGTAGCTTGGTTGATAATTCCAGAAATTTAAATTAATCTATTTGGAAATAAGATATCTTGAGTCATTTTTCTTAGCAAACTATCTCGAACTAACTCCAGTAAAATTTGTAAATCCACAGGATCGGGAGGAATTATTTCTGGATCGGCATCGTTAACCTATAAAGTTTTGACATGTTGGAATAATAGTGATCGGAGCTATAACTACCCTTGTAATGGTGCTAAGTTTGATGTTTGCGGCAATTCGCCCATCGCTCCTTTGTCAGCCCTAAACAACCATGACATTACCTCAAGAACCCAAACCAACAGCGGTCAAACATCAACTGCACTCTCGATGGAGAATTCGTTCTCGTCTGTTTTTATCCTGTATATTTGCCTTAATTGTGTTGGTTCTACTTCCATCTTGGTTTAATTTATCTACTCGAATTCTCTGCGTTTGGGATACTGGGATGCTCTGTTTTTTGGTTTCAACTTGGTTCCTAATGTTGAAGGTAACGCCAAAAACAATGCGCCGTAACGCTCAAAGTCAAGATGAAGGACGCTTTGTAATTTTGAGCTTAATTACCGCTGCTGCCTGTGCTAGTTTTTTAGCGATCGCTTTTACATTGCGCGATACAAAAGGAGGAGCCTTAAATTTGGTAATTCCCCATTTATTGCTTGCAGGAGCGACAATTATCGGGTCATGGTTGCTCGTTCACACCATTTTTACAATGCACTACGCTCACGAATACTATCAAGACCATAAGACCCAGAGTAATGCCTATGCGGGAGGATTAGCTTTTCCCGAAGATATTGAGCCAGACTATTGGGACTTTTTATACTTTTCTTTTGTGATTGGGATGACTAGTCAAGTTTCCGATGTGGCTATTACCTCGCAATCTCTGAGACGCTTGGCTTTAGCACATGGAGTTCTCTCCTTTTTCTTTAATACGGCTATTGTGGCGATGAGTATTAATATGATTGCGGGTTTAATTCAGTAAATATAGCTATATCTATTAATTCATCGTTTTGAACCGATAATTTTTGAACTATTTTGACCATGAACTACCAAGCCTCCCGTCGCCAATTTTTAGCTAGTGCTTCTGGGGCGATCGCTCTAGCGACCAGTCTCATTACGGCGAAAGAATCTTCCGCCCAGTCATCGGAAAATACCGATCGCAAAATCATCAAACCCGCAGCATTAAAAAAAGGCGATAAGGTGGGACTGGTAGCCCCTGCCAGTTATAGTTTTGAGCCAGAGGACATCAAAATTGCCAAAGAAATTGTCGAGCAGTATGGTTTTCAAGTGGAACTAGGTTCACATATTACTTCTCAGTATGGATATTTAGCAGGAAAAGATGCGGAACGAGCATCGGATATTAATGAGATGTTTCGTCGCCCCGATATTCGTGGTGTTTTTACCTTTTCGGGTGACTATGGCAGTACGAGATTGCTGGATTTATTAGATTACGAAATGATTCGCCAAAATCCTAAAGTATTTATCGGACATAGCGATGTCACGGCTTTGGTATTAGCAATCTATCAAAAAACAGGGCTAGTTACCTTTCATGGATCGTCAGGATTAAGTGCCGTTGGTGATTATGCGATCGCCCATTTTCGTCGCGCAGTGATGGCTAGTCAAAGCATTGGAGAAATTGCCAAGTCTCCCTACAAAGGCACAGATGATGAAGCTCGCAAACATCGCCTAGTCACTATTGTTTCAGGACAAGCCACAGGTGAACTTGTTGGCGGTAATCTCAGTCTGGTGGTGAGTCTTTTAGGAACTCCCTATGAAATCGACACAAGGGGCAAGATTCTTTTCTTAGAAGATATTAGCGAAGAACCCTATCGGATCGATCGCATGTTAACGCAACTATTCCTCGCTGGGAAATTACAAGCAGCAGCAGGTTTTGCCTTGGGACATTTCTCGGACTGTCAAGCCAAGGATGGTGGCTTAAGAAGCTTTAGTCTAGAAGAAGTCCTACGCGATCGCTTTGAACCCTTGGGAAAACCAACTTTATACAATTTGATGTTCGGTCATATTCTGGAAAATGCGGTGTTACCTCTTGGTGTCACTGCCATGCTCAATGCTACAGGCAAAAAATTAGCGATCAACGAAAGTGCTGTGGTTTAAGTGCCTGAGCTATAGCAAGGTCAGTTCTAATACCAAAGCTCAAAATGGCTACGCCATTTTGAGCTTTGAAAACCCTTACTGGGTTTATTTTTTAATTCACGAAAGTGTTGCCACACTTTCGTGAATTGGAATAACCTAGTTATTCCCAAGACTTTAAGCATTCTTTCATGGCAAGATTCATAGTTTCCCGATCGGCGTAATAGCGGCGACCATGTCCAGGTAAAACCCATTCAAACGAATATGTTGCTAACTTTTGCATCGATCGCCCTAGTTCCTCCCACGAGTACCAGCAAGCATTCTCAAAGGCAATTAATCGATTGAGGCGATTAGACCAAGCAAGATGATCGCCCGAAAACAAATATTTCTGCCCATATAGTAAAACCGTATGCCCCTTGGTATGTCCAGCCACAGGAATAATGAGCAAATCTTCTGCGATCGCTATGGGATCTGTACCAGTCAGTTGCATTTCAATATTTTTTGTACTGCTACCAATGTCATCTTGATGCAAAATGCGATCGCATCCAAAATGGTCGTGAAATTTCTCATGGTCAGCAACATCATCACGATGGGTCAGGTACAAATAACGTATTCCTCCCATTGCTTCTAGTTGTTTTACCAAGGGCGCGTTAAAACGGGGTGAATCTACCAAAATATTGCCTTCAGGATGCAAGATTAGGCGTTGCACAAATGAAAGATGAATCAAGCAAAGGTAGTAAATGATTTGTACTTAAGATAGTGAATTAACAAACGAAT
>NZ_ALWB01000149.1 GCF_000332215.1 Pseudanabaena biceps PCC 7429
CAAGGGGACGGAAACAATTGAAATTTTTGTAGTGTCAACTTGTACACTAGTTTCAATTTTTTTACCCCGCAAGGGGACGGAAACATTGATCTTCATTGCTTCAGTTGGAGCAGTCTGAAGAGTTTCAATTTTTTTACCCCGCAAGGGGACGGAAACAGTTGCTAAAGCGATTGCATCTGCAACTTGCTGTGTTTCAATTTTTTTACCCCGCAAGGGGACGGAAACTTCCAGTCGCCGCTGTTCTTTTCAGTACAGATGCGTTTCAATTTTTTTACCCCGCAAGGGGACGGAAACCAGTCCAAGTTTTCTAAACTCAGAAATAAGTTCCGAGTTTCAATTTTTTTACCCCGCAAGGGGACGGAAACATTAACTTGTTATGTTTAGTTGTGCCAATGGCTTCTAGTTTCAATTTTTTTACCCCGCAAGGGGACGGAAACAAACTTACCTTGTTTAAGGGGTAATCCAAATTGGTTTCAATTTTTTTACCCCGCAAGGGGACGGAAACCATAATTCCCGTTTCCGAAGACAACTTGGTAAAGATTGTTTCAATTTTTTTACCCCGCAAGGGGACGGAAACTGGTGTATCCGTTGGTCAACAAAATTGCCTCAAAGTTTCAATTTTTTTACCCCGCAAGGGGACGGAAACCAAACAAGTTCCCCAAGCTGCAACTGAACATGGGTTTCAATTTTTTTACCCCGCAAGGGGACGGAAACACGCCCCCAAAGGTGACCGTATGAACATCATCAGAGTTTCAATTTTTTTACCCCGCAAGGGGACGGAAACTTTTCTCTTCCTCTGACAGTCCGTACCCCAACTGTTTCAATTTTTTTACCCCGCAAGGGGACGGAAACGGGAGAGAAAGAGAAAAGAATGAAGATCGAAGAATGAAGAAAAGACGAAATCGAGAAGGCTATTATGCTTGGATGAAATTATTTTCCTTGTCTTGCTTCGATCTTCATTCTTCCGCCTTTCCTCTTACCTTTTACGCCCATTACCCCGCAAGGGGACGGAAACGTAAGGGAAAGGCGGAAGATCGAAGAGGGAAGAGAAGACGAAGAAATAAAAAATTCAGCATCTATCCCCGCTTAGCTAACCAATGCCGAAGATCTATTTTGTGTTACAAGTTATATATGTAGCACTTCTTAGATTTTTCTAAATTTTAATGAACAGTAGTAAACAATCATGCCTATTACAGCAACAATATCTAACCTAGAAATTAGCCCAGCTAATAACGCTGTACTACCAAATATTAGTTGGCAAACCTATCAAGCCATGCTCACGGACATGGGTAGCCAACGCTCGATTCATTTAGCTTATTATCACGGAGTTTTAGAAATAAAAATGCCTTTAGGATTGCATGAAACCATCAACTATATCCTAGAGAGAATTATTATTGCACTGACAGAAGAATTAGATTTAGGCATTCGGGGATTTGGTTCCACAACATTAAGCCGAGAAGACTTAGCCGTAGGCGTAGAGCCAGATTGTTGTTTTTATATTCAAAATAGCGATCGCATTAGTGGACGTGAAATTGACCTTGCCACTGATCCACCTCCTGATTTAGTTGTTGAAGTTGATATTACAAGCCCTAGCAACCGTAGATTTGCAATTTACAGAGATCTCGGCGTACCCGAAATATGGAAATATAGTGCTTCAAATGTCCGAATCTATCAATTGCAAGCCAATGAATACCTAGAAAGCGAATTTAGTCTTGCTTTCCCGATGGTTTCTTGCATGATTCTTAATCAATTTTTAGAGCAGTCAGTATCTAACGACGATAACAAATTGATACGCGAGTTTAGAGCATGGATAAGGCATCAGATAAGCGAAGGCGGAAGAGGGAAGATCGAAGACTGAAGAAATACAATGAGGATTAAAAGAATACGAAAATATTGCAATTTTTAAAACCCGTTTTCATTCTTCCCTCTTCCATCTTCCATCTTCCGCCTTGGAATACCCCCTTTCCATATATCCTGCTATACTGCCCGAAATTCATATAAAATCACCGATTATGCATCTTGTACTGCTAGAAACATCGGGCAATCAAAGCTATATTTTCTCTACCAATAAACTCAAAGAAAATATTGGGGCATCAGAACTCACCTATCGGGCTGGGACAAAATGCGTGCTAGACGCAGTAGCCGAGATCCGCAAACAAGCATCATTGTGGTCAGCCGATAGCAAAGAACTGCGTTGGAACTTGCTAGACCCTAAACAAAACCCACGCCTAGATGGTAATACTAACTCAAAAGTAGAAGTCATCATTGCCACATCAGGCAAAGCCCTACTGCTTGTCAGCGAAAAAGAAATAGGCAAGACAATCATTCGTTGGGCAACCTATGCTGCACTCAGAGACTCCCCAGGCATCGATCTTTGTGGCGTAATTTCTGATGATTTTGAATTGGGAGAGTCAGGACAACTGGCAGAAGCGATCAGGCAAGTACATCAACAATTTGAGGAAGTTAAGGCTAAACGTCCATCGATGGATATGCGCTTTTTACGACTGCCCATCGTCGATGAATGCGCCACCAGCGGATTACCCGCCGCCGAACTGTCAAAAGATAGCGCAGAAGATACCGAAGAAAGTACATTAAGCCCTTACTCTGCGGTAAGTATGGCAAAACGCAAAAATCATATCTATGGCGAACAAAGAATTGCGGCAATGCTGAGACGTTATGACCCAGCTTTGAAACTTTCTGAAAGCCTTACCTTTGCCGATGAAACTCAATGGCTAGCGATTATTCATGCTGATGGCAATGGATTAGGAGAAATATTTTTGAGTTTTGATAAACACTTGCTTGATCTAATCCAACAAAAAAATAAAAATGCTAACTCATTAAGCGATCGCGAATATGCTGAGCGCGTGCGAGAGTTTTCGATCGCCCTCGACATTTGTACCGAAAAAGCATTTGTAACTGCCCTAAAAGCGACCTTCCTCTCTAAGGAAAAAACAACATCCTTGCCGATCGCGCCCTTAGTTTTAGGTGGAGACGATCTCACCGTTGTCTGCAATGCTCAATATGCACTACAATTCACCGTATATTTTTTGAAAGAATTTGAAAAAGAGACTACTCTTAATCAAATAATTGGGGATAAAACAATCACCATCGTCCCAGAACTAGCCAAAATTGCTTTAGGCGTACCGCGTCTCTCTGCCTGTGCAGGTATAGCGATCGTTAAGCCCCATTTCCCCTTCTCAGTCGCATATCACCTCGCCGAACAGTTACTCAAAACTGCAAAAACTGTTAAAAGCAAAGTTACGCAGCTTAAAGGTACTGAAACCAAGCCATATCCTTGCTCTGCGATTGATTTTCATATCCTTTATGACTCTAGTGGCACAGACCTCGATACTATTCGCGAAAAACAACAAGTTGATAATGGTCAAACTTTGCTCTACAACAGCCCCTATGTAGTTACAAACATTGACGATATTCCAGAAAACAATGGTAAAGCATGGGCAACTCGCCATGATTGGAATGCTCTGCGTAGCAAAGCTAAAGCACTCAACCCAGATCAAGAAGTCGATCATGAACTACCGAGTAAATTACCTAATAGTCAAGTTCATACTCTGCGATCGCATCTCTACATGGGACGAGAGGCAGCTAATGGCTACTATCAAATGATTAAAGGACGCTATGACTTTGCAAATCTTGAAGATAGTGAAGGTTCTTTATTCCATAAAGAGCAAGATTCTGATGTTCACACAACTAGTTTACTAGATGCAATGGATGTAACGGCTTTTTTGGATTTTGATATTAAAGCGGAGCAGCGACCATGACCAACAATTCATCTCTAGAAGTACCAACTAATTTTACGATCGCGATCGCGATGGAAAGTGATTGGCATATTGGCTCAGGTACAGGACGACGCGGCGACATTGATCGTCTAGTCAAACGCGATCGTGATGGTTTACCATACCTGCCCGCTAAAACTATTACAGGCATTTGGCGAGATGCTTGCGAACTCCTCGTCAATGGATTAGACGATAGCGCATCAAATGCCTACTTCTCAAAATTACTAGATTATCTATTTGGCGATCAACCAGCATTAGCAAAAGGCGCGATCGCCATATCTCCACGCGAATCGGCTCTATCGATTCGTGCAGCCCATTTCCCAGAGACGCTTAGCAACGCTCTAAAAAACAAGCCACTACTGAAAGAAGCGATCGCCTTTGTAAAGGCTGGAGTCAAAATCGATCATGAAACTGGATGTGCATTAGAGGATCATCTTAGATTTGAAGAAGTTGTGCGGGGAGGTATTACCCTCAGCGCTGATTGTCAGTTGCAATTACCAGAAGACACTCAACTACAACAGCTTTGCTTTGCGCTTCTAGTTGCTAGCACCAAATTTTTTACCAAGATTGGTGGCAAGCGGCGACGTGGGAATGGTCAATGTCAGGTCACTATCGAAGGCGTTACAACTGATGAATGGATAAAATGGCTCGGTGATTATCTCAACTCCGAAAGCCTCACTTTACCCATTATTCCTAAAGTCGCCATTCAATCTCATCAACCCAAAGCAGGCGATCGCAGCGAAGGCAAAGAAAATTCTTGGCAAACTATCCGTCTAGAAATTACGGCTCTTAGCCCGATTGTGATTGCTAAACGCACAGTTGGTAACGTTGTCGAAACCCTTGACTACATCCCTGGAACCCATCTACTCAGGATGGTACGTCGTCAGATTGTTAAATATTATCCCGACTTTGCCACATCCATCGACAGTGCGATCGCCCATAACGATCTCGTCATTACTAATGCCACCATCGCGATTGAACAGACTCAAAGCTATCCTACTCCTTTCATCCTCTCTACCGAAAAGATTGGGGGCGGATTACTCAAGGGCGCAAAAATCTATAATCGTTTTGTTGATGATGATTCTAAAGCTACGCAATTAAAAGCTGAACGAGGAGGGTATCTGACCTGTGCTGTTAACAGTGACAGTCTCGAATATCCCAACTATCAAAAAGTGGAAATTACTGCCGAAACCCACAACATTGTCGAAGATACTGTTCAACGTCCTACAAATAAAACGGGTGGTGTCTATACCTATGAGGCGATCGCCGCAGGGACAATCTTTCAAGCTGAAGTCCGATTACGCGAGCATATAGCTAATAGTATCGGTCAAACGCAAGCACATTGGCAAAAAATCCTTGGCGGTGAAACTGCGATCGGGCAATCGAAAAAGGATGACTATGGCAGAGTCACGGTTGAAGTCTTAGATGATAAAGCAGAGCCAAATTCTTCACCAAAACCAGAGCAGGATGTTACAGAACTCACAGTATGGCTGATTTCAGATATGTTACTTCGTGACGATCGCTTGCGTCCTACCAACAATTTAGATGATTTGAGAAAGCAATTAGAAGCCAAACTAGACATAAAACTCAAGTTGCCTGAAGAAAAAATAGGTATTGCGCGATCGCATCGGATTGACTCATGGCAAGTCCGTTGGCAGCTACCACGTCCGTCATTAGTTGGCTTAGGTGCTGGCAGTTGTATTCGTTTTGAGATAATTGATGGTGAACTAGATTCAGCCAAGCTGACCGCAATAGAGCGATCGGGTATTGGTGAACGTCGAGCCGAAGGTTATGGACAAGTACGTTTTAACCATCCATTTTTATCTGAGTCATTATCTGGATTAACCTATCTAAAACCTAGCGATGAGAATAAACCACAAGCAGATCCTCCACCAAACCTAATCCCTTTTCACCGTTATGCCAGAATCATTGAACGTGCGGCATGGCAGAAGGCGATTCAGCAGAAGGTATTGGCAAGAGCGAAAGATTACAAAACCCTTTTGTATATTGGCATAGAAAAGGACAAACCAACTATGAGCCAGCTTGGAGCTTTACGTTCAGTTCTCGGTCAAGTTCAAAACTTTAATGATACCGATCAAGCGATCCTATGGTTAGCCAATGTCTTGGCAAACAAGAGTCGTAGCGGCAAATGGCTTAGTCAAAGTCTAGGAAAAATTAGACTATATCTGACGGAAGCACACGTTATTTGGGAAGATTTGGCATTAAATCTAGAACCAATCACCCTAACCGATACAGGTGAAGATGAGCTTAAACAAGAGCTATGGGCAGAAGCACTCTATGCCCTGATTGATGCTTGCATTCGTGCTCATAAGCGAGATATAGAAAAGAAACAATCTCAAGATTCTGAACAAACCCAAATCGCTCAGGAGGTAAATTAAATGGCACGCAATCTTCATTTTCGATGGCATATTTCGGGAGCCATGATTACCACTAGTCCCCTTAGCGTTGGTGGTATGAGTGCTGGGACAATTGTCGATCTAGCTCTGGCAGTTAATGGACAGGGAAATTACTATATTCCTGGTACAAGTTTAGCTGGTGCGCTCCGTAATTGGATGTCTCGTAATTACGACTCAGAAATATCTGACTCAATATTTGGTTGCATAGAATCTAGCCAAGGGAACGATGATGGCTATGCCAGCTTTATTACAGTTGCTGATATTCCCATTGAGCAAAAAAATCTATATTTCGAGGTGCGTGATGGAGTCGGCATAGATCGCGAATTGGGAACTGCTGTTGATAACTTTAAATACGATCGCGCAGTCTTACCCAAAGGCACAGAGCTAAATATCTTGTTAATCATCGAGAGAAAAGACAAGATTAGTGATGATGCATGGCAATCCTCTGAACAAGCGATCGCCCATTTGCTTGAGGCTCTCAAAACTGGCAAAATCCCCATCGGCGCGGCAAAAACACGCGGATTAGGACGCATCAAGTTAAATGGAACAGATTGGGATATCCAAACCCGTGATTTCCAAACAAGGAAAGGCATTTTAGCGGCACTAGGTTATCAGTCAAAGGAAGCAAAGCCAGAAGATGCTGCTCAACCATTTGTCTATACAGCCTCAACAAATAGTTCTCAATCGACTAATTTAGCGATCTCGATTTCATGGCATCCTGTCGAACCTGTCATGGTAAAAGCTGAAGGTGATGGAATTGCCGTAGATATATTGCCCCTGACTAGTGCTAATGGCAGATCAGTCACTTTTGTGCTACCAGGTAGCTCGATTAAGGGTTCGCTAAGAACTCAAGCAGAACGGATTGTAAGGACAGTTTTAGGAATAGGAATTGTTGATCAGAGCAATCCCTATGTCAAGCAAAACTATCCTACTCAAATTGATGTGCCGCTAATTAGTGAGCTATTTGGTAAAGCTGCCAAAATCGAAAATGGGGATCAGCAAGGTCGCATTGGGGCATTGAGTGTAATTGATTGTTATGCAAATCTAGATATCACCCCTCAATCTTGGGCAAATATTGAATCTGCGACAACAGAAGCTCAACTAAGAACTTCTCTTGGTGCGGTAGGTTTATTAGATACTAAGCAAGCAATGCACGTTGCAATCGATCGCTGGACTGGTGGAGCCGCCGATCAGATGCTTTATAGTACTCTTGAACCTATTGGTTTTGAGTGGGAGCCAATTGTGTTAGAGATCGATATTGGAAGAATTAAACCAGAAAAACGATGTGTAGAGATCGATAATTGGAAGATTGAAGAACAGAGAAAGCAATATGCCGCGATCGCTTTAGTCCTGTTAGTTTTACGAGACATGATGCTAAGCAAAATCCCGTTGGGCTATGCGACTAATCGTGGTATGGGCGCGATCGCAGTAGATAGCATCAAAGTTACTGGCAATGGGTTAGATCCAGAATTAGCCGCTTTAGCAGATGTGAAACTAGAAAATAGCAATCTCAACCCTCTTAGTCCTGAGTTACTCAATACTCTGACTGCAAGTTGGAAAGCATGGATCGCTTCTCAAACAAATCGTAAAACAGAAGTTAAAGGAGGCACAGCATCATGAGCAATCTCAAAACACTGAATGGACGAAAATCTCAAGATATTTCATTGCAAGATGCTATTGCGGCTTGTCAAGCTCACTTTAATAATAGTGCGATCGCCTTGCTATATTCGCCAACAGCTTGTCAGTTTGCTAAGTTAGAAGGAGGAAGTCTTAGAGACTTTGTTGGTAAAGAGATTGAAACGGCTCCAATTTTTGAAGCGCGAATCTTCAATGAAACTTCAGAGTTGCGATGGCTTAATCTCAGTAGTGGCATAGGTTCCGCTGTTTTAATATCTCAAGATAATATTTCAGCGATTTTTAAAGATGAATGCAACCTCAAATATTTTGAGTCTCTGCCACAGCAATATGTCCTCTGGGGGGAAGGGATGGCAAGTTCTCCGAAAAGTTCTGAGGGATGGAGTCGTCTTGGGGCGGCGCGAATTGGGGCGATGGATGTCCCGATCGCTGATATTACAACGAATGAGCAACGAGTTATTCTGAAAGTGATTGAGTACTTACGGGAAGTAGACGATCATGGCAATGTTGCTGTAGTTGAGGAGCGACTAGTTTGCTTAAAAAGTTTTACTAAAAATTAACGAGATCTTCTGAGGATAAATTCATGACAGTTGGCAAATTAGTCGTTAACAAAAAAAACGTACAAGTTGAATTTACAAATGCTAAGGGCAAGACAGTTTCAATGAATATCAAAGAGTCTGAACTATCTGACTCTCTAACACAATTGAGGCTAAAAGCGATCGCTCAACTTAATGGATTAGAAGTTGATCTAGAAGTAGTGGGCGGACAACCTAGCCAAGTTCGAGAAAAAGATAAGCCTTTTCAAACACCAAATGCTAATGCTAATAATCAAAATCAGCCTGTTGGTAATAGAAGAGTAATACCTGCCCCTAACGCTAATCAAGCACTTCGTGAGTCTGAAGTAAAAGGTGATTTTCATAATCCTTATAACTTTGTTCCGTTTTTACCCCGTGAGGATATATCAGGAGATTTGGGCGATCGCAATCCTCTTAAAATTGGGATGGGGCATGGTGTGTATCAGAGCGATCGCTGGAGTGGACGTATCTCTGTAACGCTGACAACCAAAACACCACTATTAATTCCTGACATTTGTGATAGTGACGAGAAAGAGGCGCATAAAACTTTCCCTTTACGCATCGGTGCAGATGGTAAGCCATATTTACCGCCGACTTCGATTAAAGGGATGTTGAGATCGGCTTATGAGGCTGTTACTAATTCACGTCTAGGTGTGCTTGAAAAACATAGCGATCGGCTTTTCTATAGGATGAATGCAACCGATGGATTAAGTTTAGTGCCTGTGAGAGTTGAAGGGGATCAAATTAGATTGATGTGTGGCACATCTGAAGAGGTTCCTAATTGGAACGATCGAAGACAAAGATGGCAATTGCCTGATGATCTCATGTATGCGGCTTGGCTCCCTCAATATAGACGCAATCATAATCATAATGTTGGCTACGAAGGAATGCAGCATGGAGACCATGTTCGTGTTTGGTTGGAGTTATGGCAGAAGACGAAAACTGATAGAGACGGTAGGTTACAGACTATATTTCGGTACTGGTTGGTCAAAAGGATTGTGCCATATGAGCAAGATCTAGGGCAAAAACCAGTAAGAGGACAAAGTTACGGCAATCATCAGCCTGTACCAAATGAACAGATGCTCTCAACTGATGGTTATGTTTGCATTACTAATCGAAATATTGAAAGAAAGCATGATGAGCGAGTATTTTTCTGCCATCAGGGTTCCTTGAAGTATGCCGTACCTAAATCTAATCATGAGTCAGATTGGGAAAACCTAATTGCTGACTATCAAGAACTCCATG
Source organism: Pseudanabaena biceps PCC 7429 (assembly GCF_000332215.1). Lineage (GTDB taxonomy): Bacteria > Cyanobacteriota > Cyanobacteriia > Pseudanabaenales > Pseudanabaenaceae > Pseudanabaena > Pseudanabaena biceps. Next base: position 9,667 of record NZ_ALWB01000149.1, read on the forward strand.
CAGGTAAATCTAGAGAAGACAATTTGATCTGGTCTCGCCATGTTATTGGTGGTCATACAGAACTAAAACTTAATGATGGAACTTTATGCTATGCCTATCTAGAGAAAAATTCTAATGGATATAAAGTTATGCAACTTTATCCTGTAATGATTTCTAGAGCTATGTATGACGAACCTCCTATTGATTTACTGCCTCAAACTCTGCATCTTGCTAACAATCTGGATGAGCTTTCGACCGCCGATCGCGTATTTGGTTGGGTAAATCAGGAGAAGGATGGAAAGGGAGCTTATAAAGGTAATTTACGGATTCATAGCGTCAAATGTGAATCTGCACAGGATGACGCTATTCAGGAATTTCCAAGTGGTTTGACTCTGGGGATACTCGGACAGCCGAAACCACAGCAAGCAAGGTTTTATGTTGCCAAGGATAAACAAGGAACACCCCTAGACAAAGGGATTAACAAGCAGGATGGATATGGTAATACAGATCTAGGCTTGCGTGGGCGCAAGGTATATCCCCATCATCAAGCTAGTGATTGGTCAAATCCTAAAGATCCCGATCAAGAGTATCGACAAACTGAACGCAGCGATCAGAACCGATCGATTAAGGGCTGGGTGAACCCAAACACTAATTTTAGGTTTGATATTGATGTCACTAATCTCTCTAGCGTTGAATTAGGTGGTTTGCTGTGGCTTTTGTCTTTGCCTGAAGATCACTATCATCGTCTTGGTGGGGGTAAGCCCTTTGGCTTTGGCAGTGTTTCTTTGAGCATCAATTGGCAGAATACAGATTTGCGGACAGGCGATCACTGGCGAGAGTTTTACTCTAATTTGAGCTTGGTTGACGCACCAGATAATGACGCAGCTAAAAAAACTATTCAGGTTTTTCAAGATGAGGTGGGTCAGGTTTACAGGGAAAAGTTTCAAAATGTTAAGTTCATCAAAGCATTTTGCCAAGCTGCGAAAGGGTTTGATGACAATAAGCCTATACATTATCCTCGTCTGCAAGAGGCTAAGGGTGAGTCGTTTGAATGGTTTGTAGCAAATGAAAGCACTCAGGGGATGAAGATATCTTTGCCTGACTTGACTAAGGATCGTGGGCTGCCCTATAAACCCCAAAATCCAAGGCATTGACGTATGGTTTTAGATAATTTACACTAGCGTCAACGCTGATCAGTTCTAGGGGTCAGCCAGTACCTTGAAAACCGCATAACTTCGTCAACCCCAAGAACTCGCTCTCCCAGTAAGGGTTTGAGCCTGTTTTGAAGGAGCCTTATTGAAAGCTATTCTCAATAATTTGACAATTTTCTTACCCCCAAGAATTTTCGTGTTGTCAAACGCTCTCTAGGCAAGCCCTCCAGAAGCCGAGGGTTTCAATTTTTTTACCCCGCAAGGGGACGGAAACGCTGCTAGTAATGCAATGAATACACCAACAGGTTGTAATTGTTTCAATTTTTTTACCCCGCAAGGGGACGGAAACTTTACCTTCTGAGCTTCAGTCGGTGCAGTCTGTAGTTTCAATTTTTTTACCCCGCAAGGGGACGGAAACATGCAAATTGGATATGTTTGAGCTGATTGCAGAGTTTCAATTTTTTTACCCCGCAAGGGGACGGAAACTTAACGGCATTCGCGTCTGGTCGACCAGCTAGTTTCAATTTTTTTACCCCGCAAGGGGACGGAAACCAACCCGAGAGTGCAATGATCGAAACAAGTAAGGTTTCAATTTTTTTACCCCGCAAGGGGACGGAAACAATCCCGCTGGCTGGATTTGTTCTCCAGCAATCGTAGTGTTTCAATTTTTTTACCCCGCAAGGGGACGGAAACTAGCTGAATTACCAAACCAAATAGTCAAGCATATAGTTTCAATTTTTTTACCCCGCAAGGGGACGGAAACAAACTGTTCCACTTTCGTTTCCGAAGCCAGTGGCGGTTTCAATTTTTTTACCCCGCAAGGGGACGGAAACCCAAATTGGATACCAATACCAACAAGTGCTCCTAATGGTTTCAATTTTTTTACCCCGCAAGGGGACGGAAACTCGATAGTCGAGCGATGATTTTACAACCTTTCTAAGGCTTTCGTTTCAATTTTTTTACCCCGCAAGGGGACGGAAACAGGAACGTGAGAGTGTTAAGTTTAGGTAACACAACGTGTTTCAATTTTTTTACCCCGCAAGGGGACGGAAACGAAAACAATTAGCTTTGGTAGCTTCCAGTCACCACCAAGGTTTCAATTTTTTTACCCCGCAAGGGGACGGAAACCTTAATACATTTTGATCCTATACTTCTTTTTTTGAGTTTCAATTTTTTTACCCCGCAAGGGGACGGAAACATTTCAGGCTTTACCAAGGATAAAGTACCTAAAAGTTTCAATTTTTTTACCCCGCAAGGGGACGGAAACAACGAAATCAAAGTGATAGAAATAGCAAGAAGGCAAGGTTTCAATTTTTTTACCCCGCAAGGGGACGGAAACCTATAGTGTTTCCAATTAATCCTGCTTGTCCCATATCGTTTCAATTTTTTTACCCCGCAAGGGGACGGAAACAGTTCCAGTTATTGAGGCACCATTGACCAAAAGTTTCAATTTTTTTACCCCGCAAGGGGACGGAAACACAGATATTGCAGCAACGTCTGCTTGGACAACGGTTTCAATTTTTTTACCCCGCAAGGGGACGGAAACTAGGCACCACTAGTACGAAGCTGAATGTTGTTCAGGTTTCAATTTTTTTACCCCGCAAGGGGACGGAAACAGTAAGCCCAGCACTAAAGTTAGTACCCCAAGTGTTTCAATTTTTTTACCCCGCAAGGGGACGGAAACAAAAAACAAGTAAGAAACTGAAACAACAAAGAAAAAGGTTTCAATTTTTTTACCCCGCAAGGGGACGGAAACCCAGGTGGCAGAGTGTTCTTGATAGCGATCGTCGAAGTGTTTCAATTTTTTTACCCCGCAAGGGGACGGAAACGTAACCTGTTGCTGGTTGCTTGCTTGTTTTTTAGTTTCAATTTTTTTACCCCGCAAGGGGACGGAAACTTAATTTTGCAGTTTTGAATTGTAAAAAGCTCAATAGTTTCAATTTTTTTACCCCGCAAGGGGACGGAAACTTTACTTTTGAAATTTAACCATTATAGGAATCTAAAAGTTTCAATTTTTTTATCCCGCAAGGGGACGGAAACGTACAGTTCTTTTTGTAGGCTGTAATATGAAAGGTTTCAATTTTTTTACCCCGCAAGGGGACGGAAACTCTTAGAAAAGACGGAAGAATGAAGATCGAAGAGAGAAGAAAAGATGAAGAAACAAAAAAGAAAAATGTAAAGCTTTTGGGATCAAACATAATTAAAGGATTAAGTTTCGTTCTTCATTCTTCCTTTTTTAATTTCCTCGTCTGTCTTCCCTCGTCCGTCTTTAAATCAACCCCTCCCATGATTACAACAAGTTGTAACAACCCAAACCTTGGAAAGCCCCCTTTCCTTATATCCTGTTATACTACTGGAAATTTTAGACAAATTGCCGATTATGGACTTTGGATTGCCTGAGAACGATATTTACCAAATTGCATTACAAATACATCAACGAGCGATCGCTACTCTACTTGGGGACAAATTGCCCAATGAATATCAAACTATCAGCGAATTAGAACCCATAAAACGAGTTAAGCAATTGTTGGGACTAAATAATCAAAAAATTGATATATTGTCACTCCTATTCGATCGGGAGCATCTCAATTAGGCACTGAGTAAATATACTTAGGCAAGATTGAGGTTGAGATAAGCGCAACGATGTTTAAGAACTTGGGGAAGATTATCGCGCTTCCACTGAGCACCAGATATTTTGATTCTACGCCCAATTTGCTTGATAGTAGATTCAACAGCACCAGAGCCAATGGTAATTCCTTGTGTTTGAAAAGCTTGGTAGTCAGGGATAC
>NZ_ALWB01000150.1 GCF_000332215.1 Pseudanabaena biceps PCC 7429
CGGCGCACGCTGTGCGTGCGCCGCAGGTTTTAGGGTTTTATATTTAATTAAGCCCACTTACTTACAATTAAACATAATTGATTCATAATGCATCACAATCCTATTTCCATTGAAAACCTCAGTTATGTCTATCCTGATGGAATTCAGGCTTTGCAAGGGATCGATCTCCAAATTAAAGCAACGGCAAAAGTCGCGATCGTGGGAGCGAATGGTTCGGGCAAATCGACATTACTGTTGCATCTCAATGGCATTCTGATGCCGCAGCAAGGAGCAATTGTGATCGGAGAAATGCCTGTCCTACCTTGTAACTTAATGGCAATTCGGAACTTTGTGGGGGTCGTCTTCCAAAATCCTGACGATCAGTTATTTATGCCAACGGTATGGGAAGATGTCGCCTTTGGCCCGATGAATCAGGGCTTGCGGGGGAAAGATCTAGAAATCAGGGTTGCCGAAGCTTTAGTTGCGGTGGGGCTAGATCTCGCTAAATACCGAGAGCGGCCATCGCAAAACCTTTCAGGGGGCGAAAAAAAACGAGTGGCGATCGCTGGAGTTTTGGCGATGCAACCCCAAGTTTTAGTGTTTGACGAGCCATCGGCTCAACTCGATCCGCGATCGCGTCGCCAGTTAATTCAACTCTTGCAAACCTTGCCTGAAACGCAATTAATCGCCACCCACGATCTGGATTTGGTATTAGATCTTTGCGATCGCACCATCGTGTTGAGTGAAGGCAAAATCGTTTATAACGGCGAAACTAGAGAAGTATTAAGCGATCGGGAGTTTCTGCTTGCCCATGCCCTCGAAATGCCTCTAAGCCTGAATTCTAAGTCTGAATTAAGGTAAGCAATTAAAATTTCAGTTGATGGATGTAAGCCCCAATCTCGAACTAAATTATCGCGAACATCACTATAATTTTAATAATGCAAAAACATATTCTATTTATTTTGCCTTACCTAAACCAAGGAGGCACTGAAAAACAAGCCCTTAGCCTGATTGAAGGATTGCGCGATCGCTACAAAATATCGCTACTAGCCCCCGATGGGAAAGGCGCACCCCAATTTAGAGCATTGCCGATTTTGCAGCGGCAATACACAAAATGGGAGATTAATTTTTTTAAGGGCTTACCTGAATTGATTTCTGGAATTAAAGAAATTCAAAAAGAACAAGCGATCGATTTAATCCATATTCATGGAGCCCATGAATTGATGTTAGCTGTGCGCTGGATCGTCCCTAAAATTCCGATCGTCTTTACGGTACATGGTTACCACGGGAGCGGGACGAAGTTTAGTTATCAGACATCATGCTGGTTTAGTAATTGGTGTGCCGATCGCGTGATTAGCGTTTGCGAGGCGGAGTATAACCTTCTCCTCGAATTAGGACTAGATAAAAACAAACTCCATTTAATTTATAACGGGGTTAAAGAGCCCATTCTCGATATCGATAAATCCTTAGAACTCTGTCAAAAATTCCATCTCGATCCCTCCCATCAAATTATTCTCGGTACTGCGGCTCGGCTGGATGAGGCAAAAGGGTTAACTTACTTAATCCAAGCCTTTGCAATCCTGAATTCCAGCCAATCTTCCCGCGAACAGGGAACGCAAGACAGGAATCAAGATTTGCGTTTAGTAATTGCTGGTAATGGTGATTTGGAGGCATCTTTAAAACAAGAATCGCAGGATTTAGGAATTGGCGATCGCGTAATTTTTACAGGGTATCTCAACGATTTACCCAATCTGATGCAATTATTCGATATTTTTGTATTACCTTCTCTTCAAGAAGCTTGCAGTCTTGCCTGCGCGGAAGCAATGTCTCAGGGTAAACCAGTGGTGGGTACTTGTGTGGGTGGTATCGCCGAGCAGGTCAGCGATCGCGAAACTGGGTTTATTGTCAATCCTCGCGATCCTGAGCAATTAGCCGCAAAGTTAATGGAATTAATTAACGATCGCAACCTCCGCGATCGCTTTGCCAAAAAAGGTTATGAGCGCTATCGCCAACTATTTTCCAACGAAATCATGCTCGAAAAAACCGCAGAATTATACAATTTATATCTCTCCAAGTAAAAAAACAAAATGAAAGGCGGCGCGATGCGCCGCCTTTCATTTTGTTTTTTTACTTGGAGTTCGGAATAATTTGAAACGGGTTTTGAGAAAGGGTTTGCTTCGCAAACCCTTTCTCAAAACCCAAAAGTAAAAGCTTTGCTTAGCAAAGCTTTTACTTTTGGACTTTTAAAATTTGCCAATTTAACCCGAATTGACTTTTTCTTAGGCTATTTGAAAAATTGCATCAGTCATCAAATTTAATTCAGGAAAAACATCTGATTCAATCCGCTTTCCAGCGGTGAACAAAGATAACTGATACTCCCCTTCAATTAATTTGCAAACTGTCACTGTTGGCTGTTTTGGCTTTCCAATATACCGAACTGCACCCAAAGCCCGATAGTCAACAATCCAATATTCCGCAATTCCCATTGTTTCATATGCCGCTAGTTTGATTGCATAATCATCGCTCCAGTTCGTACTGACAACCTCAATGACCAAAGGTACAGTTTTACCATTTTGAATTACTGAAACCTTTTGCCATAGAGGTTCATTTACCAGTTCCCGTCGATCTAGTACCACCACATCAGGTATAAAACCTGTATCTGCCATCTCTGGCTTTAGTAGACACATTCTGCTAACAAAATAGTTAGGATATCCACTACGAATCTCTAACGTTAGCTCTTCAGCTAAAAAACTAGTGGTTAATTCATGATCACCGATGGGCATCATTTCTCTAACAACCCCTCTGTATAGCTCATAGCGTTTACCATTTTCTGGATACCACTCGATAAATTCTTCAAAGCTCATGCGATCGAAGTCAACAAGTGTTTGCATCATCGCCATACCTCTAACTTTTGAGTAAGATCTGATTGCCTTAATAGCCTTAATATATTTTACGATATGCCCCAATCACTGCAAAAATCACCGCAAAAAAGAGCTCAAAAAAGAGTTTTATTTATTAGTAATGGTCATGGCGAAGATCTGAATGCTTGTGAAGTCTTGAAAGCTTTGCGAAACAAATATTCCCATCTAGAGACGATCGCTTTGCCACTGGTGGGGGAGGGAAATGCTTATCGTCGTGCGGGTGTAGCGATCGCTACACCAACCAAGGCTTTACCGTCGGGTGGATTTGCCTATATGAGTTGGCAAAAGCAAATTGAGGACTTTCAATCGGGATTAATCGGGCTCACTTGGCAGCAAATTAAGGCGGCGCGTGCATGTGGTCAAACTTGCGATTTTGTTTTTGCTACTGGTGATGTGCTTCCTGCTATTTTTGCCTATTTGACAGGTTTACCCTATGCCATATTTTTAGTCTCATCATCGGGTTTTTACGAGAATCGCTATATTCCTAATTTGCTACAAGCTCTGATCATGCGATCGCCGCGATGCCGACAAATCTTGACTCGCGATGCCTATAGCGCAGAACTGATCCGACAAAGGGGTTATCCAAATACTTGTTTTGTGGGCTATCCGATTATGGATGTGTTAGAACCTACGGGCAAAGATTTACATTTAATTGCCGCGCCGACGATCGCTTTGTTGGCGGGCAGCCGCTTGCCTGAGGCAGCGGAAAATCTGGCATTACAATTACGATTATGTGAGGCAATTGTCCGAGAATTTGCCCCTAATCCTGTCCAGTTTCGGGCTGCCCTTGTCCCTAGTCTCATGCCTCAACTACCTGAAATTGCGTCTTTAGTGGGTTGGCAATATAGCGATGGCAAACTGTATCAGCCTGAGCTAGATATGGCCGTTGTTTGTTTTAGCGATGCTTTTGCCGATATTTTGCAGCAATGCGATCTCGCGATCGGCATGGCAGGAACTGCTGTCGAGCAAGCTGTCGGGTTGGGTAAACCTGTTATCCAGATTATAGGTAAGGGACCTCAATTTTCCTATCGATTTGCCGAGGCTCAGGAACGTTTATTGGGCTTGTCAGTGCAAACCATTGGGAAGGAAGCAGCTACCCCCAAAATTTTGCAAGAAGCGGCCCAATGTGTAAAGCGCACCATTGCCGATCGCGAATATTTAGAGCGTTGTCAACGCAATGGGTTAGAAAGAGTTGGTGCAAAGGGTGGTTCTGAAAATCTAGCCCATGTGATCGCGAGCCAATTAGAGAATTGTAAATCTACGAATTGTAAATCTACGCAAAGCAAATTTTGCTGATGAGAGAGGTAATGGCATACTAGCGATCGCTACCTAAACTAAAGAATAAGTAGCTAGGCATAAACTTAAAACCTAGAAGAGCATACCGCCCGCGCAGCGGGCGGTATGCTCTCTGGCTTTGATTTTTAATTATGCCGAACTACTTAATACCAATTCCCAAAAGTGTGGCTACACTTTTGGGAATTAAAAACCAAACCCAGTAAGGGTTTTAAAATCACAAAATGGCGTAGCCATTTTGTGATTTGGTATAACTAATAACTAAGCAGACGAAAACCATGCCACATTCTGATTATGACGAAGGGTTAACTTGGACTGTCGAAGCAAAAGTCAAGTATAAAAATATTCCCTACTTTGTGCGCTCTCAGGCTCGCCAGCGGATCGAACAACTCGCCCAAGCATCGGGTAGTGATACGATTACCGCAGAAATTGTCGAAAAAGCAAGAGTTGAGTTCGGTCAGTGAATAGCGCTAACAACACCCTAAATAACGATCCAAATAACGATCCAAATAACGATCTCGGTGATCGCGGTTATTTATTAACAGAGCAAGCTAATCCCCATAGTCAAAATTTGGATCGGCTCAAGGCAATCGAAATTGTCGAACTGTTTAACCAAGAAGATGCCAAGGCAGTTGCGGCTGTCGGGCAAGAAAAAGAAGCGATCGCCCAAGCAATGGAAGCGATTGCCGCCGCGATCGCCAATGGTGGCAGGTTGTTTTACGTTGGTGCTGGAACGAGTGGCAGGCTCGGCGTTTTGGATGCGGCTGAATGTCCGCCCACTTTTTGTAGCGATCCCGAACTGATTCAAGGGATCTTGGCGGGTGGCATGAATGCCATGGTACGTAGCTCGGAGGCTCTTGAAGATCGCGAAGGTGATGGGGCTGAGGTGATCGCCCAAAGACAAATTTGCGATCGCGATGTGGTCTTGGGTATTACCGCAGGCGGAACTACGCCCTATGTCCATGGAGCGCTCAAGGAAGCCGCAAAAAGAGGGGCAAAAACGATCTTTTTTTGTTGCGTACCGCCCGAACAATTTCCGAGGCAATACGATATTGAGATTCGTCCCCTAGTCGGTGCAGAAATCTTGGCAGGTTCGACTCGACTCAAGGCAGGGACGGCAACTAAGTTGGTATTAAATACCATTTCCACAGGCGTAATGGTGTTGCTTGGTAAGGTTTATGGCAATCGCATGATCGATGTTGCCGTTACCAATAGCAAACTAGAAGATCGAGCTATTAGGATCATCCGCGATCTCACCAGTCTCAGTCGTGAGGCGGCGGCGTTACTATTAGAAAAATCTGGTAAACGGGTTAAATTGGCTCTAATCATGCATTGGCAAAATCTCGATGTTGCCACCGCCGAACAATTGCTACAAGACTCCCACGGTCATTTAGGCAAAGTCGTGAATCTTTTCCCCGTTAATAATTCATAAATAATTAGTGGTGTAAGGCTTACACCACTAATTATGCTAATTCACGAAAGTGTTGTCACACTTTTGTGAATTAAAAACCAAACCCATTAAGGGTTTTCCAAGCTCAAAATGGCATAGCCATTTTGAGCTTGGGTATAGCTATAGTCAGTAATGTTAGGACAAACATCAAACCCAATAGAGAGTTGCGGCGCTTTGCGCCGCAACTCTCTATTGGGTTTGATTTTTGTTCTAACATTCCTGACTATAGCTATGACTATAGCTATATTTAATGTGAGTTCGGGATAATTTGAAACGGACTTTGAGAATTTACTAGCTTCACCCGAATTGACTTGAATTACTAAAAATATACTAAAAATCTAAGGGACGATATTCTGCATGAAGTTGGGCATTAACGATAATTGCTGTAATGCTCTCCATGCTGTACTGCATCATCATGGCGATCGCTTCATCAAAATGATTTGCCTGAGAATGGGTCAGCGTAATAATCCCGATCGCATTAATGCCATATATTAGTGGTAAAGCGATCGCCGATCTTGCCTTATAGGGTTGATTGGGTAACTGTATCCAGCGATCGTCAGTCATTGCGTCATGGATAATTCCAATCTGACGATGACGTAACGCCCAGCCCGCTAGTCCATCGTCAATCACTTTAGAAATTACGGTGTCTTTAAGATCTCGCGTGACAGGTCCCCTTGCTAAGATACTCTCCATAATTAACCCATCTTCATCGATTAGAAAAATACTTCCTTCATCGGCTTCAGTATATTGAGTGAGAGTTTCTAAGGTGTTTTTTAATGTCGTTTTAAGAATTAAACTGCCACTTACCGATTGGGCATAGGAAATAGAATTTTTGAGTAAAGTGGTTTGTAACTGGATCGCAAATTGAGCAGCTTTTAGTAATAGATGCTCTTCTAGACTGTTTTGTAAAGGAATGATATGCAAAAGGCTGTGGATCGAATTCTCTTGAGCGTCGATTATTTTGGGGTTCATGCGCGGTTACGGATTGCTGCAAAAAAGCGGTTTTGGGAAAGATTGCTGAAATATATCCCAGTAAATTGCTAATCGAGTACTTGTGTGCTATAAATCTTAGCCTAAATTCCCTCATGAATTGCACCTATGAATGCCACAGTAAATGCCCTCGCGAACTCATCCGAAAACATGACTAATAATCTTCAGCAGGAAATCAATTTACTTAAGGTCGATTTGGAGCAGAAGGATCTGCTAGTGCAGCAGCTTTCTGAAGAGCTTTTTCGTTTGGTGAAAGGCAATACCGCCTTTTTACCCAATGCGGAGGTTCACGAGCAGCATTCAGAGGAGATGAGATTTTTGGCAGAAAAACTTGCTATGGTCGAAAATCAACTGATGGCAACCCAAGCCCAAATCCAAGAACGCGATCGCGAAGCCGTGGAATTACGCCAGACGATTCAAGATATGAGCGATCGCAATCGGATGTTGGAACAAGTCGTGCAAGAATTGCCCAATATTTACCGTGCTAAATTTGCCGAGCGGATCGTTCCTATTAAGCAAAAGATCGAAGCACTCCAAAAGGAAAATCGCCAACTACATATCGAATTGCAAAGCCTCAGTTTCCGTCTGTCTGGGCGCACTCGTCGTCCTACGGCACAGCAACGCCTTGAGCTTCCTAGAGTCGTTCCCGCTGTCGGTTAAAAGCTTTCCGCAAAAAACTATGAGGATGGGCGGCACTTCGCGCCGCCCATCCTCATAGTTTTTGGTGATTTTTTAAGAGCTTTACCCCAAATTTAAGGGAGATTAGAATATTTTATAAACTCTATTGTGAGATGTAATAAATCATAGATAGCAATGTTTAGATAGACCCAAATGATACTATCGGGCTGAACTGGTTGTTTTTGTTATATTCTCAAATTAGGTGCAGCCACTTATCAAAATATTTAGAGTATTAACTTTTTCGGTAGAATTAACTGGCAAGGCTATAGCTTTAGAAGTTTTTTTAGCGATCGCGATGATTGCATCAGTAATCGTCATCACTAGTTAAAAGTAATTAAAAGTTTTTGAGCGCATTTTAAGCACATCTTAAATATAAAATTTTCGAGGAAAGTAAAGCATGAGTACCAGTAACGACACCAAGGCTGAAGGCTCTAAGCCAGAAATCGTAAAGCCCGAAGAAAAATCCTCCCGCCCCACTAAAGCTAAGGCTGAAACTGAAACAACTGTAAAAACAGGTACAGTAGATATCTCAGCTTTGGCGGTTAAAGAAGAATCTCAACCCGTCACAGCATCAATCGAACAAAAAGGTTCATTAATTGTGACTGAAACCCTTAAGCATTATGGCGATCGCCCCATTGTTGATGGAGGCTTTCGTGCCGTTGAGTATTTCAACAGTTCGGGCGAACGTCCGATCGAGGCGAGCAAGTTAGCAATTAGCAGCACCTACACGACGATGGGCGGTCAACGTCCAATTACCAATAGCGGTGTCCATGTGACAGGTACGTTTTTCTCTTCGGGCGAACGTCCTGTCGTTGAAGATGGATTTGTGATTGTCGACAAGTTCTATATGGCGGGTGAGCGTCCTGTAGGTTCTTCAGGTTTAGTTGTAGACGAGACTTATTCCCAAATGGGAGGTACGAGACCTGTGGCTTCTAATGCGATCGACAGTGCAGGCCTGATGGGTTACATCGATTAATTCTTGGAAAGCTTAAAAAGCATTTTTTAAGTATCTCAGCATAATTAAAATTCAGAGCTAAAACCTGCGACCCTGCGCCTGCGCCGCAGGTTTTAAGGTTTCATATTTAATTAAGTCCACTTATACCAGTTCACGAAAGCGTGACAACACTTTTGTGAAATAAAAACCAGACCCAGTAAGGTTTTTTAACTAAAAATGGCGTAGCCATTTTTAGTTTTGGTATTGGTTTTGGTATTACTTATATAAATGCCAAAAGTGCAAAAGTGAAGGCGGCGCAAAGCGTCGCCTTCACTTTCTCCTAACTTTACTGGCAATAGCTATAGTTAAGGGTGTAAATTCAAAGTGGTGCGATTTTTGCGATTTTTAAGATTCTGATGGATACAAAACTGACCGCGTTAAAAGATAAGTTGTTTTCAGGTAAAGAGGCAAATCAATTACCTGCGATCGCTGAATTAGCAAATCTCGAAGCCGACTTTGGCGAAGAAGGCTTACAAATATTAGATGAATTTATTCAAGCACGTAAAGCTGCTAATACAGAAGTGACATGGATCGATGGCAAAATCCATCAAGTTTTATTGCAGAGCAATTTGCCAAAGGCAACCGAGTTAGTTCAAAGCTATTATGCCAATGGAGCCGTTACGTTAAAGTCGGAAAAAGCGATCGACTATCAGCCAATTCAAATTTTGTTGGCAAAACAAGAATTTGAAGAAGCCGATCGCATTACTAGTAAAAAATTATGTGAGGCTGCTGGAGCAGATGCCTTGGCGAGAGGTTGGCTGTATTTTACGGAAGCAAAGTCAATTCCGATTAGCGATCTGCAAACGATCAATCAACTATGGCTAGTTTATTCTGAAGGTAAGTTTGGATTTTCCGTACAGCGCAAAATTTGGCTGAGTCTTGGTAAAGGATGGGAAAAGTTTTGGCTAAAAATTGGTTGGAAAAAAGATGGCTCCTTTACTCGCTATCCTAAGGAATTTATTTGGAGTTTGGATGCACCGAGGGGACATTTACCGCTTTCTAATCAATTACGGGGCAATAAAACTATGCAAGCAATTTTTTCGCATCCAGCTTGGTGAGGATTGTATAGCTGCCGCCAGTTTTGTTAGGACGAAATTAAAACCCAAAATATTGTTGCCGCGCTCTGCGCGGCAACAATATTTTGGGTTTTCAAAGCTCAAAATGGCGTAGCCATTTTGAGCTTTGATATAAGAGAAGGTTGGCACTTTGCGCCATCCTTCTCTTTAGCTACTTAGAATTATTAAGAAGCAATAAACTTTGATTGTTAGTTCTTGTATCATAGCCTCACAGTTTAATTGGCTTGATTGTCTAAAGGTGGCGAAAAATGCAGAGGAAAATCGCTGTAAGTAGTCCGATCGCCCATATTTTCAATAATGCATCGCGGGGGCTTGCCGTAGCCGCCATAAGCGGCTATCAAAAATTTATTTCACCCCATAAAGGCTTTTCTTGCGCTCATCGTGTTCTTTATGGATGTGAATCCTGTTCTCAATATTTTAAGAGGGTGATTGCGGAAGAGGGGATTACTACGGCGATCGCTAATGCTAAGGGGAGATTTCAAGAATGTCGAGAAGCTAATGAAATTTTAAAGGAAAAACGAGCTAAATGTAGGGCGCGGCAAAAATATTATGCCAATCGAGATTATGCCAATCGAGCGATCGTTGCCATGGACTCAGCAAACTCTGAAGAACCAGAACTTCCTGAAGAACCAGAACTTCCTGAAGATTCTGAATTCCCTGAAGAACCCAGAGCTAAAAGAATCGGTGGTGGAAGGTGGAATCGCCAAAGGCAATCTGAGGTAAACCCATCTAATAATCTTAACGGTACTAATAATGCTAATAATAATTGTGTTGACTGGGTGAATTGTAACGATTGCGGTAATTGTGGCGATGTCCTCAATGTGATTCCCAGTGATTGTGGCAAAGATCCTCATAATAGTAATTCTTGCCCCGATTTAAGCTGTCCCGATTTAAGCTGTCCCGATTTAAGTTGTCCCGATTTAAGCTGTCCCGATCTCAACTGTGGTAATGCTGACTGTTTTTCGGGAATGGATTGTAGCGGTTGCGGTGACTGCGGTAACCTCGATTGTGGTGGTGCTGACTGTGGTAGTTGTGGGTAAAAAGACTAGAAGCGCATACATTTCGCGTAGCGGAATGTATGCGCTTCTAGTCTTTTTACTAGCCGATGTTAATACCAAGTTACAGCAATTATCGATCAAACGAACCACAAGGAAATTCCTGAAAGTGTTGCAAAGCAACACTTTCAGGAATTTCCTTGGTTTGGGTTTGAGCGCAAAGCGCTATAAGAAATGGCGTAGCCATTTCTTAACTTGGTATTACACGGTTTTATGATGGGAGTAATCCAAAAAAGTTAAATCCTATGATCGACCATGATGTATTAATTATCGGAGGCGGGTTAGCTGGCTCTAGAGCTGCCTTGGCAGTTGCCCAAAACTATCCCCATCTCAGCGTGGGACTTATTTCCAAGGTGCATCCGATCCGATCGCATTCCGTCGCCGCTCAAGGAGGGATTGCCGCATCTCTTCAAAATGTCGATAATGACGACTGGCTTACCCATGCCTTTGATACGATCAAAGGCTCCGACTATCTTGCCGATCAGAATGCCGTCCGCGTTTTGACCCAATCCGCTCCTGACGTAATTATTGATTTGGAACATTTGGGGGTTTTATTCTCGCGAGCCGATAATGGCAAGATCGCCCAAAGAGCGTTTGGAGGACATACCAATAGTCGCGCCTGTTACGCCGCCGATAAAACGGGACATGCGATTTTGCATGAATTGGTCATGAATTTACTGCGATTGGGGGGCAAGATTTACCAAGAATGGTATGTAATGCAGTTGATTTATGAAGAGGGAAATAATGGACAAGAGATTAAAGGATTTGTCGCCTATAGCCTTGAAACTTCTGAAATAGAATTGTTTCGGGCAAAGGCAGTACTGATGGCTACGGGGGGCTATGGCAGAGTATTTAACACTACTTCTAATGATTTTGCCTCAACGGGTGATGGTTTATGTTTGACGGCAAATATTGGACTGCCCTTGCAGGACATGGAATTTGTGCAGTTCCATCCCACGGGGTTATACCCTGCGGGGGTGCTGATTTCTGAGGCAGTAAGGGGTGAGGGAGCTTATCTGATTAATGATTTGGGCGATCGCTTTATGGCAAATTATGCGATCAGCAAAAATCGGATGGAACTCTCTCCCCGCGATATTACTTCGCGCAATATTGCTTGTGAGATCGCGGCTGGACGGGGTATCAATGGCGGTAACTACGTGCATCTAGACGTGCGTCATTTAGGGCGAGAGAAGATCCTCAGTCGCATTCCCTTCGCCCGTGAAGAGGGCTTGCGTTTAGCGGGAGTGGACTGTATCGACAGTCCTTTGCCCGTGCGTCCCACAGCCCATTATTCTATGGGGGGGATTCCTACAAATATCGATTGTCAAGTCATTGGTACGGATAGCAAAGCGATCGCTGGCTTTTTTGCGGCGGGCGAATGTGCTTGCTTATCGGTGCATGGTGCAAACCGATTGGGGGCAAACTCACTTTTAGAATGTGTCGTCTTTGGTAAAAGGGCGGGTGAGCAATTGGGAGCCTATGTCAGCGATCGCGCCATGCCCAAACTCGATCCCCTTGCGTATATAGCCGATGCTGAGGCTAAACTCAAAGGACTGTTATCGCAACGAGGTAATGCTCGCATTGCCGATATTCGCCAACAGTTGCAAGATACGATGACCGAGCATTGCGGCATTTATCGGGACGATCGCCGTTTAAGGGAAGGTTTAGCCAAGCTGCAAGTCCTACGCGATCGCTACGAACGTGATCTTTGGGTAGATGATCGCGGTTCGGTATTTAATATGGAAATGATGCAGGCGATCGAACTGAAGAGTTTGCTGACGGTGGGCGAGATCATTATGTCTAGTGCTTTATCTCGGGAAGAGAGTCGTGGGGCGCATTCTCGCGATGATTACCCACAGAGAGATGATGCCAAATACCTCAAACATACGCTCGGTTATTTAGAAATGGGTGCGGTAAAAACGAGCAATCGCCCCGTGGATATGAGTTTACAAACCATTGATCGCGATCGGTTTACTCCCCAAGAGCGCAAATACTAAGTAGCTAGGTGCAATTACATATAAAACTCCAAAACCTGTAGCGCATGCGCAGCGATTGACATGACATGAATTGACATGAATTGACCTAGATAGTGAGAAAATCGTAAACCAAGATAAATATAATGTTTGCGGTTTCCAAGATCATGTAGATACCTGAGAAACCGCGATAAGCTGGGAATAGATTGTGCTGACATTTTGGGCAACCTATTCCTAAAAGTTTGCTAGTTTTGCGGGTGAAAGATTAATTGTGGCGATCGACGAATTTAAAAAACTGCTTGATCTAGGCGTAAATGCTTGGAATCAATGGAAAGAGACTCATCCCGATATTCGTGGGGTCGATCTTAGTGAAATTCAGCTAGAGGGCATGGATCTCTCTGGAATTGACTTCAGCATGGTTAACCTACGTGGGGCAAAGTTTCGAGAAGTTAATCTTGGCTCGGCAAATCTCCGTGGGGCTGATATGAGCATGGCAAACTTCCGAGGTGTAAATTTGAGTGGGGCAAACCTCAGTTCGGCTCATCTCAGTATGATTTGTTTAAGTGAAGCGAATCTCAGTCAAGCAAACCTCAGTGGAGCCGATCTTCGTGGCTCTAATCTCCGTCTGGCTAATCTTGATCGCGCCGATCTATCTACAACTAAGCTGAATATGTCCTGCCTAAATGGAATTAGCATGATTGGGGCGAGTTTAATCGGTTCCAATCTCAGCCGTGCAGAGTTAAGAGAAGCAAATCTAGCGGGAACAGATTTTAGTCGGGCTAATTTAAGCGAAGCCGATCTCTCCCACAGCAATCTCAATGTTTCAACTCTGGTAGGAGCGGACTTGATTGGGGCAACTTTAATGGATATTGACTTGAGCGAGTCAAACCTATCGCGGGCAAATTTGATCGGAGCCAATCTCTATCGAGCCAATCTCTGCGGCTGCGATCTCATCGGAGCCGATCTCCGTGGGGCAAATTGCAGTGAAGCCTATTTTATTGGTGCCGATTTAAGTCGTGCCGATCTCAATCGTGCTGAGTTCACCAGTGCTAATCTCAGTAAAGCCAATTTTAGCGGTGCAAATACGGAAACTGCCGATTTTCAAGGTGCGATTTTGCCAGATGTTTGGTAGTAACAACAGAAAATGGCATAGCCATTTTGAGCTTTGGTATAAGATGCCAACCCCAATTTTCCAGAATCATTGGGGCAGCTCCGTCGCCCCAATGATTCTGGTTTTATATAATGCTTGGACAGCGATAGTTATAGATAGGCGGCAGGATCGATCGGTTCGCCGTTAGCGCGTAATTCAAAGTGTAAATGGGGACCCGTAGAAAATCCTGTCGAGCCGACGGCTGCGATCGGCTGTCCCTTTTCGACTGCATCGCCATCCTTCACGTATATTTCGCTACAGTGACCATAGAGGGTCGTCATGCCATTGCCATGATCGATGATCACTGCATTCCCATAGCCACCATACCAGTCGGCATAGATGACTCTGCCTTGGGCGCTAGCATAGACGAGGCTGCCGTAGTCCGCGCCAAAGTCGATACCTGAGTGAAAGCGCTCGGTTCCTAAGATGGGGTGGGTTCGCCAACCAAAATTGCTTGTAACAGGTCCAATGGTGGGATACATTAGCTGACCAGATCCTGGAGGTAAAACGAGCCCAGAGTAGGGCTGTACCTTTGCCAAAATAATTTGGGATAAACGCCGCGAGTCTTCAGCAAGGCGATCTTCTGCTTGGATGAGAGCTTGCCGATCACTTTTGAGTCGTTCGATCGCATTTTGTTGAGCCACCGCTTCGGCTTCGATATTCGCTTTTTGATATTTCAGTTTTTGGGTTAAAAGTTCGACTTCATTTCTTTGGGCAATTACTTGATTGCGTTGTTTTTCAACCTGTTCGGACTTTTGGGTCAGGTTGGCGAGCAAGCGGCGATCTCCATCGTAAATCCTTTCAATCTGGCGGCGGCGATCGGCAAATTGATTGAGATCCCGACTACTCAGTAATGTCACCCACCATCGTTGCAACTGTTGTCTTTGTAAGTAACGCAAACGAGCGCTAGTGGCATCCCGTTTTTTATTGAGGTCGTATTCTAATTCTTGGAGCTTGGTACTGAGAAGTTGAAATTGGTTTTTGGCTTGGAGAATTTTTTTCTCGTTTTCTTTAATCTGCGCGTCGGTGACCCGAACATTACGCCTTAATGCCTCTAGTCGAGATTGGGCAGGTTTGGCAAGCGCGTTAATCTGTTCCTGCTGCTTTTGAATGATTTGACGCTGTTGCTCGACAAAATTTTGATAATTTTTTAACTCTTCTACGGACTGGGATTGGGCGGATTCTATAGGTCCTAAGGCAAAATAGCAACCAGTAGCCATTGCCAAAATTACCATCCCTATCCCCAGAAATTGCCAGAGCCCCCGTCCAATCTTGGTATTAATTCGGACAATGCTCGACAAAGATTTACTAGGTATCTTTTGCCAATAATGGCGATCGTACATTCAGTCCACCACATATCTACAAACTAGGGCAAGATTTTAACCGTATTTTGTCATGAATGAAACCCTATTGCGATCGAATTAGCAATTCGCCCTAGTAGTTCCCGCTGAGTAGCTAGGCGCAATCAAAACCTCAAATATGAGTGGCGGCGCAGAGCACCGCCACTCATATTTGAAGGTTTTATTTCCTAAGCAAACCCCGTAGGGTTATACCAATTCCGCAAATGGCTTTGCCATTTGCGGAATTGGTATAACCCCAAGAAGAGAATGGCAGTATTACTGCCATTCTCTTCTTGGGGTTAATGCTAAGTTTAAAAAATAACATTTAACTTTTAATAATATTTCTGTATCTTTTAATACTTAAGTCTAAGTATGTATTACTTTCATGACATACTTTATTCATATCTGTATTACTGCCTGCTAGCCATAGCAGATCTAAATTATTTATCAGAAAAATAGGGCTGCGACTAGGAATATTGCTATGAACACTACTACCCGCCAACACCTATCAAAAACCACGAGAAATATTAGACAGAATGCTCCTCAATGTCTAACTCCCTTGCCTTCTACTTGGGTAACCCTGCTAGACCCACCAAATTCTAGTTGCTATGATGAAGCATTATTAATGTGTCAATATTCTGATGGATGTTGGGCGGCATGGATTCCCGATTTTGGGGAAATTGGATTGCATTCAGGTCAGTTTTGTCGCCTGTCCTAAATCCCAGCCAAAAAAGATGTGAGTGGCAGCGCGAAGCGCCGCCACTCACATCTTTTTTGGTCTTATCCCAAATCACAAAATGGCGTAGCCATTTT
>NZ_ALWB01000151.1 GCF_000332215.1 Pseudanabaena biceps PCC 7429
CTACTTAGTTCTTAATTGACGAAAGCGTTGTCACACTTCAGTGAATTAAAAAACAAACCCAGTCAGGCTTTGAGATTCCCAAAATGGCGTTGCCATTTTGGGAATTATTATCCATAGGGACGTGGATAGGGCTTGAGCATTGGGGATGCGCGATAGACGGGGAATATCTGCACGGATTGCCCACCGCGCTTGATGGGAATGTCAGCAATCTTTTCTAACGATTGAAAGTAATCTTTATACTTATCTAGAGGCTGAGGGAACTTCTCATCCTTAATGAATAGCTCTGAGGTAATGTAAAGTGAGGTCTTCCCAACAAAATCTTCAGCCTTGCTCCAATAGGCAAATCCGCGTAGGTCTTCATCGAAGCAGGTAACTTTTTTGCCCAATGGCTCGATCGCCATACCCACCTGTCCCGCAACAAAGAAATTATTACTAAATACAAAATCGGCTTTCTGTAATTCCGCTTTTAATGGTGAATTCACAAAGGCTTGACGTAGCTGCTCGATATCAATCATTTGCGTTGAAGGATCGTCCTTTGCCTCCCAAAAACCTCCCGCGATCGCTGCGTCGCCACCTTTCTGCACGATGCCCCAATGCACATGCAGTAAACCCACTAGCAATAGCGGCAAAATTGCCATGCCCGAACCCCAGAGCCAATTACGAATAAATTGCGGACGCTTTAACTGTACCTGAGCAGCTCTTTCTCCTAACAAAAGGGTTGCCCCAAAAAATCCTGGCATATGCCAAGAAGGAAGAATTTGGATAAATCCGCCCATAAAGGTGAAACCAAAGAAAATGGGCATCGATACGCAGAGAATGAGCAATCTTTTCTTTCGCAATAGATCTTCAGCGATCGTTGATTCAGTCGATTCCTTAGTTACATCCTTAGTTACAGCTTTTATGTCTGTTGTATTTATACCTGCATTTATACCTGCATTTATACCTGCATCTATACCTATTGCATCCACATCCTTCTTAATCGGGAAGATTCTCCCCAGTAGTAGTTCTCCTGCGGTACGAAAACTCGTCCACCATAAAGGAATCCCAAAGGATGGAAATAGATAGCCAAGCGCTAGCAGAATCGTCACCAATAATCGTTCGAGGTTATAGCCTTGGGTGGGTACGGCTCGGCGACTCTGAAATCGAAATGAAGCCCATTCATGTTGAGAATTCCAGATTAAAACTGGAGAGATCGCGATCGCAAATAAAGCGATCGCCGCCAGTGTCCATTTTGAAAACAATGCGCCACGGTGACGAGGGCTAAGCAGACAAAATAGCACCAATCCGCCGCCCAGCAGGAGACCATGATATTTACCAAGAAAGGCAAGCCCAACACATAAACCAATAATTGCTAGTCGATAGGTTGGTTGGTATCGATCACTATGCTCAGAAGGAAAGAACTCCTCAGCAGCAACCCACAGACAAGCTGCCCAGAAAAACATCAAAGGATTATCGGGTAGGGTGAGAATCCCAAAAGCAATCTGAAAGATCGGAATTGCCGTGAGAATTGCCAGAGTTAATGTTGCTGTGCGCTCCCCAAATAGTTTTTTACTCGCTAAATAAGAGAATATTAACGTTCCTGTATAAAGTAAAATTCCGCCAATCCTCAGAGTAAAAGGTGTAACCACACCACTCAGCCAGAGCCCGATCCCAGCAGTAAGGGCAACAAGGGGTGGATGATCGAAATAACTTAGGTTGAGATTTTGGGTATAGAGGTAATAGTAAGCCTCATCAAAACCGATATTGAGATAGATAGCGCATACAGCCCTAAACAGGAAACCCCACAATAATATGGCGATCGCCCACTTATGAATTTTCACTCTGGATTCCTTCATTTAATGTATAGCAGTCATAAATATTTTGAGGAAACTTCCTCAACCCTATAGCATTACCTGAGTTAGTTATGACAAATCAAAACCCCAAAGATGAGTGGCGGCGCGAAGCGCCGCCACTCATCTTTGGGGTTTTATGTCCTAAACAAAACTTGCATTGCTATTGAAACGAATAATTTGTCAGCTATATAAATATAGCTGAAATAAATATAGCTGAATAAATATATATAACTATAGTCAGTAATGTTAGGACAAAAATCAAATGCAATAGAGAGTGGCGGCGCAAAGCGCCGCCATTCTCTATTGCGTTTGATGTCTTGACTTAAGTGAATATAGCTATAGCAATCCTAAGTAGTTCAGCATAATTAAAACCCAAAAAACAGTAGCGCAAGCTGCGCGTGCGCTACTGTTTTTTGGGTTTTATATTTAACAAATTGTGGCTTTTGGGGTTTTGGATCTCAACCGCCTTGACGGTTGCTATAATTCGGCATGATGAAGTGAAATTTAGACGGAGTAAATCGAAATGGCGAGAGAACCCAAAAAGCCGAATGAATATATCGTGCATTTAAAGCTAGAAGGTGGACAAGAGGTAACAACCAAATTTATGACCATCGAAGAAGTCAAAACTTGGTACGCATCACAGTTTAAGGCAAAAGCAAATGAGGACGATCTGATGCCCATTCCCGTAAGAGCCGAACTAAATGAAATTTTACTTGTCCGCCCTAAGCGCGTTATTGCTATCCATGTTGAGCCAATTTACTCCTCAAGTGTCGAAATGTTTTCTTAACTAAATATCAAGGCAAATTTTGCTCAGAACAGAAACCCCAAAATATGAGTGGTGGCGCTTTGCACCACCACTCATATTTTGGGGTTTGACTTGTCATATATAGCTAACTCAGGCTGTCACGCCTACGGCAATACATATAGGCATAAGGCAGCGCAAAGCTTTGCCCCATTCTTTAATGATGACAGGGATAGAATTATAAAAGCTTTGTTTAGCAAAGCCTTGCTTGACAAGGCTTTTATAAATTTTCGTGATTAAACTATGCATCTACATCAAGTTTCGGGGCGATCGCGTTTAGGTCTGGCGCTATCGTTGCTTACGGTTTTACTATGGGGGTTACTGGCGATCGCTCTTAAGATCGTCCTTCAACAACTAGATCCTTTTACAGTAACTTGGTTTCGCTTTACCTTTGCAGGGATAGTATTGGGGGGATATCTGGCAATAAGGCGACAGCTACCGACATGGCAGCAGTTAAAAAAAGTTTCTCTACCAGTATTTCTAGTTGCGGTAGCAGGGCTATCACTGAACTATATTTTATTTTTAACGGGCTTAGGTAAAACTTCTGCCAATAACGCTCAAGTCCTCACCCAGTTAGCGCCCATGATGATGGGCATAGCCTCATTAATTATTTTTAAAGAGAAATATAACTATCAGCAATGGGTAGGGGTCGCAATTCTCATCTGCGGGTTAGTCCTGTTTTCCCATGAGCAGGTGCGATCGCTAGTAATTAACCTCAATAGCTATATGTGGGGCAATACTTTACTCATCCTTGGTGCGATCGTTTGGGCTTTTTATGGGCTAGCGCAAAAGCAACTCTTACTAAATTTACCTTCCACTTCGGTATTACTGTGCTTATACCTAAGTGCAGCGGTGCTATTTTCACCCCTAGCTCACCCCGAACGATTGCTAACTCTTTCAGGAATGCATCTAATAGCACTAATATTTTGCGCCTTAAATACGGTGATTGCCTATGGAGCATTTGCCGCCGCTCTTGAGCATTGGGAAGCCTCGCGGGTAAGCGTTATCCTCACCCTTGCCCCAATTGTGACCCTCACAGCCTCAAGTATCTTGCCAAGTTTTGTGCCTCAACTATTATCCCCATCTCCCTTAAGTCTTTTGGGATGGATTGGGGCGATCGCAGTTGTAGTTGGCTCCATGACGACCTCTTTAGGAACAAATCTGCGTAATTAATTCATGTTTATATCGCATTGAAAGTTTTCAAAAAATGAGTGGCGGCGCTAAGCACCGCCACTTTCTTTCTGGCTAGCATAGGGCTTTATACCCCAAAGTGTCTTCCTATAAGGATTACAAGCTTTTTGAAAAAAATTCAATATTTTTTTCAAAAAGCTTGCATCAATGGCACATTTATACGCTATAGTTATTAACGCTGAAGTAATAAACAAAGCGAAACAGCTACATTCCTCAGTAGCTCAGCGGTAGAGCAATCGGCTGTTAACCGATCGGTCGCAGGTTCGAATCCCGCCTGGGGAGTTAACAAAAAGAGAGAAGTTATGCAACGCATAACTTCTCTCTTTTTGTTTGATATAGAAATCCTAAATGAGTTGAAGCCCTATTTTTCTCACAAAAGAATGGGGAACTAGGGGCGAAAAACAGCGCTACTAAAAACAGCGCTACTAAAAACAGCGCTACATAGATGCTTGAATCCACTCAGTTGCTTTTTGGATATCTAGGGGATGGGAGATAAAATAGCCCTGCACCTCAATGCTACTGCCACCTAGCCCTTCAAAGTAATTTAACTCCTGAGCGGTCTCTACACCTTCGATAATCACCCCCATACCGAGATTATTCGCTAAGCGCAAAATTGATTGAATAATTCTTTGGCTCTTAGCATCGGTAGCAACTCTATTGGTAAAGCTGCGATCGATTTTTAAAACATCGATTGGTAAATTTTGTAAATAGCTAAAGGATGAATAACCAGTACCAAAGTCATCGATATATACCTGAACGCCAATATCTCGCAGTTGCTCTAATTTTTGCGAAGAAATTTCGATATTGTCCATCAAAATAGATTCTGTAATTTCTAGTTTGATCGAGCTAGGCAAAACTTCACTGTCCATAATGATGGTCTGAATTCTTTCCACAAAGTCGAGTTGAATAACCTGAATCGTCGAAACATTGATTCCCAGCGTGAGCGCTCCCATTTCAGGAAAATCTTGCTGCCATTGATGTAACTGTTTGCAGGCTGTCTCAAAAACCCAATAACCAATTTGGATGATATCCCTACTATCCTCAGCGATTGGTAGAAATTCTAAGGGTGAAATTAAACCCTGTATAGGATGCATCCAGCGGAGTAGAACTTCAAACCCCGTTAACTTATGTTGATGTAATGAAACAATCGGTTGATAAAGTAAATAAAACTCATGATTCACGATCGCTTGGTGTAAATCGGATTCTAATCGCCACCGCACCCTAGCCCCTTGGCTCATATTGTCGTTAAATACCGCTTTTCCACCTCCTCCCAGATTGCGAGAATGATACATGGCAATATGCGCATCTCGCAGAATCTCATTAGCATAGATATATTCAAGGTCACTAATTGCAATACCGATACTAAAAGATATAAAGAGTTGGAAATCATCAACTAGAAATGGCTGTTTCAAACCTTCTAAAATTTGGTCGGCTAAGGAAGTAACCAGTTCTTCCCCCGTAGGATCGTCCCCATTAATGTCCCTATTAATATTCTCGACCAGAATTGCAAACTCATCGCTATCGATCCGAGAGATAACATAATTAGCTTTATGGTGGATCGTTATCCGATTACTAATTTCCTTTAAGAGGTCATTGCCGATAGCTAAGCCAAAGCTTTCGTTAATGGTTTTAAAGCGATCGCAATCTATAAACATAACGGCAAAATGGAAATTCTGGTCAGTTTGCAATTTGGCAAATGCTATGTCTAAGGACTCCATAAATGAGTCGCGGTTTGGAAGTCCTGTTAATGGATCGTGAAGTTGATTGTGGTGCAACTTGGCAATTATCTGATCTCTTTCGATTCTGATATCGTTGGATTTAACAAGCAGTTGCATTTGATGGATCGAAATTGCTAATTGGGTTCCCAGTCTTTCTAGCAATTCAATTTCCCAATTTTGCCAAAGGTTAGCGTTATTGTATTGATGAACTATTAGGAGTCCCCATAGTCTTTTTCCCATCGGGATAGCCACAGCGATCGCTGCATGTATGTTGAGACTGCGCAGGGATTCAGCAAATAGGGGATCGATGTTTAGATCGATGTTTAGATCATTAATATCATGAATAACTTGGCTAACACATTTTTGCAACCGATCTAGCCATACGGGATTGGTGTAAATCGATGGAAGTGGTTGTCCTAGAAGTGAATAGCTCGGATCGCTAACAGATTCGTATTGAATAGGCTGAACGTCTTCCTCCTTAAACTGACAAATAATTACTTGATCTCTTTGCAATAATTGGGATGTCTCCCAAACCGCAGTTTCTAGAAGCTCATCGATATCAATCGAATGTCTGAGATGGGCAAAAATCAAGGCTATTAAGGTATAAATCCTATCTTCATCGCTAAATTCTCTGATGAGATTAGCTTGATTTAGTTGTCTAACCCTCTGCTTAAGAATATTTATTTCTTTTTCGGTATTATCTAAGTAATTAGCTAGGGTCTCTCCGATTGATTTAATATTTTGTAAATCATCTAATTGTTGCTGTGTTAATATTTCTGATTCTCCAATGCGATTTGCATAATTGAATAATGATAATAATGTCTCGGACAAATGTTCTCGCATATTTTTTTTCAAAAAACATTTATGAATAAATTAAGTGACTGAGCATGATTAAAAAACAGATTTAAAACCTGTGGCGCTTGCTGCACATTTGTAAAATTTTTTGGGATTTTATACTCAATTGTACCTAGCTACTTAAAAAACATCCTAAAGCAGAAAGATCGTCAAGATTAAATACTTTATCGTAATCTTAACGATCTTTTTGCCTTAATTTTTAAGCCTATAGAAATAGGAAATATTAATATATAGCAAGTAGCTAGGCATAATTAAAACCCAGAATCAAAACCTTTAGCGCACGCTGTGCCTACGCTAAAGGTTTTTGGGTTTTATATTTAATTGCACCTAGCTACTTAGAGCTAAATCATTTATGAGAAAAATAGGGCTTCGACTTCTCTCACCCATCCAAATAATTTGGGTGAGAGAGGTCGAAGCCTCTCTCAATTCATTTAGGATTGCTATATAAGTAATACCAATGTACAAAAGTGTAACAACACTTTTGTGCATTGGTATGAGATCTTCAGCAAGCTATTTAGAAATATGAGAAGTAATTGGATCAATTAAAAGCCATAAACAAAACATGTAGCATATGCTGTAGGTTCGCCACCTGTTTTGTTGTTTTATATTTAGTTTCGTTTAGCTACTCCCTTCCCAGTCAAGAAATAGCGGTGCGGGGCTTCGCCCCGCACCGCTATTTCTTGGGTTTATATGTCTATTTATTTAGTGGGAAGGGAGTATCTACGTAATATTTTTATAGCAATTTTTGATCAAAAGAAACACAATAAATTTTTTGAAAGTGTTGCAATACTTTCAAAAAATTTATTGGTTCAGGTTTGAGCACCAAGCGCTGTCGGTAGTATTACGAGGCTGTATTTTGGGGGAGTTCGGCAAATTTATCAGCAAAAATTTCAACTTTCATATTGGGATCGTTGCGCAGATTGAGCGATCGCATTACCCGCCCTAGATAAATTGGTTTAGATAGTCCTTCGCGGGGATGAATAATCGTTCTGGCATAAATCGTCATTTGGGATTTACCTTGACCATTACGCCCAGACGAAAATAGATTGCTACTTGCTTGCTGTAAAGTTGCCTCCAGCTCTTCAGGTGTAATCGTTGGCGCAACTGCAATTGTCGCTTGGGAACCAAAGCGATCGTAAACTAGCTTAAAAGGGACAGAGCCTGCAATAGATGAACGGGTAATTGGCTCAAAACTGAGGGAGAAAAGCCCCACAACTAAAACAACCGAGAACAGAGTTGCGCCCACCATCCGATAGCGCCAACTCCACTGAAAAGCAACGGCTAATCCTGTGATTAAGGCACAGATCAATACAAATATGCCCATTGCTTGTGCAAGTTGACCAAATAAAGCAGGTGTTAGCGACATAAATTAATTTATTCTGAATTATTAAATAACTACTTAATTCATTAAACAAGATTTTTACCATACTTAACAATTCACTTCGCCACCAACTGCTCATAAGTAGCTAGGCGCAATTAAATATAAAACCCAAAAAACTGTGACGCACGCTGCGCGTGCGTCACAGTTTTTTGGGTTTTACTTCCCTTCCCAGTGAATAATTCGCGTTGCGGCGCGAAGCGATGCAACGTCTAATTATTCACTGGGAAGGGATATGAGCACTAATCTTTTCTGTAAAGACTTGTGGAAAGTTATCAATCTGCTAACTAGGTCAGTTATACTTAGCTCCAAGTTTAGGGAATGAAACTAACAACACAATGAAAAAGTTCAATAAGACCTCTCTGCTAGCATTGGTGCTTACCCTTGGAACCTTGTTCCCTTTATCAACAAATGTTTTTGCAGAAGAATCTCATTCACATTGGGGATATGGAGGTGCTGCCAACCCTACACAATGGGGACAAATTAAGAAAGAGTTTGCTTTGTGTGAGTCAGGACGGGATCAATCGCCGATTGATCTCAAAAATGCCGTAGAAAGTACTCCCGCTAAAATCGATTTTGATTATAAATCTTCTCCTTTAGTCGTAGTAAATAACGGGCATACTATTCAAGTGAATTATGCTCCAGGCAGTAGTGTGACGATTAACGGTGAAAAGTACTCCCTCGTTCAATTCCATTTCCATACACCTAGCGAACATGAAGTCAATAGCAAGGCTTTGGCAATGGAACTTCATTTAGTCCATCGTAATGAAGCAGGAAAACTAGCGGTAGTGGGAGTTATGCTCACTAAAGGAGCAGCCAATCCCCTGATCGATACTATTTGGAAAAACATTCCTTCTGCTGGGAAAACCGATACTGTTAGCAGTAATATTAACGCTACCGATCTTTTGCCGAAGGGTAAATCCTACTATAGCTACGATGGTTCTCTAACTACTCCTCCCTGTAGCGAAGGTGTTAAGTGGAATGTCTTCGTTGAGCCAATGACTGTTTCGGAAGAGCAAATCGAAGCTTTTGAGAAACTTTATCAAGTTGATGCCCGTCCTATTCAGCCTAGCAATGGTAGAGTGATTCAACTCCATCGTTAGAACTAAAGCCAAGTGGCTTTAGTTCGGCATAATTAAAAACAACCTAGAAGAGCATACCGCCCGCGTAACGGGCGATATGCTCTTCTAGGTTTTGAGATTTCTAAAAAGGCTCCCCTTCTCCTTTTTGGGTTAGGATAAATGCGACCAAGCATGATTATTGTTAAAAGTTTGAATCTAAACCAATGAACGCAAATCAATGGCAATGGCGAGATGGCAGACTAACTTGCGATTTACTTGCCGAATGGCAACATGGATTTTTTACGCGATCGCACGCTCCTAAACTTCCCAATGATTTACATAATTATCTTGTCCCATCGGGACAAGCCTATCGGGCCAAACAAGTTCATGGTAATTGCTTAATTCATGCCGATGAAATTGCCCCATCACCCGATCGCCCTTTACCTGAAGCTGATGGAGTTTGGGTAACGCCAGAGAGCGATCGCCCTCAGGAGAATCGCTCGGTGTGGGTTTGTACGGCTGATTGCGTCCCAGTATTGATCGGCGATCGCAAGTTAGGGTCGGTGGCGGCTGTTCATGCAGGTTGGCGGGGGACTGTTGCGGGCATTGTCCCTAAGGCGATCGCCACCCTATGCGATCGCGGTAGCGACCTAAAGGATCTGCGCGTTGCTCTAGGTCCTGCGATTTCGGGCAAAGTCTATCAGGTATCTCAAGATGTTGCCCAACAGGTGACAGCAACAATTAAGGAACCCGTTGGTTTATACCCCGACGCGCATCCTGAGAGAGTTAAATTAGATTTACGCCAAGTCCAATTACAACAACTTCAGGAATTGGGAATGTTCCCTGAACATGTGGCGATCGCTCCTTATTGCACTCTCGAAAATGAGGAACTATTTTTTTCCTATCGGCGTTATTTTCTCAATAATCCCCATCCCCAGCCAAGAGCTCCGCAGGTACAGTGGTCTGGTATTGCGACTTCTAAAAGCGATCGCCTTGCTTATACCAATTCACGAAAGTATGACAACACTTTTGCGAATTAAAAGCCAAACCCAGTAAGGGTTTTCAAATCTCAAAATGGCTACGTCATTTTGAGATTTGGTGTAATTTCATTCTTCTTTTTTGGGCATGAAATGATATTTCCCACTACCAATACGCTGAGCGCTATAAATACCAGTATGACCAGAGGCAAGGTAACTCATCACACAGGCGATCGCGATAAATGGACCCGATTCTATGCCAAAAAGTTCAATCCCCATTAATGTTGCGGCGATCGGGGTATTAGCGGCTCCCCCAAAGACGGCAACAAATCCCATTCCCGCCAGCAAAGGCGCAGATAATGGCAGGATTAATGACAAAGAGCTTCCTAAGGTTGCACCAATAAAAAACAATGGAGTCACTTCACCTCCCTTAAAACCAGCCCCCAAGGTTAAGGCGGTTAAACCAATTTTGGCAGCAAAATCCCAAGGTGGTAACTGGATTTCAAAAGCCTTCACAATTGTGGGAATCCCTAGCCCAATATATTTAGTAGAGCCGATCGCCCCAACGATCAAAGCAACCATCACCCCACCGATCGCAGGACGTAGGGGAGGATAGGATATTTTCGATTTAAAAAAGTGATTAAATTTATGCGTGAGTTTCGCAAAGATCTTTGCTGTCAACCCAAACAATATCCCAGCACCGATCGCGGCGGTCAGCTCAATTAGATTGATCGCGGGAATCGATGGAGCATGAAGATAGGCTGTATGGTGTAATCCCAAACTCAAGGTAAGGCGATCGCCCACAATTGCGGCAATTAAACAGGGAAATAAGGCATTGTGGTTAATATTGCCAATTGCTAAAACTTCTAAACCAAAAATCGTTCCTGCTAAAGGAGTCCCAAAAACCGAAGCAAATCCCCCACTGAGCCCTGACATTAATAAAATGCGGCGATCGCTAGGTTGGAGGCTACATATTTTTGTCAAGCGATCGGCGAGAGAAGCCGCAATTTGCAGAGCCGTTCCTTCTCGACCAGCGGAACCGCCAAATAGATGGGTTAAGGTGGTTCCCAATAACACCATCGGAGCCATTCTTAACGGAATAATCTTTTTAGAGTTATGAATCTCCTCAAGTAAAAGGTTATTGCCTGCTTCGATGGGCTTCCCGTAGCGATCGTAAAGCCAACCACTCAGAAATCCCCCCAGGGGAAGTAAAGCAATGATCCATATATGGGTTTCTCGCCAATCAGTTGCCCATTCCAAAGAAATTAGGAGAGCTGCCGATCCCAAACCTGAGAGGATCCCAACCACTGATGCAATCACAAACCACTTAATAATTTGGGAAATTATTTGAGAAATAACGGCAAACGACTTAAATTGACGAAGACTTTTCATAATGTCTCGTAGAAAGTGAATCAAATATATCTGTCGCCTGTACTAAGACACAAACCCTAAGAATTGATTGGTGGCGCGAAGCGCCACCAATCAATTCTTAGGGTTTGATTTGTCCTAGGTCAAGTAACTGTAGCTAAGTAGCTAGGCATAAGTAAACTTACAGCGCATTGCGCTCAAACCAAGGGAATTTTTGAAAGCGTTGCAAAGCAACGCTTTCAAAAATTCCCTTGTAGTTCATTAGATCGATAATTGCTGTAAAACCAGAGAGCATACCGCCCGCTACGCGGGCGGTATGCTCTCTGGTTTTGGTTTTTAATCATGCCGAACTACTTATATAGCTATATAAGAAAATTCTAGAAAATCAGACTGACACTCAGACATGAACCAACAACAAAGTGCAAAGCTACGGCAATAAATCGACAGTTGAGTAACATTTCCGATTGCTCATGGTGATCGCCAATGAATGTGCATAGTTTCCAAGCAATAGGCAGGCTGACTAACACGATCGCTGTCCAGATCGGGAAAAATTGCAAGGCGATCGCCACAATTGTCACTGCATAAATTACCGCACAGACCCAAGGCAAAAGCTGGGAAGCTCTCTTGGTTCCCAATCTCACCACGGGCGATCGCTTCCCTGCGGCAAGATCATCCTCTACTTGATTGAAATGGGAACAGAATAGAATCAAGCTGGTGATGATGCCGACAACGACTGCGGCAGCAAGGGAGCCAATCGACCAAGATTGGGTTTGACTGTAATAGGCTGCGGAAACGCCTAAGGGGCCAAAAGCAAAGAAACATAAAATTTCGCCCCATCCTTGATATCCCAGTCGAAAGGGAGGACCTTGGTACATATAGCCGAGCAAGCAACAGAGCGCCACCAGACTCACCACCACCGCATCTTGCTGTAGCCATGAAATTGCCAACACGCCACCAATGCCCATTAGCAAGCAGATATTCGCGATCGCCAAGATTAAATTTTTCTTGCCCGTAAGATTGACAACGGAATGCGCCTTGTGAATATCAATGCCAGTTTCGGCATCAAATACATCATTGCAAAGATTTTCCCAGACTAAGATGACAATGGCAGCGGCTAAAAAGGTTGCAAATACCGCCCAATTGATTGCCCCAGTATCGCGATAAGCAACCGCAGTCCCCGTCGCAATGGGGACGATCGCCACGCTATACATCGGTAATTTAATCGCTGCCATCCATAATTTGCGCGAGGGAATGGGAGATATCTGAGGGGTATCAACGAGGCTTTTTACCATACTAGCTAAGATAAATTTGCAGATGAATTTGCAATCGCCATCCTAACTTAAAACAAAAATGGGCTCCTCTATGATTTTTGCCCATAAAAATTAGTGAATTATTAAGCTTTGCAAAGTAAGATGGAGATTATTAAGCATAAAAATTTAAAAGTACAGGTATTGAAAAAATATGCGCGTGGCGATCGCTGGAGGAGGGTTAGCAGGATTATCCTGTGCTAAGTATTTGGTGGATTTGGGACATCAGCCGATTTTGCTAGAGCGCAGTAACGTTCTCGGCGGATTAGTAGCAGCATGGAAAGATGCAGATGGCGACTGGATCGAAACGGGGCTGCATAACTTTTTTGGTGCTTATCCCAATATGTTGCAACTTATGGGCGAGCTAAATATCCTCGATCGCCTGCAATGGAAACGCCATGCTTTAATTTTTAATCAACCTGAAAAGCCAGGGGTGCTGTCATGGTTTGACGTACCCGATATTCCATCCCCCTTTAATATTATTGTCTCGATTCTTCGTAACAATGATATGCTCACTTGGAATCAAAAGATTCGGTTTGCCATCGGACTAATTCCCGCGATCGTGCGTGGCGATGACTACGTTGTCTCAATGGACAAATACACCTTCGAGGAATGGCTAGAAATGCGTGGCATTGGTAAGGACATTACCACCGATATTTTTATTGCCGTTTGTAAATCCCTCAAATTTATCGACCCTAATGTCATTTCGGCAACGGTTCCCCTCCGAGCCCTCAATAAGTTTCTGCAACAAAAAGACGGCTCGAAAATTGCCTATCTCGATGGCGCACCCCCTGAACGTCTCTGTCAGCCTATCGTTGATTATGTCGTAGCAAGAGGTGGCGAAGTCCATACAGGCGTGGCGCTCAAGGAAATCGTCACCGATCAAGATGGCAATGTTCAAAAGTTGCTCGTCCAAGGTACAGACGGCTCCCCCAGTCGCGAAATTTTTGCCGATGCTTACGTTTCCGCAATGTCAGTGGACGCATTTAAAAACTATATTCCTGCAAACTGGCAAGGCTTGCCCTATTTTCAGCAGCTAGACAATCTTGAAGGCGTACCCGTAATTAGCGTGCAGATCTGGTTTGATCGCAAGCTTACCGATATTGATCACACCCTATTTTCGCGATCGCCCCTGCTGAGTGTTTACTCCGATATGAGCAACTCCTGCAAGGAATATGCCGACCCTGACAAATCAATGCTAGAGCTAGTCTTTGCCCCTGCGGCGGATTGGATCGATCGCCCCAACAGCGAAATCGTGGAAGCAACGCTTAACGAACTTGCCAAACTATTTCCGCAGCATCTCCCCAGCCCTGCCAAAGTCTTAAAGTCCCATGTCGTTAAGACTCCGCGATCAATTTATACGGCAACTCCTGGACGCGAGCAATTCCGTCCTCATCAAGCCACACCGATCGCTAATTTCTTTTTGTCAGGTAGCTATACAGCTCAACCCTTTTTTGGGAGTATGGAAGGGGCGGTACTTTCTGGTAAGCTAACAGCACAGGAAATCCATAAAGCAAGTCAAAGCGCAAATCAAAAAGCAAGTCAATCTTCTGGAAGTAAAGTCCTTGGTCGAACCTCTAACGAAAACCAGTCAAATCCATCTGTCGTCACTGCCTAAACCAATGGGAATGCGTCAGCCAGTCAGTCTGGATGAAGCCTACGAGATTTGTCGTTGCATCACCGCAAAGTACGCTAAGACGTTTTATCTTGGTACGATGCTGATGTCAGAAGCAAAACGACGCGCTACTTGGGCTATTTATGCTTGGTGTCGTCGCACCGACGAACTCGTCGATGGTATGCAAGCAGATACCACAGATGCCGAAACGCTCTTTAACTGGGAGAAACAGTTGGAGGCGACATTCCGTGGTGAGCCGATTCATGCCTCAGATATCGCCTTAGCCGATACGGTCAAGCATTATCCAATGCCGATCCAGCCTTTCAAAGATATGATCTCAGGAATGCGCATGGACCTTAAATACGATCGCTACCAAACCTTTGACGATCTGCATTTATACTGCTATCGCGTTGCGGGAACAGTCGGTTTAATGTCAGCGGCAATTATGGGCTTTGAGACAAAAGATCCATCGGTAATTGCGACCGCAACTGAAGCAGCGATCGCGTTGGGTATAGCCATGCAATTAACTAATATTTTGCGAGATATTGGTGAAGATGCTCAACGAGGTCGTATTTATCTGCCCCTTGAGGATTTACATTATTTCGACTATACCGAAAAGGATTTATTAAGCGGTACTGTCGATGATCGCTGGATTGAGTTAATGCGCTTCCAGATCCAACGGGCTAGAGAGTTTTATCAACATGCGGAAGATGGCATTTCGGCTTTATGTCGCGATGCGCGATGGCCAGTATGGTCTTCGTTAATTTTGTATCGCAATATTTTAAAGGCGATCGAAAAAAATAATTATGAAGTATTTATGCGCCGTGCCTTTGTACCCCGTTCAAACAAAATGTTGGCTCTGCCTTGGGCATGGCTCAAAGCTCAAACCTCTTAAACCGCAAGAAATTATTGCCATAAGTGCTTGTGCAAAATAAATTACCAAAGCCCGCAAAGTTGCGCCCCTACGGGAGGCAACTTTGCGGGCTTTGGTTTGTAATTAATTATGCCCAGCTATAGCTATACCAAGTAAAGAAATGGCTACGCCATTTCTTTACTTGGTATAAGTTTAGATTTTTTGGGGTTCAGAACTGATGAAACTGGAGTTTAGACTAAGTTGATTAAGCTAATCAGAAAAAGAGCAGGAAAAAGTAACCCAGAGAATGGAGAACTGGGGCAAATCCAAGAGAATGAAAAGGAGAATATTTAGGATTAGGAAT
>NZ_ALWB01000152.1 GCF_000332215.1 Pseudanabaena biceps PCC 7429
AGCGTAATTTGTTCAATGATGTCATTCGTTCTTTTGTCATGGAAAACTTAGCTGATTACAATTATCTCCTACCTGCAAATCTTCTCCCTTCTGTCAATGCGTAACTTCTATATTTAAATGATATAGAGGTAGATAAATACAAAAAAAATCTTGAGAAGGTAGGAATGAAAGTATTCATAACACAAGGAAATGATTCTGAATCTCATTTTATAAATGAAAAACATATTTCTGAACTTTACCCTCAAATTAGCATCGAAAGAGCGAACCAACTAATTGTTGAGACTTTAACTGTCCAGAAAGATAAGATACTCAAAAAATATATTAATACGATTCACAACAGGAAACTTCAAGAGTCATATAAGGATAATAACGTTCCAAAACCAGATGCAGGTGAAATAGCGATTGAATGTGATAACAATATCAATACAGATCCTCGACAATACATGCATGGAAAAACTGTAGAAGGAGTCCTAAGATCAAAAATTCAATCAGAAATAGGGGGAAATATTAATCTGTGTAACGCAACACCTCACATTGCTGATAATACCTTGCAGGTATTTGCATCTGAGATATGGTCTGATGCATAGTATTTTTCTGCATTCATAACAGAATATTGTGGGATTGATTTAAGGTTAGATTCTTATTCTTGTGTTGCTAATTGGGCGATTGCGTTGTACTTTTTTGTGGGCGGTTGGGCGATCGTGTTTTTGTGGAGGGGGGGCGATCTCGTTTTATATGGTTAGGCGATCACGTTTAGGTTAGTGATTGGGCGATCGCGTTTTGAGTGAGTTGGATGCGTGGGCGATCGTATTAGTGATTTTGTTTTTGCACTAATATTAAGGTTATTACTTCTAACTAAAATCCATAATGACTCAGGCGATCGCCGCAAAAGATGTAACGCTAAGGGAATTAAAGCAAAACTTTGGGATTCAGATATCTCAAGATTCTGCTTTTTTTACTGAATGGTTGGATAGTTTTACCACTTTAAGTGAAGAGGATAAGCGTTTATTAGATCGGGTGAAAGCTAATTTTCTAGAATTGATGGAAGATCCACCAATGCTAGAAAATACAGTGAAAATGGTAGTACTTGCACCATTGTTAGATCTCGCTGGCTTTTATCACAAGCCATTTCGGATCGAGACAGAAACGGCTATTGCCTTAGAGATGAAAGATGAAGAAGCAATAATTCGAGGACGGATCGATGTATTGGTAATAAAGAATCAGCTTTGGTTATTAGTCATTGAATCAAAACGAAGTGATTTTGCTGTAACAAGAGCGATTCCACAAGCTTTAGCTTATATGTTGAGTAATTCAGAAACCGTACAACCAACATTTGGCATGATTACCAATGGCAATGAATTTTTATTTTTGAAAACTTCACAAAATGAGTATGCTAATTCACGGCTATTTTCTTTGGTAAATCCTAATAATGAGCTTTATGAAGTATTACAAATACTAAAACATCTAGGCTCAAAAATATGTATGTAAGCTTTGCGATCGCATTTTGGGGTGAGTGACGGGGCGATCGCGTTGTGCTTTTAGGTGAATGGTTGGGCGATCGCGCTTTCCTACAAGCAATGCTTTGCTTCGTCCTATTTTGTTCGGGCGAAGTTTTTCGTTACCAAAAATGCAACTGGTTAATAACCCTTTGAGATTGATGGGAGACTCAATCTTAGGAAATATTTCTTGGAATATCTTGGAATATTAAGTGGTTCAGCATAATTAAAACCCAAAATCAAAGAACGTACCGCCCGCGTAGGGGGCGGTACGTTCTTCTAGATTTTAAGTTTACTTTAATTTGAAAATGCCGATGGTGGCTAGGAGTGAAATTACCTTGAAACAGATTCAATCTATTAAGCCGATCTATATTGTTCTCCCTATGGCAATCCTTCTGATGGGAGCGATCGCCCATCGTACCCTTGCTCAGACAAGTCCGATCGCTAAACCTCAAACATCTTCTAGCACTTCTAGCACTATGATTAAATCGGGAATTATCGAACCTATTAGCGATCGCAATTCTAGAACTGAGCCTAGTAAAGATCGTCCAGTTGGTGGGCTATATGCTTTGACCACTCGTCCACGCAATGAAGCATCATTTACCCTGACCCATACCGATGTTCAAGGCAAGATATCGGGCAATATCTCACGCGTAGAAGTTACCCAAACCTTTCAAAATCCCTATGATAAGCCCCTAGAAGCGATTTATGTATTTCCGCTACCCGATCAAGCTGCCGTCGATGATATGGAAATAAAGATCGGCGATCGCACGATTAAAGGAGATATCAAGAAGAGGGAAGAAGCTAAGGCAATTTACGATCGCGCTCGCCAAGAGGGACGTACCGCAGGATTGCTAGAACAAGAACGGGATAATATTTTCACCCAGTCACTCGCCAATATCAAACCAGGAGAGGAAATTAAAGTCACAATTCGCTATACCGAAAGCCTAAAATTTGAGCGTGGTGATTACGAATTTGTGTTCCCTTTGGTAGTTGGTCCCCGCTACATTCCTGGACAGGCGATCGATGATCGGGGTAGCACGACTAAGGTTCCCGATGCTGCGCTCATTACGCCCCCTGTCGTTAATCCTAAAACAATCTTAGCCGCCGATGTTATGGTCAATCTGCAAATTGATGCAGGGGTTCCCATTCACAATCTTTACTCTACTTCCCATCGTTTAGATGTGAAAAATAACGGCGAAACGGTGCAGATCAAACTGGCAGATGGAGATACGATTCCTAATAAAGATCTCATCGTGCGCTATAAAGTTAGTGGCGATCGCACCGCACCTGCGGTTCTTACGACAACCACCGAGCGAGGAGCTCATTTTGCGACCTATTTAATTCCTGCGATCGCCTATCGCCCTGATCAAATCGTGCCGAAGGATGTTGTGTTTTTGATGGATACATCAGGCTCGCAATCGGGCGATCCGATCCTGAAGTCCCGCGAACTAATGCGTCGTTTTATTAATGGGTTAAATCCTAACGACACTTTCACGATTATTGATTTTTCTAGCACTACTCGCCAGCTTTCGTCCTACCCATTAAAAAATACTGCGGCAAATCGCCAAAAGGCGATGAATTATATCGATCAAGTGGATGCTAACGGTGGCACTGAATTAATGAATGGAATTAATGCAGTAACCAACTTTCCTGCCGCTAGTGATGGTCGATTGCGAAGTGTGGTGCTGATTACGGATGGTTATATTGGCAATGACAATGAAGTAATTGCCGCCGTTCAAAAAAATCTCAAACCAGGGAATCGTCTCTATAGTTTTGGTGTAGGTAGTTCGGTAAATCGCTATCTTTTAGAAAGGATTGCGGAAATGGGGCGTGGGACATCGAGGGTAGTGCGACAGGATGAGCCAACTCAAGAAGTTGCCGAGAAGTTCTTCCGTCAGATTAACAATCCCGTCCTGACCAATATTCAAGTGCAGTGGGAAGGCGAAGGAACAGCTCCCGAAATGTATCCTAGTAATCCTCCCGATCTCTTTGCCGAACAGCCTTTAACTATCTTTGGTAAAAAAGGCGATCGCGCCAATGGCAATCTCAGAATTACAGGAATCGCCGCAGGTGGCGAACGCTACGAGCAAACTATTAATGTCAATTTTGGCGATCGCAATAGTAATCTTGGTATTGCTCAACTCTGGGGACGCGCTCGGATCAAAGACTTAATGAATCAGATGTTTGCTGGAGAAGTAAAGTCTTTGGTTGATGCCGTCACTCAAACAGCGCTGGACTACCGATTACTTTCCCAGTACACCGCCTTTGTTGCGGTCAGTGATGAAGTGCGTGTTAACCCAGACGGAGAGAAGGTGACAGTACAAGTACCTGTCGAATTGCCCGAAGGAGTTAGCTATGATGGTGTTTTTGGCAATGAATCCAATGCTCTGCTTAAACCTGCTCCTATGCTCTCCCCATCTCCATCCTATAATGCACCTTCGCCAACGCAGGGTTCACTGAGAACGCGTTTGCAATCGAATAATGTGGGTTTACCATCCCCTCTACCCGCTGTTCCCAGTACTGATGCAAAAATCAGCAAACAAGTTGCCTCTGGTACTGTGAGCGACAAGACTGCCAACGAGTCAGCATCTATTCCTCGCGTTCAGGTAATAAGTATTACAGGGCTGGTAGGTGCTGATATCGCAACTGCTCAACAAGCGATCGCTCAACAGTTGCGATCCCTTAATGTATCTGCTGGGCTTAAGGGAATTGTGATTTTAGAGATCGTTATTCAGAATGGCAGACTGACAAGGTTTGTATTGGATGATGGGGCTTCGACGCTAAAGGATCGAACATTTGTGGAGTTACTCCAGCGATCGCTGCAAAATGTCGTACTTCCCACAACGGTAAAAGGCACAATCAAATTGACTCTAAACGTGACCGCTAATTAACGTGAGTTCGGGATAATTTGAAACGGGATTTGAGAAAGGGCTTGCTACGCAAGCCCTTTCTCAAATCCCAAGAATTTACTGGCGGCGCTTGGCGCTGTGATTATTGAATGAAAGTGAACTTGCCACTGTTCCCATCAGCATCCATTTTGATCTGGGCGACAAAAAATTGCTTCTGCACGATCTCACCTTCGGGAGTGAAAGAAATCTCTCCAATAGGAGTGACATATTTACCCGCTAATAGGGTGTCATTGAGTTGAGTGCGCAGTTGAGGCAAGGTTAGGGTACTCAACTTCGTGGTCTTGTCAAGGGTTCGTAAAGCTTCCACAAACACCTGTACGCCTGTAAAGGTTTGAGCAGTAAATTGAGGTGGTTCTTTCTTATTCTGCTCGGTATAGATTTGGCGGAATGCTTGATTTACCTCATTCTTTAGTTCGGGACTATAGGCTTGAGCGATAATAATGCCGTCACAGAGAGCCTTACATACGGGCAAAATATTGGAAGTATTTAACCCATTACCACCGATGATTAAACCCTTATAACCCAGTTCTCGCAGTTGTTTGACGAGGTTGCCGCCATCAGCCGAAAGTCCCGAAATGATGATTAAATCAGGTTTGATATTGATGGCATTAGTTACTTGGGATTGGAAATCGGTATCGGTGGTTTGGAAGGTTTGTACGGTTGCTAGTTCTAAGCCCTTTTGTTTAACGGTCTCTTGGAAAGTTCCTGTTTCCGATTTACTAAAAGCATCATTTTGAGCGTAGAAGACAGCGACCTTCTTAATTTGAGGATTGATTTTAAGAGCTGCATCGATCGCATTAGGCGCAACAACTGCGACAGGAGCAGATACCCGCGAAATGTATTTGCCGATCTGCGGAATACCTTTAGCAGTATTTGATGGGGCAATGACGGGAACACCTGCTCGTTCAGCGATCGGATCGGCGCTAAAAGCTTGCTGGGACAAGGTAGGTCCCACGATACCGACCACTTTATCTTGGGAAATTAGAGTGTTAAAAGCATTAATTGCTCCCTGCTCATCGCCTGCGGTATCTTGGAAAATTAAACGGATTGGTGTGCCATTGATGCCACCCTGCTTGTTGAAATAGGCTTCTGCAATCTTTGCACCTGTAACTTCTTCCTGTCCTAGTAATGCAACATTACTGGTTTGGGCAAGAGCGATCCCGATGGGGATTGAGTTTTGCTGACTATTGCTTGGGCTATTAGGCGTATTGGTCGTGGTGTTCGTTTGTCCGCAAGCTACTATCAGTAGACAGGACATCAAAGCCGCGATCGCATAGCCAAAAAATTTTTTCATAACTATAGATGTTGAAGCCTTATATAAAATATTTGTCAAAGTAGTCTATCAAAGTAAGTAGTTCAGCATCATAAAACAGAACCAGAGAGTACCGTCCGCATAGCGGGCGGTACTCTCTTCTAGGTTTTAAGTTTACTCATGCTTAGCTACTTAGTCTATCAAAGTAGGGACAATTCATGCACGGTTCCTACTTTGACGGCAGACTTCCAAACGATAGAAAACGGGATCGACTAAATTAAATCCTTCCCAAAAAAACAAGCTGGGTAAATGTCCGAGCGGAGCGTCGATCGCAAAGATCAAATTCTCATAGTTACGCCAAATCCTTGGCGAAAACTCTAGATTGAACCAACTTGGTTTGCGCCATCCAAGGCGATCGGCAAACTTCTCATAAATAGCAGCGAATTCCCAATAATTATCTTCGGTATAAATCAATTTGCCGCCCAAGTTTACCCAGATTTGCTGCTGAATGCTCCAACCAAAACGATTATTACTAGCTTGCATCCATGCCCGATCGATCGCTAGCCAGATCTCGCAGTCAATAAGCTCGATTTCCTTAGCAGTTAATCGAGCAATTCTATCTTTGTTTCCCAGTTCCAAAATAATTTCATTGGTGAGTCGATCGCTTTCTTGCCATTGACCTAGATTTAGTAATTCTATTAAGGTTGCGATTTGTGGATAGATTTTCGGATCAATGCTGAGGGGCGCATAGCTTTCCTCTAAACTCTCAGAATTAGGTTTCGGGTAAGTCCCCAAAGATTGTAGATCCTGTAAAACCTCTCTGGCTGAGGTATAACGATTTGATATCGCTCTTTCCAGAAGACGATTGAGAATCATGACTAAATGGTGGGAAATAGAAGTTGGCAGCTTTTCCTGCCAAATCCAGCGATCACTGGCATCATCATAAAGATCGAAGGGGGAAACTCCCGTCAATAAATAAATGCAGGTTACTCCTAAACTATAGAGATCGCTTTGGGGAAAGGCTTTGCCCCTTGCCTGTTCGGGAGCAATATATTCCGCGCTACCGATCAACGTGCCCGTACGATTTGAACTGGAGGTAAAGGCTTTAGCCGCTCCAAAATCAACGAGGACAAAATTATTGTGACTAGCTCCAGTTCGACGAATGATGTTTTCAGGCTTAATATCGCGATGGATGACTTGACGGTCATGGATGAATTGAAGAACGGGAAGAATATTGATTAGAAGTTGGCAAACTTGCGCTTCGCTGAAAATTCCGTCACGCTGTAACTCTACAT
The DNA here is from genome assembly GCF_000332215.1 of Pseudanabaena biceps PCC 7429. Lineage (GTDB taxonomy): Bacteria > Cyanobacteriota > Cyanobacteriia > Pseudanabaenales > Pseudanabaenaceae > Pseudanabaena > Pseudanabaena biceps. Next base: position 6,956 of record NZ_ALWB01000152.1, read on the forward strand.
AGAGGTTTGCCCCCTCGATTAGCTCTTGCACTAAGTATAAATATCCTTCTTCTTCAAAATATGAAATCAGTTCGGGAATTTGTGGGTGGGAACCAAGCTCTTTAAGTTGGTTGGCTTCGCGGTCAAAGAGAGCGATCGCCTTTTGCCTTAATTCTGGTTCGTAAAACTGAGGTAGAAATTGCTTGATCGCACAGTCTTGTCCCAAGCGACCTAAGTTCTTTGCCTGAAATGTACGCCCCATCCCTCCTTGCCCAATTAAGGCGATCGCCTCATATAACCCTTTAAGCTGCAAAGTTTTACCACAATTCATACAAAACTTGCTCCCTTCGGGGTTGTTTGGCTTTTGGCAACTGGGGTTCAAGCAATAGGGCATATTTCTGTTGATAGATTTACATTTGTTTACATTAAATGTAAATTTTAATTAATTAATATAAAAACTTTTGCAGGAAAGTAATCAATCATGGTAACTACACCAACTACTACACCAAATAAGGTTGCATCAAGCGAAGCTTCTAATGGCGACAAATCTGGGGCAGCTAGCAAAAACTTTGATCTTAATGTCAATCCTACAGGGGCAGGCGTATTTGGCTTTAGTAATTTTGCTGAAACTTGGAATGGTCGGATGGCGATGATTGGATTGGTTGCAGGCTTTGCCAATGAAGTTTTAACTGGCAAAGGCATTCTTGCTCAAGTTGGCATCACTGGCGGTATCAGTGTTCTGTTTGCATTATTTTTTACGGGGTTCACTGTGGCGACATTACTTGGTTATTACGCTGTGAAAGCGACGCAAAATTCCAACTAAAATTATTCGTCAAAATTATTTGTGATTATATTTGTGATTATTAAGTAGCTAGACATAATTAATTACAGATCCCAACCTGTAAAGTTGCGCCCCTGCGGAGCGCAACTTTACAGGTTTTAGTAATTTTGTACGAGTACTTAATCATCTACCTATACCAATTCACGAAGGTGTGACAACACTTTTGTGAATTAAAAAACAAACCCAGTAAGGGTTTTCAAAGCTCAAAATGGCTACGCCATTTTAAGCTTTGGTATTAATCATCATTTAGGGGTATAATTTTTGAAAACGATTATCATTTTTTGAGCATTATGCTTGAAGTACAAACCCTGTCCGTTCGATATCGCGAAGTTTTGGCTTTGTCGGATGTTTCCTTTAGCATTGAATCAGGCTCGTTAGTGGGACTCATTGGTGCGAATGGGGCGGGTAAAAGTACCTTACTCAAAGCGATGCTCGATTTAATTCCCGCTCAGAGAGGGCAAGTTTTTTATAATGGCAAACTGCTGAAGCAGCAGAGGCAAAAGGTTGCTTATCTACCACAGCGATCGCAGATTGATTGGGACTATCCCGTCACTGTCTGGAATGTGGTCATGATGGCGCGGACTATGTATAGTGGTTGGTTTGGCAAAATTAGCCGTCAATCTCAAGAAATCGTCCGCCAAGTACTAGAGCGTGTGGAACTCTACGAATTGCGCGATCGCCCGATCAAACAGCTCTCAGGGGGACAGCAGCAGCGCGTATTTTTAGCACGAGCCTTGGCGCAACAGGCGGATATTTTGTTATTGGATGAACCGATGACTGCCGTTGACAAAAAGACAGAAGCGCTGATGTGGCAGATCTATAGCGAACTAAAGCAGGAGGGTAAGACCTTACTGATCAGTTGCCATGAATGGGGTAATACCCTCGATCGCTACGATAGCTTGCTCCTGCTCAATCGCCACCTAGTTGCCAGTGGTACGCCCCGTCAAGTTCTCACCCCTGCCAATATCCAGAGTGCCTATGGGGTGCCGCTCGAACCACTCGGACATCGCGATTGCCCTGAAGAAGAGCTGTTATTTTGTTAAAGTACTACAAAAACAAAAGATGAGTGGTGGCGCTTCGCGCCACCACTCATCTTTTGTTTTTGAGCGCAAAGCGCTGTATGTCCTTAGCAAAACTTACACTGTGATAGAAAGGGATGAATTTTTGAGGTGATTTTTTAGGTAGTATAGAATAGGCTTTCTCGAACCGCTTTAGACAATTCCATGCTCCAAATTACCAAATATACATCTCTAGCGCTCGACGAAATTAGTATTACCGCGATTCGCTCCCAAGGTGCAGGCGGTCAGAACGTAAATAAGGTATCGACTGCGATCCACCTCCGTTTTGATATCAATGCATCTTCTCTATCACCGATATATAAGGAGCGGCTACTTAACTTAAGCGATCGCCGCATTACCAAAGATGGAATTATCATCATCAAGGCGCAGCAGCATCGGACTCAAGAACAAAATCGCGATGATGCGCTCAATCGTCTTCAGCAATTGATCCAAAGTGTGACGGTGACTCCCACCAAACGTAAGCCCACCAAACCATCCCGTACTGCTCAAAATCGACGTATTGACGATAAGACTAGAAGGGGAGAAGTCAAAGCTTTGCGAGGTAATGTTAAAGATTAAGAAGCTAGGCGCAATTAAATATAAAACCCCAAAACCTGTAGCGCACGCTGCGCGTGTGCTACAGGTTTTGATTCTGGTTTTTTAATTATGCCCAGCTACTTAGAAGGTGACCCTAATACCAAGTTAAGAAATGGCGTAGCCATTTCTTAACTTGAAAACCCTTACTAGGTTTAGTTTTTAATTCACAAAAGTGTTGTCACACTTTCGTGAATTGGTATAAAGCCTTAATTTGTTGTTTATAGTAGCGCCTAGCGCTTCGGAATCAGAGTGAATCGAGTTAATTTTGCAAATAGTTTACCCATTGTGGAGACTTTCCATTCCTTACAAGGAGAAGGCACATGGATGGGAACGAATGCGTTTTTTATCAGGTTGGCAGGATGTGATGTTGGCTGCCCTTGGTGCGATACCAAGATATCTTGGAATATGAAAAGACATCCTCAAATAGCGATCGCCGATCTTGTTAAGCAAGCGATCGTAGTGAAACCTGCGATCGTGGTCATTACTGGCGGTGAACCCTTGATGCATGATCTTACGGAATTGACTGCCGAGCTAAAGACTCAGGGATTGCGAGTGCATCTTGAGACATCGGGATCGCATCCCTTTAGCGGCAATTTTGACTGGGTTACCTTTTCGCCAAAGCGATTTAAACCTCCCCATGCCAGCATTTACGAACGGGTGAATGAGCTGAAGATCGTCGTTAAGGATGCGTCGGATTTAATATGGGCTGAACATAATGCGGAAAAAGTTGCGATAAATGTGATGAAATATTTACAGGCTGAGTGGGAAACTCCTAGTAGTAAGGATCTGGTACTGCAATATGTATTAAGCCATGCTAACTGGTGTGTGAGTATCCAAACCCACAAGTTATTAGGAGTAAGGTAATTGAGATGGCAAGCTTAGAATCCCCTCAACGGAAAGCGATTATTTTATTGTCAGGTGGGCTCGATTCAGCCACATCGGCAGCTCAAGCGATCGCCGATGGCTACGAACCGATCGCCCTATCCTTTCGCTATGGTCAACGCCACGAGCGAGAATTGCTTGCCGCAAGGGAAGTTGCCGCCGCATTACACATTCGCGAACATTTTATTGTCGATGTGAACCTATCGCAGTGGGGAGGATCGGCTTTGACTGATGGAAATCTTGAGGTACCGACGGAAGGCGTGCAGGCGGGGGAAATACCGATTACCTATGTTCCAGGACGGAATACGGTGTTCATTGCGATCGCTCTATCTTTGGCTGAGGCAAAAGGAGCGGAGGTTATTTATTTGGGAATTAATGCGGTTGACTATTCGGGTTATCCCGATTGCCGTCCCAGTTATTTGAAAGCATTTCAAAAGTTAGCCGAACTCTCTTCTAAGATCGGTGTGGAAGGAAATGCTCCCAAGTTGGTTGCACCATTGGTGATGGATTCTAAAACCGATATCGTGCGACGGGCGAAACGTTTGGGCGTACCAATCGACCTTACTTGGTCTTGTTATCAGGGTGGTGAAGTTCCCTGTGGAGTATGTGATTCCTGTCGCATTCGCGATAAAGCTATTCTCGAAGCTAACGCATATTCCTAATGGGCTTTGAGAAAGGGTTTTGCGTAGCAAAACCCTTTCTCAAAGCCCAAAAGTAAAAGCCTTGCGTAGCAAGGCTTTTACTTTTGGGCTTTGAGGAAGGTTTTACTTCGCAAACCCTTCCTCAAAGCCCGTTTCAAATTATCCCGAACTCACGTTAAGTAGCTAAGAAACTTACAAACATTCCTAAAAACGTTCCATCATCTTATACTTAGCATCGTGGCTGGGCTTTGCCCCTTCACCACAGGTACGGGGAGTTGGCAAAATTTTCGTAGGATTGGCAATGCCCTTAGGATCGAAGGCATTGCGCACCCATTGCATGGTTTCCAAATCCGACGGGCTAAACATCTCTGGCATATAGCATTTTTTATCTGCCCCAATGCCATGTTCCCCCGAAATACTGCCGCCAACACGCACGCATAGTTTCAGGATCTCACCACCTAATTCTTCTACAGTTTCTAGAGCGCCAACTTCCGCATTATTATACAAAATCAAAGGATGCAGATTACCATCGCCAGCATGGAACACATTCGCTACATGATAACCATATTTCTCGCTGAGCTTCTCAATTTCTTGCAATACATAAGTAAGCTTTGTTCGCGGAATTACCCCATCCTGAACGTAGTAGTCGGGGCTTAGGCGACCCATCGCCGCAAAAGCTGCCTTTCTCCCCTTCCAAAGACGTAGTCTTTGTTCGGGGTCGATCGCTGTAGTCACATTTCGCGCCCCATTTTGATAGCAAATTGCTTCCACTCGTTTGGCACTCTCGGCAACTTCTATTTCCAATCCATCAATTTCAACTAGGAGAATTGCTGCCGCATCGCGGGGATAACAATTGGTGGCGACGGTGTCCTCGACGGCATTGATACTCATGTTGTCCATAATTTCCATTCCTCCAGGAATGATCCCAGCCCCGATCACATTGGATACGGTCGCTCCTGCGGCTTCGACGCTGGTAAAATCGGCTAGGAGCACTTGAATTGATTCCGCAGATTTCAGGATCTTGAGCGTGACTTCTGTGGTAATTCCGAGGGTTCCCTCAGAGCCGACAAATAGCCCCGTGAGATCGTAGCCAGGGCTCTCAGGGATTTTGCCGCCAATATCGGTGATCGCTCCATCGGGAAGGACGATTTTTGCGCCGAGAACGTGATTGGTAGTCACTCCATATTTCAAGCAATGAACTCCACCTGAGTTCTCCGCGACATTACCACCGATAGAACAGATGATCTGGCTGGAAGGATCGGGCGCATAATAGAATCCTGCACCGCTTACAGCCTGAGTCACCCAGTTATTAATGACTCCTGGTTGTACGGTTACCCGTTGATTTTCCATGTCAATAGCTAAAATCTTTTTCATGCGCGAGGTCACGATTAGCACTGAGTCAGGCAAGGGCAATGCCCCACCTGATAAACCCGTGCCCGAACCTCTTGCCACAAAGGGGAGTCGATAGCGATCGCATACTTTCACCACGGCTGAAACTTCTTCGGTAGTAAGGGGCAAAACGACGATCGCGGGTTGTTGTTTGTAGCTGGTCAGTCCGTCACATTCAAAGGCGATTAACTCTTCACGAGTGCGCACAACATAGCGATCGCCGACGATCGCAATCAAAGCGTTAGCGATCGCTTGCCAATCAATAATCTGGGTTTGCGCTGAGGAAATATTGGGGATAGGGGCGATCGCAGTCATGTTGTAATGTCAGAGGAGCAACTAAGTCTATCCTACAGCGATTTTAAGGATTCAGATTTGGGGATTCAGAGAGATGTAAGTAGCTAGGCATAATTAAAAACCAAAACCAGAGAGCATACCGCCCGCTGCGCGGGCGGTATGCTCTTCTAGGTTTTAAGTTTTATGCCTAGCTACTTAACTAAGGGACGAGCCTGTCACCTTTTATAAAATTATCTGAGATAATTAAGGTATAAAGCGTTAGTTGAGATTATGGCTATATTTGCTGCTGTTCAAACCCCCGAAAAAGTTAAAGACACCGTGCGGGAAGTAGTACGCAAGCCTTACCCGAAATATAAGGTCATTGTGCTAAACGATGATTTCAATACCTTCGAGCATGTCTCGAATTGTTTGATGAAATATATCCCCAACATGACTGAGCAGATGGCTTGGGAATTGACCAATCAAGTGCATTTTGAAGGTTTAGCGATCGTCTGGGTTGGTCCAATGGAGCAAGCTGAGCTTTATCATGCTCAGCTAAAGCAAGCAGGGTTAACAATGGCTCCCCTTGAGCCTGAATAGGCGCAATCTGATCCGCAAGCGCCAGCCAAGTGTCAGTTAAGTGGCAGTCAAATGGCAGTAACCATAATGGGACTAAATTGCGATGCTGAGATGGGATTGGTGACGAAGCCGCCAATCATCTTTAGGATTTTATGTCCTACGCAAACCTGTTGCTATAAGAAGGAGTTAAATGACTGAATTGAACGCTTGCCTGTCAACATACTTGAACTTAATGTACAAAGGTCTTTTGTGTTGCTCATTTTGCGAGCCGATGTACTAATGCTTGTAAATCAACACGATGGAAATACTTCTTAGGATCGGCGATGCCATCAAGAGCCATTTCAATCCATCTGGGGTGAACTTCGCCTTCGCTTAGAAGGTACTCTTCAATGATTGTTGAGCGGTCAATCCCAACGATCGTCAATATGGCTGCCACGACAACGCCAGTTCGATCTTTGCCTGACGTACAGTGTATCAATAAGGGGAACTGTGTGTCAGGTTTGCTTAAGTATGAGACAACATCGTTCAGCCAACGGCGTACTTTGCGATTGGATGTTTCGTATTTTTCAAGGTCATTAGATGCAGGGAAATGAGCATAGATTGTCGGAAGACATTGTGGGTCTTGACCTCGTCGAAGGTTGAGAATTGTTGCGGGGTTTTGAATCGTTGTAGCATGTTTTACGAAATCAATTTTGCCGCCACGGAACAGCTTATTCTTTGGGAAAACGGATGTGCCCGTAATTAGTTCAAGGGATTCCCCGATGTCGCGAAAATTCACACAGCCATTTGAATAATCGAGTCCCATCAACGTTCCTGTAAAAATATTACTTGCAACATAACTATGAATTCGAGGACTTCATGCATCGGAAACTCCAAGTCATTAGCTAAAAAATTTACCTGAATTTATAGATTTAGATTTTCCACATTGTAATTAACTCACTGGAGTTTAGACTAAGTTGATTAAGCTAATCAGAAAAAGAGCAGGAAAAAGTAACCCAGAGAATGGAGAACTGGGCAAATCCAAGAGAATGAAAAGGAGAATATTTAGGATTAGGAATTAA
>NZ_ALWB01000153.1 GCF_000332215.1 Pseudanabaena biceps PCC 7429
CGTTGCTTCGCAACGCTTTCAAAAATTTCCTTGTGGTTCGTTTGATCGGTAATTGCTGTAATTAGACGTTGCGGCGCTTCGCGCCGCAACGTCTAATTCTTGGTTTTGTATGTCTATACCTCAAGAATTGATTGGCGGCGCGAAGCGCCGCCAATCAATTCTTGGGGTTTAAAAAGTTTGGCGATACTTTCATGAATTCGTATAACTTTTGAGAGGTTTACTTGGTAAAGCTCTCAAAAGTTCAGCACTTTCGGTTAATCTAGGAAATAACCCTAACTCACATCTATGGCACGACGTAGTAGATACTCCACAACTCTGAACACACCTCCTACCGAACCAAGATCTAACGGCACAACTACTAAACTTGCGATCGCAGGTGCAATTTTTGCTGTGGGTATTGGTGTGGGTATTGCCCTCTCCACCCTTAACCCCACACCACGTACCGTTGACGCAATTCGCCTAGATAACCTCGCCCCCAGTCGCGATTTTTGCAATAACTACGGAGCATCAGCAATGGTGATGAGTAGTCGGGTATACGTGACACTTAACCCCTTTAACGTATTCATCAGTCAAGCCGAGCCTGTTCCTGGCTGTGTCGTCTTGCCAAACAACTGGAATTTACTGCTCCAAAAGAATGTCATCAAGGAAGCCGATATCCGTCAATGTAAGGATCGGATGAATACCTTTGGCTTTACGGGCGATCTCGAAAAGACTCCCGTTGTTGACTGTATTTACGAAAGTAAAAATGCTACCGAGAAGTTTACGAACGCCCTTCCCGCCAAGCCTAGTCCCAGCCCCCAACCATAAGAAAAGAGCGTCTCAATGAGACGCTCTTTTCTTGGTATTGATCTTTCTAGCATTCATCAAATGCTTCTAAATCGAGCAAATGTCGATAGGGTTCGGCTAATTCGGAACCCTTAAAAGCTAGTGATCGCAGAATATGCCAGTCGTTCAAGCTTTCAAAAGCATTGGTATAATCGTCTCGCTCAAGCCGATCCGCGATCGCTGCGACTTCCGACGCATTGAACTTACTAGGATCGACTTCTGGCGCTTCGCCTATAACATCCTTGGATGGGTTATTAACCATATCGCTCTATGACAGGCTTGTGAACGGAGAGAGAGGGATTCGAACCCTCGGTACGGAGTTACCTGCCGTACAACAGATTAGCAATCTGCCGCTTTCGTCCACTCAGCCATCTCTCCAATTTATTAGGAATTATATCTTATCAGATTGTACGTAGAATGCAAGTCAATTATTAAATTTAATAAATTTTACTTTGGGATCGTTTAACTGGGCGTACTTGGCTGCCTTTGCCTCGATTTCCTGCAATTGTCCCAAAGCCAATCCACAGGGGAACCCATACTTTGCCTTGACGCGATCGCTTGCAATATTAAGAGCAGTTCGCGATCGTTCGACAAAATCTACTAGGTCGTACTCGGTGTTGGGGACAAAATATTCTTTAACGATTAAAGATGGCGAGTAACAGGAATCTTGAGAATCATCTGGCCAAGCAATTTGAAAATGGATTTCAGGCATAGGATTTCCTCAGCAAATTATTTTAAAAGCAATAGCAATGAAGGTTTTGATTGGAACTTAAAACCCCAAAGATGAGTGGCGGCGCGAAGCGCTGCCACTCATCTTTGGGGTTTTAAGTTATTCTAACTATCTCAAGCATTGCCATAGTATGGGCACAAAGCGGTACTATCTTCTCTAATTTTGCCATTTTTACCGTAAATTGCATATATTTCCTGCATTTATGCGATCGCAAATTGCCGTCTATAATGGGCGATATGCATGTGAGCCGAGTTTTCCCAAGTATATTTTGTCAAAATTTCTTGACTGGCTAGTACTAAGGATTGACTGAGTTGGGAATTCATCACCAATCGCATTCCTTGGGCGATCGCTTCGACATCGTCGGGATCGACCAATAGAGCCTGTCGCTCCGATAAAAACTCCGTAAAGGGTGGACAGTTGGAGGTAATTACAGGCAATCCTGAAGCGATCGCCTCCATCACGACCAATCCCCATCCCTCCTTTGCCGATGGAAATACAAAGGCATCGGCACAGCGATAAAGAGCGGGCAATTCGAGATCGGTGAGTACGCCTGTAATTACTAAGGATTTGCCAAGATTTAAGTTTTTCGAGATCGCCAGAAATTCATCGCGATAGGCTTGATAGTCGAAGAGGGTGGCTCCGCCAGCGATGACTAACTGGGCGTTAGGAAAATCTTCTAAAACCCGCGCAAAGGCTTGGATAAGCTTGATAGAATTTTTGCGTGGCTCAATGCCCCCAACGGTTAAATAAACTGGCGCACCTGTTAACCCAAATTTTTGGCGAATGAGCGATTCCATGCCATTGCGATCGCGCGAAAATCTTTGTAAATTTACCCCATTCAGCACCTGTGGGGCGTGGATGTGATAATGCTGGTAAATTTGCTTTTGCCAACCCGCACTCACGCATAGGCATAGCTCTGCATCCCGAATTGATCGATCCTGACAAGCTTGTAAATAGGGACTATGGTAATCCTCGATATGGTGAATAGTGCGAACAAAGTGGGGGATATGCCCTTGCGATCGCAAAATCGCTAAAGCATTAGCGCTGATGCAGTCTTGCGCGTGGTAGACATCATAGTGAAGGGGAGCATTATCCAGATACACCACGAATTCCTGAATGCGCTGTTGAATTAGGCGATCAATCTCCTTGGGGGCAGACTGGGCGGGAATGGGTTGAAACTCACAGGATAAATGGCGATCGAATCCCAGTCCATCCTTATCTAGAGCATAGATACAGACTCGATGCCCTAATTTTTGCAAGGCTTCCGCGAGTTCGAGGGTATGGATGACGCTTCCTCTCGGTTTGGTGGCATAAGTCAGGAGCGCAATATGTAATTTTGATATTGTCGATGACATGAATTATATTTTGTGGGCAACATGGAAAGCCGAAAGAAAAGATAGTTTGAGGCGATCGCCTTGATGGTGATGGAGAACTGCGCGGAGTTTGTCAAAGAGCTTAATTCTGCTGTCGGGCGCAAGCGCAATATAGGGGGAAAGCGTACTCAGCAGTAATAGATAGTCATCAAGACTATAGATAATTTGATAGCTTGAACAGTCATAACTCAAGTTGTCAAAGTAGCCTGAATCGAGAATAATTTGACTGAATTTCAGGAAATCGGCTTGATGGGTTTGTTTGCCCTCATGTCTAGCGTAAAAGGGAATAGAAGGGGCTAGGGCTTGATAAATATCTTCAACTAACTGATAGGTTGCCTCATCTATTTGGGGCGGAGTATTCCATAATAAAATGAGAGAACCTTGAGCTTTTAATGCCGATGCTGACTTAGCATAGGCGATCGCAGGATCGATCCAATGCCAAGAGGTGGCGGCAAGGACAGCCTCAAAGCGCTCAGAGCCCAATTCCCATTCCTCAAAAGCTAAATTTTGAATTTCGACATGGGGATATTGGGCACAGTTTTGCTTTGCTAATTCCGAAGCTTCATAATTTGGTTCCAGACTTACTAGGGAAAAGCCCAAACTCGCAAAGTTTACCGTGGCGATCGCAGGACCGCAACCTAATTCGAGGATTTTAGCTTGGGGTTGCAGTTGAGCGAGTTTAATGGCACGGTCGATGATTTCTTGAGGATAGCGAGGTCTCACCCGATTATAGGCTTCTGCAACGGAACCATACCAATGCTTTCTTTTGCCTAAGTCTTTGCCAGCATAGTCGTTAACTACCTCAGTCCAACTTTTTTGCTCAGAATCGTTGGGCGTAGCAATGGCTGGTATCTTTCCCATCGGATTCGGTAAATCTGGCAAATCGGTCATAAAATTCCCTTGCTAGCTGGTGATTCTAAGTAGCTAGGCATAATTAAAAACCAAAACCAGGGAGCATACCGCCCGCGAAGCGGGCGGTATGCTCTTCTGGGTTTTAAGTTTACTTATGCTTAGCTACTTAGTTTACTATTTTTCGACTAGTCGACTAGTCGGTAAATATAGCTTCTCAGGATTTTCAAAACCCAAAAGATGAATAGCGTCGCTATTCATCTTTTGGGTTTTGAAAATCCTGTTAAAGTATCGCGATCGAAATCCCAAAACAAAACTGAAGCCGATCGCGATTGCAAAATTACCTGTGGGCTAGATTGCACTTCACCAACCACCACACAGGTTAAGTCTTGAGTATGAAAAAGAGCTTGCACTTTTTCTACTTTGTCGGGACGAACGCTTAATAAAAATCCATAGCTGGGGAAAGAGATCAGCCACCGTTCTAAGGGAATACCATCGGGACGGGGAATGCTTTCCAAATCGAGGATCGCACCACAATTAGAAGTCTCCATCAGCATCAATAACGTACCGATAATGCCACCCATGCTGATATCTTTCGCCGCATCGCATAACCCTGAGTTGGCTAAAAATGGCAAAATCGCTAAATTCTCTCGGAGTTGTTGCGGCTCGGCTTGAGTGGCTGCATTCCAAAATGGATAATCGGGATGGAATTGTCCCCGCAGATCGATCGCTACTAATAGCCGATCCTGTGGGCTCGCATTAAAGCTGGTGAGCAACTTCTGGGCGCGTCCGAGAATGGCTACAGACAGCGCATTGTAAGCGCTGCGACAATTGGTATGTCCGCCGACAATGGGAATTTGGTAAGCCGTAGCAGCGGCTTTCATTCCTGCGAGTAATTCCGAAATCGAATCAGGGGATTGACTCCAGATCGTATCGACGATCGCGATCGGCTCACCACCCATGGAGTAAATATCGCTAACATTGACCATCACCGAACACCAACCTGCAAACCAAGGGTCGGTCTCGATTAATTGCGGTAACATTCCCTCGGCGGCAAGAAGTAAGTAACTATCACGATTGGGGATAGCGGCACAATCATCACCTAAGAGAATGCCCTTGCTGTTCCATGATTCACCCAAACCCTTAGCCGCAATCTGGATATCCTGTTTATGCAATATTCCCATGGATTGCCTTAGATGAGTGACGAGATCAGATAACATCTAGGATGCCTCGCGGTAGGGGAAAGGACGGATTTCATTCCCTGCGGGATAGAAGTTCAGATCGGCTTCCATAAAGTGGTGAGGGAGATCGCAGATCGTCATTTCCTCTAGGGATTGCCAATGTAGACGTTGGAAGAAACGTACGTTTTGGATCTGCACCGTGGCAAGGAAGCGATCGCATCCCCATGTATTCGCCGTTGTCACTGCTTTATAAATCAATCCTTTCCCAATTTGCCAACCGCGTCGGTAGTCTTTATGAGTACCCAGCCTGCCACCGTACCAGATTCCTTTCTCGGTTTCATAAATTCGGACAACCCCCACAACTTGATTGTCATCGGTATTTATCGCCACGATCGGATAGGCGATTTGATCGATATCATCGATATCGTTCTCTTCAAATACATACTGCTCTTCGACAAAGATTGCTTTGCGAAGTTTGAAGTAGGACTCTATTTCTTGATCTGTAGATGCAAGCTTGAAAACATAAGCAGAAGTCATGGTAATTATTCCTAAGTTGAATTCCTAAGTTGAATTCCTAAGTTGAATTTTCGCGCTATCAAATCAGTAGCTACTCCATTCCCAGTAAGGGTTTTCAAATCACAAAATGGCTACGCCATTTTGTGATTTGGTATTAAACGTTGCGGCGCGAAGCGCCGCAACGCTAATTATTGATTTTTGATGTCTATTTCTTTGGTGGAAAGGGAGTAAGCATAGGTAAACCTAAAACCTAGAAGAGCGTGCCGACCACCTAGCAGGCAGTACGCTCTCTAATTTTGGTTTTTAATTACATTCATTCAAAGAGAGAAAGAGCAGAACAGGCTCCACACTTGGCGCAACCCGCCTTGATATCTGCTGAAGACATCTGCGATCGCTTTAACAAAGCGCCCACCCTTTCATATAGGGCAAACATAAATTCCGTGGTTGGTGCAGGATGATCGGCTAATGGCGTACCACTAATGGGAACAAAGGGAACGACAAAGGGATAAACTCCTATACTAATCAGGCGATCGCAGGTTTCGACTAGAGTTTCGAGACTATCGCCTAGTCCCGCTAAGAGATAGGTGCTGACCTGTCCCCAACCAAATACCTTGACAGCCGAGGCAAAGGCATCAAAATAATAGTCGAGGGGAACGCTTGCTTTCCCCGCCATGATTTTGGCGCGAACTTGAGGATCGGCAGCTTCAAGGTGCATTCCTAAGGTATCGATGCCTGCGGCTTTCATACGCTCAAACCAGATGAAATCATCGGGAGGTTCGCACTGTGCTTGAATGGGAATATCTACTTGCGCTTTGATTGCCTTAGCACATTCCGTTAAATAAGCCGCACCGCGATCGCTTGTATTGGGCGTACCTGTCGTCATCACCATATTTTTGACTCCATCTAGTCGCACAGCAGCTTCGGCAACTTCAGCGAGTTGCGCGGGTGTTTTGCGCGCGATGGTGCGTCCTGCTTCTAGGGATTGCCCGATCGCACAAAACTGACAGGCGGTATCGGTATGGTTATAGCGCATACAGGTTTGCAGAACCGTTGTGGCGAGGACATCATGGCTGTGCAGGAGCGCGATTTTCCAATAGGGAATGCCATCGCTGGTGGTCAATTCATAGAACTTAGGAGCTTTGGGGAAGGCAATGGTGGCGATCGCTTCTTTGCCTGATTCTAAGAACATTTCCTGAGTTTCGCTATCGATCTCTACCCTATAGGGGGAACTCGCTGCCGAACTATTAAAGACAGGAACCATCACGGTCATCCCATCAATAGCGATCGCCTTATGATCGGAAGGACCTGCTCCGCCTTTGCGACCGCTAGCTCCCATTTGTCGATCATTTGGGCGATCATTTAGGCGATCATTTAGGCGATCGTTGGAGCGATCTGCTAGCTGCAAACCCTTAGTCTGCAATTCTGTAATTAGTTGTTGCTTGTTCATAAAGGCTTGTCCCATCAAAACTGGCGATCGGATTTTTGATAAAAATATGGTTTTATACCAATTCACGAAAGTGTGACAACACTTTTGTGAATTAAAAACCAAACCCAGTAAGGGTTTTCAAGGCTGAAAATGCCGTAGCCATTTTCAGCCTTAGTATTAATCTTGGCGTTTTAATTTTGCCAACGGCAAAATTAAACCCGCTACGCTTCAGCCCCGCGATCCTGACTGGGGAAATTCTCATAATTTGGGAATCCATTTAATCCACGCTCGAATCCTTTGATCTGGAATCCTGCAAAGGGTTCAGCATTCAGATGGGCTTGCAATAGGTCAGGGCGTGCGTAATGTCCGATCGAATCCATCATGCGCTTGCGTTTGGTAATTAGCGAAAAATCTAAATCCGCGATCGCCATGCCTTCACCATCGGTAATTGGCGGACAGAGATGATTGCCTTCGGGACTGATAATCGCAGTGTTACAACCACCACTTAGGGCTTTTTGGAGTTTCTCGTCGCTGGTGATTTGCGTAACTTGCTCGGGCGAGAGCCAGCCTGTAGCATTAATCACAAAGCAACCTGACTCAAGGGCATGGTGACGGATGGTGACTTCAATCTGGTCGGCAAAAATCTGACCGACTAGAGAGCCAGGGAATTGAGCGCAGTGGATTTGTTCTTGCTGCGCCATCAGGGCAAATCGCGCGAGGGGATTGTAATGCTCCCAACAGGCAAGAGCGCCAACTCTACCTACGGATGAATCGACTACCTTCAGCCCAGCACCATCACCCTGTCCCCAAACCATACGCTCGTGATAGGTTGGGGTGATTTTGCGCCGTTTGAGTAATAGGGTTCCATCGGCATCGAAGATAAGTTGCGTATTATAAAGAGAACCACCGTCGCGCTCGTTTATGCCCAACACCACGACGATACTATGCGATCGCGCCGCTTGACTAACTGCTTCTGTAACTGGACTAGGTACGACAACGGCTTCTTCGTAGAGGCGTAGATGCTCTTTTCCCATCATTACAGGGGGCTGTACAAAGGAAAAATAGGGATAGTAGGGAATGAAGGTTTCAGGGAAGACGACGATCTGAGCGCCTTCTTTGGCAGCATTCGCGATCGCTTGTAAAACTTTCTCCGTCGTACCATCGCGACTAAATAAAACAGGGCTGATTTGAACGGCAGCGGCTCTAACTTTGCGCGAGTAATCCACGATTTATGAGATTCCTAAAGAGTCCAAGTATCAAGAATGAAAGCGTTATCCTTACGATGTAAAAGAATGATATCCAATACATCTAAGGGACTAATGGGACGAATTCCGGGAATGAGTGAAGGTTCGCCATGTCCGTAGAGAGCTTGAAGGGCAAAGCGACAAGCATAGACCTTGCCACCCTCAGACATAAACTTAGAGATTTGGTCATTAAAATTCTGATGCCCTGGAAAAGCTGCATCGCCTAATTTGGGGAAGCCGCGTTGTACTCCCAATGTTACTCCAGGTCCATAGAGTAAGATCGAAGTTTCAAAACCTTTGCGAAGTAAGCGGGTTGCTTGCAAGAGATTCACAAACCCGATCGAACCTTCAAAGGCAACGGTGTGAAAAGTGACAAGGGCTTTCTCCCCTGGCTCGGCTTTGACATCCTCGAATACCTTCTCTTCATAGTTCACAAAGAAGTCGCCAGTCTGATGAGCGGGAGTAGTTACTTCAGGCATTGTTTTTTCCTTAAGATTGAATGGAGGGGAGGCTAAAAGCTAAAAGCCTGTAGCTAGGTATGAACTTGAAGTCAGATTAGTTGTTAGCTACGGTTCTATTTTGTATATCTGGTTACGGAAAAGAGAACTCTATCTTTATCACTAGGAAGGCGATCGCTTTTTTCAGGGATTGCTCAAAATGCATTGCTATACCTATCGAAATCGATAGGTATAGCTATATTCACTTAAGTCAGGAAATCAAAAAACCCAATAGAGAGTTGCGGCGCGAAGCGCCGCAACTCTCTATTGGGTTTGATTTTTGTCCTAACATTACTGACTATAGCGATAAATATAAAACCCAAAAAGCTGTGACGCACGCGTAGCGTGCGCCACAGCTTTTTGGGTTTTAACTATGCTCAGCTACTTAGCTCAAATCCAAAAGACGAGTGGCAGTGCTTATCTTTGGGGTTTGAATCACGAACCGAGCAAAAATTCATTCACCACTGTCCAATCGCTCGTATGGGCGACTTTGCTCCTTGCCATAATATAATCCGCGAGATAAGCCGCATCTCTAGCAATGCCTGAAAATCTCCCCGAACCCCATGTATAGAGCCAAGGTAAACCTAAAAAGTAGATCCCTCTCACCTCAGTAACGCCGCGATCGTGGGCAGGGTAGCCCTTGCCATCAAATACGGGAATTTCAAGCCAACTGAAATCCGATTGGAAACCAGTACACCAAATTACGGTTGTAATATTCGCTATATCGAGATCGAGCATTAGGTCGGCATCACCAGCAGGTTGCCAAACGGGGTAATAGGGTGGTTCGGTGGGAGCAGCGATCTGATTAGTTTCGATGAAATTATCAATTGTTTTCTTGATGCTTTCATAGACTACATCCGCGCCATCAAGATTTTGTTTGAGATCGTTAAGGAACTCTAATTTATGACTAGAGATATTTTTTAAGCGCCCATGGAGTTCCATTCCCTCAAGGGCGAATCGGCGCAGATCGATCTCGCGTCCACCATCGCGACCTGTAAGGTAATGGTTGGCTTTGTTGCGCACTTTTTCTTTTTGGGGATGCCGATCAATGGACAATTCGTAGTAGCCCATCATATCTAGCCATTCCACCGCATCTTTGCCTCGGTAACGACGAGGCGATCGCGGTGCACTGCCGACGGATAGATGGACTTTGCGTCCTGCGAGGTGCAAGTCTTCGGCAATTTGACAGCCTGATTGACCAGTGCCAGTTACTAATACTGCACCATCAGGGAGGGATTCAGGATTTTTGTATTTTGAGGAATGTACCTGCAAAATGCCATCGGGTAAGCGTTCAGCGATCTTGGGAATCTTGGGTTGGTGATAGGCTCCGATCGCAACTACGACTTGATCGGCGGTATATTCACCGATACTAGTAGTTACCGTGAAGATACCGCGATCGCTGCGGCGTAAATTTAAGACTTCAACCCCTTCTTTAATGGGGGGATTAAAGGAACTTGCATAGCCTTCAATGTATCGGACAATCTCATCTCTTTTGATAAAACCTTCGGGGTCGTTGCCTTGATATGGATAGCCAGGCAGTTGACATTGCCAATTGGGAGTTACCAAGCAAAAGGAATCCCAACGCTGCGATCGCCATGCATTTGCGATTTTGTTTTTCTCAAAAACAATATGGTCTAAGCCTTTTTCCTTTAAGCAATAGCTCATGGATAGACCTGCTTGACCGCCGCCAACAATTACAACGGGATAATGATTTGCCATTGGCTAATTTCTTCATCTTTGCTTAGAATGAACTGAGATTAAGTGCTAGCCAAAGCGGAATTTTGTATTCCTAACTACGGAATATGGAAGTCTATCGATAACGTTAGGAATGAGAAATATCTGCATAGTTGAAAAGCGATCGCTCTTTAAACTTCTACCCAAATCAATAGCCTCCCAAATAATACCAATTTCAAAAATGGCGTTGCCATTTTTGAAACCTCAAAATCTTACTGGGTTTGTTTTTTAATTCACTGAAGTAAGTAGCTACGTAGAAGAGAGTACCGCCCGCTACGCGGGCGGTACTCTCTGTTTTTGTTTTTTATTATGCTGAACTACTTAACACGCTATTTTTGATCGCGAAATTATCCCCAAACAGGCTAGGATACTTATATACAGAGTAATCAGGAATTAACAATGGTAGAACGTCCTATCAAGAAAGCAGACCGTCAGCTAAAACCCGAAACTGAAGAAACTACACCTAGCGCTAGACAGTCTGATGACTCCGACAAAAAGCGTTCTACCCGTAGTGGCGGTCGAGACAAGAGAGATAAGCGGGGCTCCAGAGATGAAGAGCCAAAGGCTCCCGTAAATCTCGCTTTGGTTAGAGGACCCAAACCCACCAAACCCAAACCAGTCGTGGAAGAAGTCGCCGCAGAAACCTCTAGTAGCGAAGAAACCGCTTCCGAAGAATCATCCGAAGCATAAATTTACATCCCCTCATAGTAAAAAAGCGGCGCAAAGCGCCGCTTTTTTATTTAGAACCAGTCAGCAAGCCTTGAGTGGGGCTAAAAACTAAGGCTAATAAAAATAACATCAATACCGCTAAGACGATCGCTGGTCCTGAAGGTAAATTTAAGTAATAACTGGCATACAATCCGATCGCACTGGCGGTAACCCCTAAGCCCGCACCCACATAAATCATTTGATGCAGTTCTTTGACTAATAAATAGGCGGTAATTGCGGGACCAACTAGTAGCGATACCACCAACACGACACCCATCGTTTGCATACTGGCAATGATCGTCAGGGTTACTCCTGCCATCAGTCCCAAATAAATGAGATTCACAGGGAGTCCTAGAGCTTGTGCCCCAGTGCGATCAAAAGTGTAAAACAGCAATTGTTTATAAAACATGGCGATCGCTGTTAGGACGATCGTGGCAATCACCCCTGCCCTGATCGTATCCGTTTGGGAAACGCTAAGAATATCGCCAAAGAGAAATCCATGCAGATCGATTTTAATTTTTAGTAGAGAAATTAATAAAATACCGATCGCGAAAAAGCTCGAAGAAGTTAGCGCCATAGCAGCATCGACCTTGACGCGAGTTTGCGATCGCAACCAAGCGATTAAAAATGCGCTACTGATGCCCGACATAAATGCGCCGATCGCCACATCAATCCGCCAGAAAAAGGCGATCGCCATCCCTGGCATCACCGTATGGGTCATCACATCCCCCAGCAAAGCCATGCGCTGCACGATCAAAAAGCAACCGATCACTGGACAGATAATTCCTGCTAAACCACCTGCGATTAAGGCGTTTCTCATGAATTCTAGTGCTAATGGTTCGGAGAGCCATTGCCAGACTGGGATTTGGGCAATTTGCATAAATAAATAAATAGATAAAGGCGTGGGGATTTGTGTAGACAAGTAATTCAGCACAAGTAATTCAGCACAAGTAATTCAGCACAAGTAATTCAGCACAAGTAATTCAGCATAGTTGCAAACCAAAAAACTTAGCGGGTGGTGTGCTCTTGTGTTTTTTAAGTTTGCTTCTTAGCTATTTAGACCCAAAAGCAGCGATCCATTTGTGCTGAATGGCAGTTTCGAGAATATTTTGCACGATCGCGAACCATGCAATATTTTCCAACAATAAAATCATGATCGCTAAAGTAATTTGCATTAGGGGTAATGGCATCAGCCATGGCAATTCGCGATCGATGGTGGCAAAACTCCGAATGCAGGCAAAGGCTAAAATTGCTCCTGACTTGAGGTGGGAGTTGCGATCGTGCCGCACAATATAGCGATAGGTGACTGCAAATAAAAAACCTGCAAAGCCCATCATACTTAACTTGATTGCTAATAATAAGGGACGAGCCAGCGCAAAGCTGTCTATTAGTTGTGTTGGCGAGTTGGTCGAGACTGGTTGCAAGGTTTGCGCGAGCAAATGGTGGAGAAGGGCGATCGCAAAAAATGCAAAAATGCTAGCGATTGCTCCCAGACAGCCTGCTTTAAAGGATTCAATGCGATCGGTTATTGATAGATGTTCGGATTCAGTGGTAATAAGAGGAGAAGATTGCACGCTCGTTAACTATATTTTAGGGCTACAGCAATCCTACATGACTTCAGAAGCAATACAGTAACCTCCGCCGAGACCGTCAAGCAAACTATGGTGCATCCCACTAACCACAAATTAAAATCGCGATCGCTAGCAAGCGTTATTTTTTGTTAAGTTTATACAATAGTCTATATCATCGGTTTAAGCGATGCGATCACATAATAGGCTTAAGCAAACTAGGGATTTGTCAGTAAAGAATTAAAGATATATGAAAGATATATGTCTAAAATACCGATCCTCCAAGCTGATCAATCATATATTTTTCGCTCCTACTTCGAGATGTCCTATGGTGCGGACGAAATTCTGGCTGAATTTGGCTATACATTTGCTAGCGATCGCATTCCATTACCGAAAACAGAAGAAACTCTAAGTTGGGTTCCTGAATTACGCGATCGCATCGAATCTTTCTTACCCCATATTCGACTCACTAGTGAAACTGCTCGTCGTGAAACACTAGTTGCTCCTTTATTACTTGCGGTTACAGTCCATTGCAATTGTCAGTTGAGAATTGAATATCCATTAAACGTAAATAATTGGCTAAAAGGTTATTTGGATTACCTTGTACGTTCTACCCATAATTTGTTGGTTGTAGAGGCTAAGAATGATGACCTTACCAAAGGTTTTACCCAATTAGCAGTGGAGTTAATCGCTCTCTCTGAAGCTGAAGAGCAGAATGAACTTTACGGAGCCGTGACGATTGGTAATGTTTGGCAGTTTGGGCATTTAGATGCGAAATCGAAAAAGATAATACAGATTGCTTCGCTGTATCGGATTCCTGAAGATATCGAAGAACTAGCTCAAATTTTAGTTGGTATTATAAATCAATGAAATAGCGATCGCTATTTAGCATTTGTTTGATTGCTTCTAAAATTTGATCTTTAATCACAAGTTTTTGCCCACTTATTTAAAAAGATGCTAAGCACAAAGAGAAACGGTAGTCCTAAAAAGGAAAGGACGCACACGGAGGTAAAGAAGTGTTGTAATGATGAATAAAATTCCAAATGGCCCCAATGTGATTTTCCAACTTCTTAGAAAAGGATAAGGTCTTTCTAACTAGTCTAGATACTCGTTGACGTAACGTACAGTTGAATCGCTCAATATAGTTGGTCTTTCCCGTTTCTTTACCGACTGCCCTAT
>NZ_ALWB01000154.1 GCF_000332215.1 Pseudanabaena biceps PCC 7429
AGTTCTGTAGTTTATCAATAATCATGACTGTAGATGTGCTTTTTCTTTTTCATCTACTTTAGGCAGTTTGTATCTCTTTTACTCTGCCTTTTTTTCCTTTTTTAGTCTAAACTCCAGTAAAATCAACATTGGAGACTGTAAATTTTTGAGTGTTTAATTGGCAAATTCAACGAAAAACCAACGGTTTCAGCCTGAATTTACACAAAATTTTTTACAGTCTCTATACTTAACGCCTTAAACATAGTTTCACCTTAGTCTTCGTTATTTATTCATGAACGTGTGCGGTTGCCCTACGCTTTGCGCCGCTACTCTTATCTTTGGTCAGATGGGGTTGCTATACTATTACTTTGCGTTGTGAAAAGAGACTAAGTAAAAACATGGCAGCGATTGGCATCATGACCGCACAGGTGCGTCCCGAACGTGAGATCGGACAAATCCATGTTTATGATGGAACTGGCAAAGGCAAATCACAGGCAGCATTGGGCGTAGTTTTGCGATCGCTAGGATTGGGTATGTCCGACACATCACCCTTTGGTACGCGAATTTTATTATTACGATTTCTCAAAGGTTCAGAGCGTGAATATGCCGAAGATGCCGCAATTTCTGCGTTGCAGCAGGGTTTTCCCCACCTGATCGATCACGTTCGCACTGGTCGCGCCGAATTTTTTGATGCGGAGCATGTTACCCCCTTCGATCGCCAAGAAGCTGAACGGGGTTGGGCGATCGCCAAAGGAGCAATGGCTTCGGGACTTTATTCCGTAGTTGTCCTCGATGAAATTAATCCCGTTCTTGATCTGGGTTTAATTCCTGCCGATCGCATTGTTAAAGATTTAAAAAATAAACCTGCCCATCTCGAAGTTATCTGTACGGGACGCGGCGCACCTCAATCCTTAATTGATATCGCTGACCTTCACTCGGAAATGCGATCACATGATGATGCCCATGCTGAAAAATACGATGTTACGGGGATTGAGATTTATACAGGTGCTGGTAAAGGTAAAAGTACATCGGCCCTAGGTCGATCACTCAAGGCGATCGGCACGGGAATCAGCCGAGACCTATCGCACCGCGTCTTAATCATGCAGTGGCTCAAAGGCGGAACAGGCTATACCGAGGATGCGGCGATCGCTGCGCTCAAGCGTGGCTATCCCCATGTCATCGATCATCAGCGCTGTGGTCGGGATGCGATCGTCTGGCGCGGTCAACAGCAAGAAATGGACTGCATCGAAGCTCAACGTGGTTGGGAAATCGCTCAAGCTGCGATCGCTTCAGGGCTATACAAAACGATCGTTCTTGACGAGTTAAATCCTACCGTCGATTTAGATTTATTACCTGTGGAGCCGATCTGCCAAGCCTTACTCAAGAAGTCCCGCGATACGGAAGTAATCATTACAGGTCGTTGCCTCAATCAACCAGCTTATTTCGATCTAGCTTCAGTTCATTCAGAAATGGTCTGCCATAAACACTATGCTGAAAAAGGTGTAGATCTCAAACGGGGCGTAGACTTTTAATACCAAAGCTCAAAATGGCGTAGCCATTTTGAGCTTTGAAAACCCTTACTGGGTTTGGTGTTTAATTCACAAAAGTGTTGTCACACTTTCGTGAATTGGTATTGTAGCTATCGCCAGTCTTGTTAGGATATCAAACCCAAAGTAGAGAGTTGCCGCGCGGAGCGCGGCAACTCTCTACTTTGGGTACTATCTCTAGTGATTGCCCTTAGAGCCTTCGATGGTAGTTATTGTCGAACTAGTGTCCTCTTCCACTTCCTCTTCATCATCTTCTTCACTATCCTCATCGCTCTCTTGCTCAGAAGGATGCAGATAATATTGATCGTAATATCCGTAGTGATATTCACTATCAGAAGAACCAATCATATTAATTAACAATCCCGAAACGTTAGCTCTAGCAGACGCTAAAACTTCTAAAGCCCTTGAAATTCCACTTCTAGTCGAGCGGTTGATTGCCGCAACTAAGATAAATGTATCTACTTTGGAAGTCAGGCATTGGGCATCAGTAATCCCAATCACAGGCGGAGTATCCACCAAAACATAATCATATTCTTGTCTCCATTCCTGCACCAGTGCGGTCATTTTGACAGACTCTAGCAGTAGCATGGGATTAGGAGGAATAGAACCCGATGTCAAAATATGTAAATTGCCCTTCTCATCGACAACCTGAGTCAGCTCTTGCCAAGGACTGGGAGTTGCTAGAGCGGTAGACAGACCAAATTTGTTACTCAATCGCGCTAATTTATGAACGGTTGGTTTGCGTAAATCCGCGTCTACTAGGAGAATCCTATATCCCAAAGACGAGAGAATCATGGCAAGGTTGTAGGTTAAGGTACTCTTACCTTCAGATGGTACTGATGAAGTGAATGCAATCACCTTCATCATGTTATCGGTACCGAGGTAACGCAAATTTAAGGCTAAAGAACTTAAGGCTTCTTTAAAGGCGTAATAACTACTGGTGGGCAAGATACCTTGGCTCAATAAGGGCGCTAGAGAGGCAACTTCAGTCATCGGAATCGAGGCAAGTAATGGGACATCTATAATTTCCCTGACTTCTTCTACTTCACGGATACGTTGATCCAAGCGATCGAGAAGCAATGCAATCAAGACTCCTAAACCTAAGCCTGCAATGGCGGAAATGAACAGACTTCTCTCAATGTCTGGAGAAGAGGGGCGGACTGGGAGAAGTGGTGGTTCTAAAATTTTCCATGAAGATATTTCTTGGGCTTCGGAAATTCTTAATTCTTCCAGTTTTTCGGTGAGCTTATTATAGGTTGAGGTATCAAGATCGAGTTGACGTTGAATTTCCACATAGCGTTGTTGAATCTGAGGAATCTTGGAAAAAACCGCCGCGACCTCAGACTGAGCATTTCTGATGCTCTCTAGTTGGGCTTGGCTCACCGCCAGATTTGTTTGCGCGTCAAATAGTTGTGAAGCTAAATTTTGTTGGATTAAACTACTCGGCTCGTTGGCAATATTGACCGTATTTCCTTTAACTCCAACTACAGACTGAGCGCGAGCCTCTAGTAGCCGATAGAGTTCATCACGACGATCTTTAAGCGCCAGTACACTAGGATAATCTTCGCGAAAGCGCGTGCGCTCCAAGAAGTAGTTAGTTTCCACATCCTGAAATTGTTTTACCAAAGATTGATAGGTCGGGTCTTGCTGCAAAATTGCCCCGCCGATCGCGGACTCTGCCGACTTGCCAACTTGACGGCTCAGCGCCTCATACTGCTGTTGCGATTGCGCTATTTTGATCTGCAATTCTTGCGCCTGAGTTTCTAGAGCCTCACGCATTTTAAAAACTGCGGCGGCGTAGGTGTCGGGATCGACGATGTTATAAGTCTTCCGAAATTGCGTGACGGCTAAAGCTGATTTTTCGAGTTTTTGCTTAACTTGAGGTAGCTTATCTTGGATAAATTTAATGGCATTACTGGACTTAGTGCGGCGATCTTTCAGGCTATATTCGACATAGGTTTGCGATAGCGCACCTAAAACCTCGCGAGCGCGTTTGGGATCGCTGTCCGTATAGGTTAGACGCAAAATCAGGGCATCTTTTTCAGGTCGAATATCCAAACCGTTGATTACGGAAGATGCATCGATCGGTTTAGAAGATCCATCTGATGATTGGCGCATTTTGGCGATCGCACTTTCAATGAGAGGACGACTCTTGAGGATGCCAATTTCTGTACCAAGGTTAATAACGGGGCTAGCAGGTAAACCACTGCTTGGGGCATTAGGAACTTGAATGTCGGAAACAGGGATCGTGGAGTTGTTGATTAGGAGGGAGGCACTAGAGCGATACTGGGGAATTCGGGTAATGGTGTAGTAAGTATTTCCTGCAAATACAGTCACGGAGACTGCTACGATGACGATCCAGCGCTTGCGTAGTACTCGTAAAAATTTGGCAAGTTTAAAAGAGTCATCAACATACTTGCCTACGTAGGTAGCCTTAGGATATGCAGTCATCGTTGTTTTTTACCCAAGTAGCTTTAATTGTCATGCTCTTGATCGCTAATCTTTATATCAAAATCGAGAGAATATAGCAATTCTTGGATCCCTTTGATTGTTTCCCAAGGATTTATTAAGGATCTTATCTATGATCTATTTATAGATCTATTTATAAAGATGGCAAATCCTATTTTAAAGGTCAGGTAAGCAGTTAAACATAATTAAAAACCAAAACCAGAGAGCGTACTGCCCGCGTAGCGGGCGGTACGCTCTTCTAGGTTTTAAGGTTACTTATGCTTTTAGTCTCAAAATCCAAAATTACATTCCTTAGAAGTTTTTAGAATTGCTCTTTATAATGAATGATTGATAGATTGTATCCCAAGCCAATAAAATCTCAGCCCCAATGCCTGAAACAATTCCTACAATATACTCCACCCTATTCTTAACAATTCTGTTGTTTTTGGGGTTGATTTCCTTTTTACGCGGCTCGATCCGCGATCGCACGGTTGATGCTCTCTTTGCGGTAGATAAACTGACTGACGATCGCCTCTTGATGCAGGTGCGCGACTATTTTCGGCAAAGAGCTTACAGAGTAGTAGAGATCGATCCCGCAAGAGATGTGGCGACATTGATCGGTCAAGTTCAACCAAGTTTGTTTCTGGCAATATTTATGTCAGTCTTAGCCGCTATTGGTTTTGTTTGTCTGGGACTAGTTTTAGGTATTTTGATTCCAGATTTAGAGAATCTCTGGCTCTGGTTGATATGTTTAGCACCGATCGCTGGAGTATTTTATTGGCGAGGTACTCCCCGCGAGCGGCAGGTGAGTTTACAGCTTTTGCCCGATGCAAAATTAAAAGTACGCGCCCATAAAGATGAAATTACCGAATTACAGCGATCGCTTAACTTAGAAAAACTAGAGGATTAAAAAACAGAGATAAAGCCTTTAGTGCAATTACAGCCTGAGCCAAAAAGAAGAGAATGGCGGCGCGAAGCGCCGCCATTCTCTTCTTTTTATGCAAACAGCAATAGCAACGTAAAGTTTGAAATAACTTACTTGGATGGTATTAAGAGCGGAAAGCGCTATATTTTTTTATAATAGACTCAAAGAATATTGCAAAATTTTATTGGTACTTAATGACTACTGTTTTACCGAGTCCTTTGACGAGTTTAAAGGCAGAGACGAACGCATCGAATGTGTTAGAAAATAACAAATCAAGCTTAGATCGTTTGTCTCCAAATCAGCAACTTTTACCCCTAACGGCGGTTGTGAATTCCCATGATCACCTAGAGATTGGTGGTTGTGATGTATTGGAATTAGTACAGCAATACGGCTCGCCCCTTTATATTTTGGATGAAGTCAGTTTAAGAACTGCTTGTCAGCAATATCGCGATGCTTTCGCGAAGCATTATCAGGGACAATCGCAGGTTTTATATGCTTCTAAAGCTTGGAGTTGTCTCGCGGTATGCGCGATCGTCAGCTCGGAAGGGTTGGGCATTGACGTTGTTTCCGCAGGTGAGATTTTGACTGCGCTACGGGCTGGTGCTTCTCCGAGTTTGATTTATTTTCATGGCAATAATAAATCGATTGATGAACTTAGCTATGCGCTAGAGTCTAGCTGCACTATCGTGGTGGATAACTGGCACGAACTCAAGACCCTAGATCGACTTGCTAAAGAACAGTCTGATATAGTCAGTTTTCATGCCCCTCGGATTATGCTGCGTTTGACTCCTGGGATTGAATGCCATACTCACGAATATATCCAAACGGGGCATATTGACAGTAAGTTTGGCTTCGATCCTAATGAAATTCCCGCAGTATTTGCTTTCCTTTCAGAGTCTAGCCTTAACTGTATTGGTATTCACGCCCATATTGGTTCGCAGATTTTTGAATTGCAACCGCATCAAGATATTGGTGGCGTGATGGTGCAATGGTACGCATTGGCAGGCGAAAAGTATGGTTTGCATTTCTCCGAAATCAATATTGGCGGTGGTTTGGGGATTCGTTATGTTGAATCGGACGATCCTCCTAGTATCGAAGAATGGGTAAAAACCGTTAGCGCTGGTGTAACCGAAGCTTTTGTTACCGCAGGATTGCCATTACCTAAATTATTATGCGAACCTGGGCGATCGCTAGTTGGTTCAACCTGCGTTACGGCCTATACGATTGGTGGTCGCAAAACGGTTCCTGATATCCGTACCTATGTGACGATTGATGGCGGTATGTCGGACAATCCTCGTCCTATTACCTATCAGTCTAAATATCGGGCGGTGATTGCGGATCGGATGGGTGCGGCTTTATCGCAAACGGTGACGATCGCAGGTAAGCATTGTGAATCAGGTGATATTTTAATTAAAGATATTCAATTGCCTGAGACTAATGCGGGTGACACTTTAGTAGTATTTGGAACGGGTGCTTACAATTACAGCATGGCATCCAATTACAATCGTTTGCCCAAGCCTGCGGCAGTTATTGTGGAAGGTGGCGAATCGAGTTTGATTATCAAACGCGAAACTCGCGAAGATCTATTACGTCAAGATTGCTTGCCAGAGAAACTACGTAGATAGTTACAAGCGTTTGTGCTGATTGCCCACCCTGATTTTCGAGGAATTTTTAAGGGAAGCTAAGCTTTGCATGGCTTTCCTTAAGATTTATGGGTTTAGTAACTCGGTAAAGTGTATATTTTTCAGTTGTGAATGAGAGGGCTATGGATGCAGTGGTTTATAAACATCAACTCAATTGCATTCATGATGAGGGCGATCGATATCCTTGCGGTATTGGGATTAATCTATTTCATGTTGTCTCTCAGCAACGATCGCCGCACTTTATTGATGGTGCGGGGCATCATTTTTCTGCTAATTGCTAGTGTTTTGAGCGATCGCCTTGGTATGCGATTGCTTAATTTCGTCCTAGATAAATTGTTGATTGGTGCTGCCGTGGCAATGGCGGTAATTTTACAGCCAGAAATGCGGCGATTTTTAGAAAGGCTTGGGCGTGGCGATTTACTCTCTTTGATTCAACCGACAACTAATCGAAGGACGGCTGTCGAGACGGACTCAGTGATTGAAGAGATTAACGATGCAGTGATCGAGCTATCGCAAAACCGCACAGGTGCGTTAATGATTATTGAGACGGGAGAACCCATTGACGATCGCGATTTTTCTGTGCCTGGGGTGAAGCTGAACGCATTATTATCAAAAGAGCTACTACATACAATTTTTCAAACTTCAACCCTTTTGCATGATGGAGCTATCTTGATTCGTGAAGATCGTATTCTCGCCGCTGGTGTAATTTTACCAATTTCTGAGCGAGCTGCCTCAAGGGAGATTGGCACGAGACATCGGGCGGCGATGGGGATCACTGATCGGGTGAGAAATTGTTTTTGTATAGTGGTTTCCGAGGAAACAGGCTCGATCGCGATCGCGGAAAATGGGATTTTAGATCGTCCAATCTCTAGTAGCCGCCTGCGAGAAATATTAGAAACTAAATTAGGCAATTATCGTCCAACGACTCTAGGGCGGACAGTTCCGCGATTTAATTGGCTCTGGTCGAGTTCAATTTTTAAAAATATGGTAAGTCGAAAATCGTCAGAAAAGAAATGACAGCTAAGCTACTGCAAACTTTGCCACCAGATCTCGATCGTCATCGTTTGCCCAAACATGTTGCCGTAATTATGGATGGTAATGGACGTTGGGCAAAGCAGAAAGGGATGCCAAGAATAGCTGGTCACCGACAGGGTGTAGATGCTCTCAAGGATTTGTTGCGTTGCTGCAAAGATTGGGGGATTGCGGCTCTGACAGTCTATGCCTTTTCTACCGAAAATTGGAGTCGTCCCGCTCAAGAAGTTGATTTTTTAATGGTTTTATTTGAGCGGATGTTACGGCATGAATTAGAGGAAATGTGCCGTGAGGGGGTTCGTATTTCCTTTGTGGGCGATCTTGATTCTTTGCCCAAGTCTCTGCGCTCGGAAATCGAGCGATCGCAAATAGCAACTGCGAATAATCAAGCGATTCACTTCACCGTGGCGATTAATTATGGAAGCCGTCGGGAGATCCTGAAGGTCTGCCGCCAAATTGCTGAAGCCGCCCAAGCAGGAGAAATTAAACCTGAAAATATTGACGAAAACTTATTCGAGCAGCATCTCTATACGGCGGGAACTGATAATCCCGATCTTTTAATTCGGACTAGCGGTGAGATGCGCTTGAGTAATTTTTTGCTCTGGCAAATGGCCTATACCGAGATGTATTTTACCCACACGCTCTGGCCAGATTTTAATCGCAGTGAGTTTCATCTTGCATTAATCGATTATCAAGAGCGCGATCGCCGTTTTGGCAAGGTCTAAACATAGAGAGGGCGCAAAGCGCCCTCTCTATGTTTTTTATTCCAAGGATTAGCGCCGCAATGCTAATCCTTGGCTATTTTAGTAATGGTTGCCAATTTTACGATGATGGGCTGCCGTAAGGGCATCGGGTTTGGAGACCCGTCCTTCCTCGGCGATCGCATAGATTACCCAGTGATCGCTACATTCCATCCGACTCAGCACTTCACATTCGATAAAAGCAAGAGCATCTGTCAGAATTGGTGCTCCCGACGATGAAATTTGCGTTTTCACACCTTCAAAGCGATCGGCTCCGGGAGCAAATCGTTTGAGGAAATGTTGCATCAATTTGGAATAGTTGCCATCTTCAAGAACGTTTAAGACAAAGCGATCGCCTACTTGCATAAATGACTCGATCGCCCGATCCTTTGCCACGGCGACGGTAAAGCCGAGGGGCTTAAAGCTTGCCTGCGCGACCCAAGAGGCAAGCATGGCACTGCGAGCGCCACCCTTTGCTGCCGAAATAATATATAAACCACCTGCTAAGCGTCCGAGAGCCTTGTCTAGATCGGCATCGATCGCTTTAAGCTGTTTAATATTTTTTTCGCGAGTTAGTAATTGCCCTAAGTCAGTCCCCGCTTCATCGCAGGTTTGATAGGTGGTTTCGTCAGGGTTTTCCCGAACGCGAATCGCGGGAAAAGCCGTAATCACTCCTAAGTCCTTAAATCTGTTATTTAGCAGATCGATGGAGGAATCGCGATCCCCATGGGGTTCGTATAAACCAATGACTTGTTTTTCGCTTGCTGCCGCTAGAATTGCCCCGATCGCCGTTTCGACATGGCTATTGGCTGTAGGGGGAGTGCAAACGACTAGACCTGAGGCATGACCGACTAGCTCGCGTAATTCTTGGAGGTCGATCGCTTTGAGATCCGCCATTTCCACGGCGACTCCAGTTTTGGCAACCCCACGGGCGATCGCTTGCGAGAGGCGATCGCAATAGCCATAGTCAGACACATAGCAAACTACCACGTTGGTTTCGCCCTTAGTTTGGGCTTGGCTCCATTGGCGATAGTTTTCCGTCAGCTCTTTAACGTTATAACGCAGCAAGGGTCCATGACCATTGGCGACAATTTCTGCTTGGGGCAGTTCATCCATGCGTTTCATTGCAGAAATTACCGATCGGGCATTGGGAGCCATCAAGCATTCGTAATAAAAACGATAGTCAGGTGTGATTTTCTGTAGGTCATCGTCGTAGGTTGCTTCACTGCAATAGTGCATTCCAAAAATATCGCAGGTATAAAGAGTCGATGTACCTAGATCGAAGGTCATCATCGTATCTGGCCAGTGCAGATTGGGAGCATTCACAAATTGCAAAACATGACCCTTGCCAAGATCGATCTGGTCGCCATTTTTGACGATCTTCTGCTTGAAGGGATGATGTACCAAATCGTTCAAAAATTGCAAAGCGACCTTTGTACCGACCACCGTTACATTGGGAGCAAGGGCTAGTATTTCTCGCACTAGCCCGCTGTGGTCTGGCTCGGTATGGCTAATTACTAAATATTCGATCTGGGCGGGATCGACTAGCTCTTGTAGCGTATTGAGATATAGTTCGCGGAATTTCGCATGAGATGTATCGACTAAGGCGAGCTTTTCGCCACGAATGATATAGGAGTTATAGGTCGTCCCATTTTGTAGACCAAACTCAATGTCAAAGCGATCGCGATCCCAATCCAGCGATCTAATGGTGGTGGTGTCGGCGGCAATTTCGGCAACCTGTATCGTGAGGCGACGCTCAATCGCTTTTTCCGCAATTTTTTCAACAGACGGCATCTCAGTAATAGCTACCACGATTTTGTCTCCCTATCTCATTTTCATCTACTTCTAGTTTAATCCTTACTTTTCAACAAGTCCAATTGATTGTACTAATTGATACTATAAGTAGCTAACCTAAACCCAAAAATTAGCTACGGCAAAAATATCGCTACTTAATTTCTGGGTTATAACCTCAATCCCTTACTATGTCAGACCTTTACGTTTCATGGGAAGAATATCACGCTAAAATCGAAGATTTAGCAGCCCAGATTTATCAGTCTCAGTGGGAATTCGATCAAATTCTCTGTCTAGCTAGAGGGGGATTACGCATTGGCGATTTGCTATCACGGATTTATAACAAGCCTCTTGCAATTCTTTCGACTTCTTCCTATGGAGGCAAGGATTTTCAGGAGCGTGGCAAGCTGACGATCGCCCATAACATCACCATGACCACAGATACGCTGGGCAAGAGGATTTTATTGGTTGATGATCTGGTCGATTCAGGGGTAACTCTCGCTCGGATTCTCGAATGGCTCAAGGAGCATGAGGAATTTGCCATTACCGAAGTGCGATCGGCGGTTCTATGGTTTAAAGCTTGTTCTGTCGCAAAACCCGACTATTACGTAGATTTCTTAGCCGACAATCCTTGGATTCATCAACCTTTTGAGAAATACGAGAAAATGCAGCTTAGCGATTTATAGCTGTCGCCAGGTGACTTAGGACAAATTAAACCCCAAGAATTGACTGGCGGCGCGAAGCGCCGCCAGTCAATTCTTGGGGTTTATGTCCTCGTATCCTTGGCGACAGCTATACATATGGCGGCGGCTATATAAAATTGAGATAGGCAAAAATAGAAAAAGTAAATCAACAACGCATTGATTTTGGGAAAGGGCGAGGAGATATAAATTGATAATTGATTGATTTAGTAATTGATTTATTAAGAGGCAGTTTTATGGCGATCGCGATTCAACCGAAACCAATTCAACCCAATCTTATAGCGCTGGAAGATTTTTTAGTGCTTCCTGAAACCGAGCCTGCTAGTGAATATATCAACGGAAATATTTATCAGAAACCGATGCCACAGGGAAAGCACAGCACATTGCAGGGAAAATTAGTTGCCAAGATTAATCAGCTTGGGGAACCCGAACAAATCCTGTTTGCTTTTCCTGAACTGCGCTGCACCTTTGCAGGGAGATCTATTGTTCCAGATATCGCCGTATTTGAGTGGGAGCATATTCCCCTAGATGCTAACGGCGAAATTATTAACAGGATTGAAATTCCGCCCGATTGGATCGTTGAAATTCTCTCACCCGAACAGTCGTCGATTGATGTAATCGATAAAATTAGCTTTGCCCTTAAAAACGGCACAAAACTTGGTTGGCTCATTGCTCCTCAAGAAAGAACCGTACTTAGCTTTCAAGGCGATCGCTTTTACAGTCATCGAGGCGAAGATCTGCTACCCGTCCTAGAAGGCTTAGAAGGCTGGCAAGTATCGGTCAATGATTTGTTTGACCTACTTAGCTTTGCAAAGCGTTAGAACCATCGATTTTCTCAAATAAAACTACCAAGATAAAAATGCCGCTTCAAGCCCCTGTTCTCGCTTGACTTTCGCATCGCGTTCTACCCAAGCAATTATTTGCTCAGCGCTTAATTCTTCCAGATGAATGCTGTAATCTTTGGCGATCGCCCCTAACGCTTGCATGGCAGAAATCACCATCCGAGTTAAGAACTTTTCATGGCTCGATAGCTTGGCGGGAGTCACTTCATCCTGTCTCGTATCCTCAAAATCTAAATCGGGATGAGGCGAAGTCCATTTCAGAAATGCCGCATCTTCACCTTGCTCTTGCCGCACCTGCGAATCATGTTCGATCCATTGCACGATTTGCTGTGGGGATAGCTCTTCAGCATGTACGCTCAGTCCTTGGGCGATTTTGGCAATGATACGCAGTGAGGAGATTGTGATGCGCGTCATAAACTTTTCCATCATTGAAAGCATTGCCCCATCGATCGCACGGGCTTCTTCTAGGGTTAAAAATTGGATGGGGTCTTGAGGTATTGACATAAGTTTTTAATATAACTGTTGCCAGTTATATTAGGACAAAATTAAAACCCAAAAGAGAGATGCGGCTTGCCACCTCTCTCTTTTGGGTTTTATATCTGTTGCCAAGCTGTTGCTAAATAGCTGGGCGACGGCTATAAATCCCAAAAGCTTTAGCGCACGCGCAGCGTGCGCTAAAGCTGATTATGCCCAACTACTTAGAAACCGATAATTTGTAACAGCCCTTTACCAGTTACCAGTTCGATCACGACTAAACCCACAAAACCAACCATTGCCAAACGACCATTGATCAATTCGGCATATTCCGTTAGACCAAAGCGATCGTCGCCTTGATCGACATACATTTTGGGTTCGATCGCCCAATTATTGAGAATGCCACGCTCATCTTTAGTGAATGCGGTACGGGGCTTAGTGACTGGTTCGGTCATTGATTTTTACCTTTTTAAAATGTTTTATAACTTTTTATTGAAATTGAAATTAAGCTGTTGGGCATAGTTAAAATCTAGAGTCAAAGGCTGTAGCGCAAGCGCAGCATACCCTACAGCTTTTGGGTTTTTATATTTAATTACGCCTACCTACTTAGCTGAGATTAATTACTGTAAACAGCTAACTCTCATAAATCCTGAAATAAAGGCAATCGGCGATCGCAAGTTACTTTTGAGCGGCAAGCTCACAAGTTATACTCTGGTTGATCGCTTAGCATTGCTACATGAATCTTAATGTTTCTTTGATCTTATCGTCTAATGTCGAAATTCTACAAACATCAAAGGAAAGATATAAGGTTAGATCAATCACTAGTTCAATCACTAGTTCAATCACTAGTAAAGTAGAGGTGGCGCTCTGCGCCATCTCTACAGAAAGTTTTTTATGCCCCACTTTTCCCATTTATTCGACCGTTGGCAATCCACACTTAATTGGTTGCCTAGCCCTACTCAAGTTGACCAGTTTGAGCAATTGTATGAACTT
This sequence comes from Pseudanabaena biceps PCC 7429, assembly GCF_000332215.1. GTDB lineage: Bacteria > Cyanobacteriota > Cyanobacteriia > Pseudanabaenales > Pseudanabaenaceae > Pseudanabaena > Pseudanabaena biceps. The sequence goes on from NZ_ALWB01000154.1 coordinate 13,116, forward strand.
GTGTTGGAGGGCAATTCCAAGCAAAACCTAACGCGCATTACTGCCTCGGAGGATTTTTGGGAAAAGCATCTATGGGACTCGTTACGAGGCGTATTAGCCTTTTGGGGACAGGAAAATATTAAGGTAATTGATATCGGAACGGGGGCAGGCTTTCCTGGATTGCCGATCGCGATCGCGAAACCTTCATGGCAAGTGACCCTAGTCGATAGCAAGCAGAAAAAGATTGCCTTTGTTAAGGAAACGATTCAAGCTTTGCAATTATCTAACGCGATCGCCCAGTCGGGACGAGTGGAAGATTTAAACAAAGTTGCCCCATATAGCAAAAAGTATGATTTAGCCTTAGTGAGGGCTGTGGGTGCACCAGCTATCTGCGCTAGCTATTGTTTGCCATTTTTAAAGAAAAGTGGCACAGCGGTACTTTATCGTGGTCAATGGCTACCCGAAGAAAGTGAACAGCTTGATATATTTTGCGAGCAGGAGGGATTGCAAGTTGTTAAGCAAGAGCGCTTTCAAACCCCCCTTACCTTAGGCGTTCGCCACAGCGTTTATCTTTCGCCGCGCTCGATCTCCATTTCCAACTCATAGGGAGATGCAAAGTTAGAGGAATCATACAGAAATCGAATTACTTCTTCTTCGAGACGGTGGATATGATGGACTTCTACAGCATTAGTAACGCGCAGAGCCGCTAAGTAACCGTCTAAAAAAAGTCTCATTTCATCGGTAGAGCGATAGCCGCGCTCTGACATTTCGACTAAGGAGTCTGTAATCTTTTGGTAATGACGAATGGCGATCGCGTCTTGAAGCATAGGTCAAGCTGGGAATAACTACCGTCCTAGGTGGATTTTGCTGGGGTAATAAAATAGTTCCCTCATATTCCTGACGAGCGATCGTTAGTCGAGCGTTAGTGAGTAAAATCCAACTTTTATCTACCTTCAGCAAAGTAATTCTACCATTTTTAAATGTCGAACCTGTTGCCAAATCTAATAAAGGCTAGGGGTGTTCTCCACCCTCCTTTAATTTATATAGCTATATTCAAACCCAATAGAGAGTTGCGGCGCGAAGCGCCGCAACTCTCTATTGGGTTTGATTTCCTGACTTAAGTGAATATAGCTATATAACGTGAGTTCGGGATAATTTGAAACGGGGTTTGAGAAAGGGTTTGCGTAGCAAAC
>NZ_ALWB01000155.1 GCF_000332215.1 Pseudanabaena biceps PCC 7429
GATCGCGCTTTTGCTCTTGAAGATATTGATAATAAAAAGCGATCGCCTGTTTAATAGTCACTAAGTTTAAGAAACCATTTAAGAATTGGATAGATCCCCCCCAGCCCCCCTTAAAAAGGGGGGAGAATTAAATTCTTCCGCCTTTTTAAGGGGGATTGAGGGGGATCTCTTAGAGTTTTTGACCGCAGAAAGTAATTCTTAAATGGTTTCTTAATTAATAGCAAGTCTCTTACTAAGTGGCTGGGGATAATTAAAACCCAGAATCAAAAGCTATAGCGCACGCTGCGCCTGCGCTATAGCTTTTGGAGCTTTATATTTAATTGTATCCAGTTACTTAAAAATTTTAAAAAATGACCTTTAAACATTGGCTTAACATAATTGGCATCGGTGAAGATGGCTTGTCAGGACTAAGTACCTCAGCCCGATCGCTAATCGATCGCGCCGAAATTTTGGTAGGGGGCGATCGCCATTTAAAAATGCTACCAGAATTGCTAGAGGATCGGCGATCGCGCCTTGTTTGGTCAACGCCAATTGAAACAAACATTCAGCAAATTATGAATTTACGCGGTAAATCCGTATGCGTCTTAGCCAGTGGCGATCCCCTTTGGTTTGGCATTGGGACGACTTTATTAAAAAGAATTCCCATAGAAGAAGTTGCAGTCATTCCATCAACCTCCACTTTTAGCTTGATCTGTGCCCGATTAGGATGGTCATTGAATGAAGTGGAAACCCTGAGCCTCTGCGGTCGTCCTACTTCACTTTTACAGCCCTATATCTATCCGAACGCTAAACTTCTCATTCTCAGCGCAGGCAAAGAAACACCCCAACTTGTCGCCAAGATTTTATGCGATCGCCACTTCAGCAATAGCAAGATTACTATTCTTGAACATCTTAACGGAACGAAAGAGCGGATTATTGCTACTTTTGCCAATCAATATCAGGATTTTCCCGAATTCGCCGATCTAAATGCGATCGCCGTGGAATGCATTCCCCAGACTGAAGCAAGAATTTTATCGCGGATGGGAGGACTTCCCGATGAAGCCTATCTCCATGACGGTCAGTTAACCAAGCGCGAAGTTCGCGCCATCACTCTATCGACCCTTGCTCCCAATGCAGGCGAGATGCTGTGGGATGTTGGCGCTGGTTGCGGTTCGATTGGGATTGAATGGATGCGAAGCCATCCCCGCTGTCAGGCGATCGCTATCGAAAAATTGCGTACCCATTTTATTGCAGAAAATGCGATCGCCCTTGGTACACCTCACCTAAAAATCATCGAAGGCAAAGCCCCCGAAATTTTGCAAGGGCTACCGATCCCAGATGCAATCTTTATCGGTGGTGGCGCAACTGTCCCCGATCTGTTAGAGACTTGCTGGGCAAGTTTGCCATCTCAGGGGCGCATTGTGGCTAATGTTGTCACCCTTGAAGGCGAACAGAAATTATTTCAATGGCAGCAACAATATGGCGGGACGCTTACACAAATTTCCATCGGTCGTGCCGAAGCGATTGGAACGTTTAGGGGCTGGAAGCCGATGAGACCCGTAACGCAGTGGAAAGCCATCAAGCCTTAGCTTTGTGGGCGATCGCCCACAAAGCTAAGGCTTTTGTGGATAAAAAAAGTCCCACCAAGTTATTTAGCTTCGACTCCGCGTTTTTAATTAAGTAGTTCGGCATAATTAAAAACCAAAACCAAAGAGCATACCGCCCGCGCAGCGGGCGGTATGCTCTTCTAGGTTTTAAGTTTACTTATGCCGAACTACTTATATCAAATTTTGATTATTCCTTGCTAGAGCAATTACGACTGATTTGGAAGATGCCTAATGGGAAAAAAGTCAGGAATGCGATATGACTTTTTGACTAGTTAGGTCATTACTTTGCGTTCATGTGTAAATTTTGGTCGCCCCCTAGAATTATGGTAACTGAAAGTTCCTCACTTCAATATAAAGGCTTGGAGATATTGAATATTTCCGAGCCTTTTCTCTCGAAATTCCTTAACAGCTCGCAATTTATACCCCTAAAAATCTATTGAATATATAAAATAGAGATGAAACAGAGATGAAAACTGAGACAAAAACAGATATGAAGATAGAAAATACAAAGACTGCGATCGCGACAACGATAATCTCAGCAACATTAATTTTGGGAGGTATTTCGGCTTGTACGCCCGCTAGTTCTTCAGATTCTTCTCAATCTACTCCCCCATCTACCACGTTACCAGTAAGCAGTTCTTCTCCAGAATCTGTGCCTGTCAATGTTTCCGCAGATTCTAGTGCTGATAAGTCGAACCCTAACTCCAAGGAAAGAGAACAGGCTCGCGAAGCAAGACGTAAACAGGTTGAATCAGTGTTGAATCCATCGCAGATTCAACAGTTGCAGGCAAAAATGAAACAGGGGGAAAGGCTACGTAAAGCAGTGATTGGGCTAGATCTCACCGCTGAACAGAAGACCAAAATTCAGATGATTTTTGAGAAGTCCTACGAGCAGACTCCCTATCCCGATAAATGATAAGTAATACCAAGGTTAAAAATGGCGTAGCCATTTTTAACCTTGAAAACCTGACTGGGCTTGGTTTTCAATTCATAAAAGTGTTGTCACGCTTTCGTGAATTGGTATAAGTGGGCTTAATTAAATATAAAAGGCTAAAACCTGCGGCGCACGCCGTGCGTGCGCCACAGGTTTTAGCCTTAGTTAAAAAACTCTATTTAGAAGGATTTAGTAATTTTTATGAACGAGCATCAGTTAGAGATCCCCTTAGAGATTTCCCAAAATGGCGATCGCAATAGCAATCATCCCGAATTATATGAGGATGGGGCTAAGTCAAAATCATTAGCTAAATTCTTCTCCAAAAGACGTATTGGTTTCGCAATTGTAGGATTGCTTTTGTTGGGAACTGTTGGTTTCTTTAGCTTTCGAGCCTTGACCGCAACTAAACAGGATGACAATAGTAAGAAAGGCGATAAGCGCGAACAACTTACTCCCGTGGCGGTGGCGGTAGTCACTCAAAAAACTGTACCGATTCAATTACAGGCGATCGGTAACGTTCAAGCTAGTTCCACTGTGTCTGTGACTCCGCAAGCAGGAGGCATGATTACGGGTGTACATTTTAAGAAAGGGCAGGAAGTGCATAGGGGAGATCTCTTATTCACGATCGATAACCGATCGCAAATAGCCTCAATTCAACAGGCGCAAGGAGTATTGGCAAAGGATCTCGCCCAAGTACAGCAGGCTCGGGCAAACCTTGCGCGTGATATGGGATTGGTGCGATCGGCAGAGGCTACTTTAGCGAAGGATATGGCTCAGGCGCAGTTTGCGAAGGCGGAGAGTGATCGCTATAGCACTCTCTATAAAGAAGGTGCGATCAGTCAGGATCAAGCACAGCAATATAGCACCAATAATCGCGTCTCGGAGGCAACTTTGCAAAGCGATCGCGAAGCGATTACTAATGCTCTAGCGGTGGTTGAGGGGGATAAAGCGGCGATTGCCAATGCGGAAGCGGTGGTCGCAACGGACGAGGGGGCTTATCAAAACGTGCAAGTACAGGCTTCTTATACCGAAATCTATGCGCCGATTGATGGGCGGGCTGGCAATATTCTCGTTACCGCAGGAAATGTCGTTCAGGCAAATAGTAGTAGTCCGTTGGTGACAATCGCCCAAGTTAATCCCATTCAAGTTGCTTTCGCGATTCCTGAGGTAAACCTTCCCGAAATCCAAAAACGGATGAAAAATGGCAAGCTCGATGTGACGGTGACTTTTGCTGGTAGCAAGACTCCGATATCAGGAACTCTAACCTTCATTAATAACACCGTTGATAATACGACGGGGACGATTCAACTGATTGGCGATTTTAATAATGCGGGCGGTCAACTCTTTCCGGGGCAGTTTGTGAATACGACCTTGACCTTAAACGAAGAACCCAATGCGATCGTTGTCCCCGCTCAAGCGGTGCAAAATGGGGCGAATGGGCAGTTTGTGTTTGTGGTTAATGACGATGATAAGGATAATCCGACGGTAACTAATCTGCCAGTAGTGGCTAGTAGCACGATCGACGGACTAGATATCATTCAAAAAGGTTTGAAATCAGGCGATCGCGTCGTGATCGATGGTCAGGCAAATCTTGTCAACGGCAGTAAAATCCGCATTAAAGAGCCCGATAGTAATGCTGTTGGCAATGAGACAAAGCCAACGACAGATCCAACTAAGGCAGGTAAACCTCGAAAGCCACGTTCTGCCAAGACAGAGGGAGCTAATTAATGAATCTCTCAGAAATTTTTATTCGTCGCCCGATCATGACTACTCTAGTGATGGCGGGAATCTTGATTTTCGGATGGATGAGCTATCAGTCTTTGCCGATTAGCGATCTGCCCAGTGTGGACTATCCCACAATTCAGGTGACAGCCTCTCGCCCTGGAGCTAGCCCTGAGACGATGGCAGCTTCAGTGACGCGCCCTTTAGAAAAGCAGTTCTCTAGTATTGCAGGGTTAGATTCGCTCAATTCGACTACCACCTTGGGGAAGACGCAAATTGCACTGCAATTTAGCCTGAACCGTAGTATTGACGATGCGGCTCAGGATGTACAGGCGGCGATCGCTGCTTCTTCTGGACAGATTGCTAGCGATTTACCCAATCCGCCTACTTTTAGTAAGGTTAACCCCGCCGATCAGCCCATTCTCTATCTCTATCTCTATTCACCGACATTACCACTTTCGCAAGTGGATAGCTATGCCGAAACTTACCTGGCGCAAAAGCTCTCAACCATCTCAGGGGTGGCGCAGGTAAGCGTTTACGGTTCGCAAAAGTACGCGGCAAGGATTCAACTCGATCCGCAGAAATTAGCCAGTCAAGGAATTGGTATTGACCAAGTGCAAACGGCCATCCAGCAGGGTAATGTCAACTTACCGACAGGAAGCCTTTCGGGCGATCACAAAAACTTTACCGTACAGACCAATGGACAATTACAGGATGCGGCAGCTTATCGCAAATTAATTGTCGCTTATAAGAATAGCGCCCCCATTTATCTAGAGCAGCTAGGTCGGATTGTAGATAGCGTTGAGAATGACAAGGTTGCAAGTTGGTATAACAACAGTCGGGCGATTATTCTCTCGATTCAGCGACAACCAGGCACGAATACGGTACAAGTGGTCGATACAATTCAGAAACTACTACCCAAATTACGCGAGCAGGTTCCCAATTCTGTGCAGATTGGCGTGCTGTACGATGCATCGCAATCAATTCGTGAATCCGTTGATGATGTGCGATTTACCTTGGTTTTAACGATCGCTTTAGTTGTTTTGGTCATCTTTATATTTTTGCGGAATCTTTCGGCAACGGTAATCCCCAGCCTTGCCCTGCCCGTATCGCTGATCGGTACGTTCGCAGTGATGAACCAGCTTGCGTTTTCTCTGGACAATCTATCGTTGATGGCTCTTACCCTATCGGTAGGTTTTGTGGTGGATGATGCGATCGTCATGCTGGAAAATATCGTCCGCCATATGGAAATGGGCGAACGCCCGATGCAGGCCGCGCTCAATGGCTCTAGGGAAATTGGGTTTACAATTCTATCGATGACGCTCTCCTTGGTTGCGGTATTCATTCCCATGCTATTTATGAGCGAACTCTTGGGGCGATTATTCCACGAGTTTGCCGTGACGATCGCTGTTTCGATTCTGGTTTCAGGATTTGTATCCTTGAGCTTGACTCCGATGTTATGCAGTCGCTTTTTACGTTCGGCTAACCATGCCCACCAAAGTCGCTTTTATCGCGTTACCGAAGAAATATTCGATCGCTTTCTCGGCTTGTACGATCGCAGCTTAAAAACCGTAATGAAATATCATCGCACCACGATGATGATGTCCTTTGTGTTGCTATTGGCGACGATTGGGCTATTTGTGGCCGTACCAAAAGGATTTATTCCTAGTGAGGATAAGGGGCAGATTGTGGGAACGACTCAAGGCGCTCAAGATACTTCCTTTGCCGCTTTAGTCCTGCATCAACAAGCTGTCGCTGAGATGATTGCCAGCGATCCCAATGTGGATGCGGTGAACTCGAATATTGGTGCGAGTGCAAGTGGTGCGTCTAATGCGGGTAATTCAGGGAGTTTATTTATTCGCTTAAAGCCGCGATCGCAACGGGAGAAAAGTGCCGATGAAGTCATCCAAGCATTGCGATCGAAACTAGCTGATGTTACGGGCATTCAAGTATTTTTGCAGAATCCTCCCGCAATTCCCATTGGTACGCAACAAACCACGGGGCTTTATCAATTAGAACTCCAAAATACCGACTTGCAGCCATTGCAGGAGTATGTACCAAAACTCGTAGAAAAAATGAAGGCTCTACCTTTATTGCAAGATGTGAATAGCGATTTACAAATGACTTCTCAAGTCAAAATTGATATTGATCGCCGTAAGGCATCCTCCCACGGCATCACCGCCCAACAGATCGAAAATGCTTTGAGAAGTGCCTATGGTTCTTATCAGGTGTCAACTATCTATGGTGCGACTAACGAATATCAAGTCATTCTTGAATTACAGCCCGAGTTTCAGCAAGATGTTAATGCTTTACTATCGCTCTATATCACCTCAACCTCTGGGCAAGTCGTGCCGCTCAAAACCTTTGCGACGATTTCTCAAGGAATTGCGCCCTTGATGGTTAACCACTCAGGCAGGATGAACGCGGCAACGATCTCGTACAATTTAGCGCCGAATGTGGCTTTGGGGACAGCCAACCAGCAAGTCGAGCAGTTAATCCGCGAAACGATACCTGAGAATATTGCTACTAGCTTTACGGGAGCCAGTCAGGTATTTCAGAGTTCTTTGCCCAGCTTAATATTTTTATTGGCGGTTGCAATTCTGGTGATTTATCTCATTCTGGGCATTCTCTACGAAGATTTTATTCATCCGATTACGATTCTATCTGGGTTACCCTCCGCAGGTTTTGGCGCTTTGCTCACCCTGATGATATTTAATGTCGAACTTAATGTGTATTCCTTTATTGGCATTATTTTGCTAGTGGGTATTGTTAAGAAGAATGGAATTATGATGGTGGACTTTGCGATCGAGGCTCAGCGCACCGAAGCCTTAAAACCAGCGACCGCCATCTATCAAGCCTGTCTTGTTCGTTTTCGCCCGATCATGATGACCACAATGGCAGCGCTCATGGGGACTCTGCCGATCGCGATCGGCTTCGGTGCGGGTTCAGAATCGCGTCGCCCCTTAGGGATTGCCGTAGTTGGTGGCTTAGTATTTTCGCAAATCTTGACTCTATATCTAACGCCTGTCTTCTATATTTATATGGAAGCATGGCGGAAGAAGATTAGGGGATTTAGTTTTAAAAATCTTTTCCTAGAGAGGGTTTAAAAACATGAATCTTTCTAAATTATTTATCACCCGTCCCGTTATGACTACCCTAGTCATGATTGGTATCCTCATCTTTGGCATTATGAGCTATGCTCTACTCCCAATTAGCGCTCTACCCAATGTCGAGTATCCCTTCATCAGCGTCTCGGCAAGTCTGCCTGGAGGTACGCCTGAAACGATGGCTTCCGCCGTTGCCGCCCCTCTCGAACGACAGTTCACCGAAATTGCAGGGCTAAACTCCTTTAACTCCACTAGCGCTACGGGAAGCACTAATATTTCCTTGCAATTTGACTTTAGCCGTAGCGTGGCTTCGGCGGCAAAGGATGTACAAGCGGCGATTTCGGCAGCGGCAGGACAATTACCTGCGGATATGCCCAAACCCCCAACCTATCGTAAAGTCAATCCTTCGGTTTCGCCCATTCTTTATCTCTATCTTTATTCGGAAACTCTACCGATTTACGAGGTGGATGAAAGCGCCGAAATTACGATCGCTCAACCCATCTCCGCTATTAATGGGGTTGCGCAAGTACAGGTCTATGGTCAAAAGCAGTATGCCGTGCGTGTGCAACTCGATCCGCGTGCGGTTGCAGCTAGGGGGATTGGACTTGATCGGATTAAGACGATCATTCAGTCAGGGAATGTCACCTTGCCTACGGGTAGCCTATCGGGCAAAGATAAGAGCTATCTCATTCAGGCAAATGGGCAATTAAATAATGCGGCGGAATATGGAGAATTGATTGTTAGCTATCAAAATGGTGCTCCCGTAAGGCTGAGGGAACTGGGTGATGTAATTGATAGTATCCAAAACAATAAAGTTTCTAATCTTTTTAGCGATCGCAAGGTTGCTAATCAACCCTCCATTGTTCTCGCTGTACAGCCACAACCGGGGGCGAATACCGTCCAGATTGTGGATGCGGTCAAAGCGATGTTACCGACATTGCAAGCTCAAATTCCTAAATCAATCGAGATGGGCATTCTCTACGATCGCTCCCTATCGATCCGTGCTTCGATCCAAGATGTGCAGTTTACTTTAATTCTTTCGATTGCCCTTGTGGTGATGGTGATTTTTCTGTTCTTGCGGGATCTGCCTGCGACGATGATTCCGAGTATGGCTTTACCGATCGCGATTATCGGCACTTTCGCTGTCATGTACTTGCTGGGCTATTCCCTCGACAATTTATCATTGATGGCTTTGACGCTCTCCGTAGGCTTTGTGGTTGATGATGCGATCGTCGTCCTCGAAAATATCGTTCGCCATCGTGAGATGGGCGAACCGCCGATGGTTGCGGCTTTAAAGGGTTCACAGGAAGTGAGCTTTACGATTTTATCGATGACCCTCTCCTTAGTGGCTGTGTTTATTCCGATCATCTTTATGGGTGGACTGATTGGCAAACTATTCCATGAATTTGCGATCGTGATTAGCGTCGCTATCCTCGTATCGGGGTTTGTTTCTCTCAGTCTTACCCCCATGCTTTGTAGCCGCTTCTTGCGATCGTCCCATCACCAACAAAACCGCTTGGCAAAATTTTTAGAAAATGCCTTTGATAGTTTACTAAAAGGCTACGAATGGACTCTTAAACCCGTTTTAAAGCATCATCGGGTGACAATGATTGCTTCTTTCCTATTACTATTTCTCACATTTTATACCTACATGCTAGTTCCTAAGGGGTTAATTCCCAACGAAGATACGGGACAGTTAATGGTAAATACTAAGGCTGCGCAGGATATTTCTTTCGATGATATGTTAAAGCACCAACAGGCTGTGGTTGACATTATTCGCAAAGATCCCAATGTTGCTGCGCTTAACTCTACGGTCGGTGCGGCGGGACCCAATGCTTCCGTTAACAATGGGCGGATCACCGTGCGGCTCAAACCTCGCGATCAGAGACCACTCAGCGCCGATGAAATTATTCAAGAACTAACTCCCAAGCTACGTCGAGTTACGGGCATTCAGGCTTTCCTGCGATCGCCGCCAGCGATTCCCATTGGCGGGCAGCAAACCAATTCTACCTATCAATTTACACTTCAGAGTCTCAACTTACAGGATCTGCGCGACTCTATTCCCAAATTGCTAGACAAGATCAAGACAATTCCGGGGTTGAGAGGTGTCGATACCGATCTACAACTGAGAACCCCCCAAATAGAAGTAAAAATTGATCGCGATAAAGCGGCACTTTTAGGGATTACAGCAACCCAGATCGAAAAAACCCTTGGAAATGCCTATGGTTCCAGCCAAGTTTCCACAATGTTTACCCCTGATAATCAGTTTTACGTTATTTTGGAATTGAAACCAGAGTTCCAAAAGGATGCTACCGCTCTATCTATGATCTATGTGAGCGATCGCAATGGCAGATCGGTTCCTTTAAGTGCGATCGCTTCCATCATTCAAAATGTTGGTCCCCTCACGGTCAATCATCTGGCTCAACTTCCCTCTGCAACTATTTCCTTTGATACGCAGTTAGGTACATCGCTCAATGATGCCACCGATGCAATTAAGAAGGTTGCCAAGGAGGTGTTGCCAGATACGGTAACTCCTAGTTTTCAAGGATCGGCACAGGTATTTGCTCAGTCCTTTAACGATTTGGGGCTGTTGTTATTAATTTCCATTGTGGTCATTTATTTGATTCTCGGTATCCTTTACGAAGACTTTATCCACCCCATCACGATTTTGTCGGGGCTTCCCTCTGCGGGCTTTGGCGCTTTACTGACGTTATGGATATTTCAGGTGGAGTTAAATCTCTATTCCTTTATTGGCATTATCTTGCTAGTCGGAATTGTCAAGAAAAATGGCATTATGCTCGTAGACTTTGCGATTGATGCGCAACGCAGAGAGAACAAAAGTCCAAGGGAGGCGATTTATGCAGCTTGTATCGTCCGTTTTCGACCAATTATGATGACGACGATGGCAGCCCTAATTGGGACATTACCGATCGCTTTAGGTACAGGTACGGGGTCTGAAGCCCGTCGCCCTCTGGGTATAGCGATCGTAGGTGGATTGATCTTTTCGCAAGTTCTGACATTGTATCTGACCCCCGTTTTCTATACCTATATGGAAGCATGGCGACAAAAGTTCGTGCGCCCTAAGTCAAATCAGCGTCATGTGACCTCTCATGACAAAATCAAAACCCAATAAGAGAAGGGCGGCGCTTTGCGCCGCCCTTCTCTTATTGGGTTTTATCTACTAATACATTTGGCGATAGTTATAGGTTTATTGCTAATTAGCTGGGTATAGTTAAAACCCCAAAAGCTGTAGCGCACGCGCAGCGTGCGCTACAGCTTTTGAGGTTTTATATTTAATTGCACCTAGCTATTCATAGATGCTAGAAGTATTGGACGAGACCTTAAGATTTCTAGATCTTCGATTATGCTTGTGGTGTGGCAGATAGCAATCAACTAAAAATACTAAATTGGGATTGACATGATGAGAAAATTTTTGATGAGAAGATTTTTGTTTGTTGCTGTCATTTCTTTATTTGTAGTTCTGTATTTTTCTCCCTTTGCACTGTCAAAATCCACGTTGGTAAATATTAAGATCTTAGCTATCAATGATTTTCATGGAAACCTAGAAGCGGAAAACCTTACTTTTTCCCCTTTGGCAGCTAGCGATCGCATTCCTGCGGGCGGTGTTGAATATTTAGCTACGCATATTAAAAACTTGAGGGTGATTAACCCCAAAATTAAGCCTCAAAATACCGTTACTGTTTCCGCAGGAGATACAGTAGGAGCCAGTCCGCTGATATCTGCGCTCTTTCATGACGAACCTGCAATTGAAGCGTTAAATGCTCTAGGTTTAGAACTAAATGCTGTCGGTAATCATGAATTCGACGAAGGAGCGGAAGAGTTATACCGCAAGCAAAAAGGAGGATGTCATCCCGTCGATGGATGTCGCGATGGCGATGGTTTTGGCGGTGCAAAATTCAAATTTCTAGCAGCTAATGTAATTAATTCCCGTAATGACAAACCTATTTTTCCTGCCTATCAGGTGCGTACCTTTGATGGTGTCAAGATGGCTTTCATTGGGATGACTTTAAGAGGAACTCCCAATTTAGTCCGTTCTTCAGGGATAGTAGGGCTTGAATTTAAGGATGAAGCAGCTACGGTTAATGCCTTAATTCCTGAATTAAAGAAGCAAGGCATTAAAGCGATCGCCGTTATCTTGCATGAGGGCGGACTTGCTACGGGAAATTACAATGGTTGTGATGGGATCTCTGGCGCGATCGTGGATATTGTCAAGCAGACCGATCCTGAAGTAGATTTATTCATCACTGGTCATACGCATCAAGCCTACAACTGCCAAATCGATCGCCGTCTGGTTACCAGTGCTTCTTTCTATGGCAGATTAGTCAGCGACATTGATGTGACCTTAGATCGAGGGACGGGAGATGTTGCCTCAATGCGAGCCAATAATGTTGTTGTTACCCATGATGTGCCAAAGGATCCAGCCTTGACTCAGATAGTTCGGAAATACAAAGCCATTGCCGATCCGCTAGTCAATCGGGCGATCGGTTCGATTACTGCCAATATTACCCGTGCTGCCGATCGCAATGGGATCTCTCCTCTGGGTAGAATAATTGCCGATGCTCAACTTGCCGCTACTGCCGATGATACAAAAGGTGGTGCAGTAGCTGCCTTTATGAATTCAGGTGGCATTCGTACTGACCTGTCCAGTGCAAGTGAAAAGGGTATTGTGACCTACGGTCAGGCTTTTGCCGTTCAACCTTTCCGAAATCGCCTAGTTACCATGACCTTGACAGGTAAACAAATCAAACAGCTTTTAGAAAGTCAGTTTGATAATCCGCGTATTGGACAAAATCGGATTCTCCAAGTTTCCCAAGGTTTAACCTATAGCTATAGTAATTCTGCTGCGGTTGGAGATCGAGTCAGTAATATGGCGATCGCAGGAATTGCGATCGAGCCCGATCGCGATTATCGCATTACCGTTAACAGTTACCTAGCCGATGGTGGAGATAATTTTGCCGTCCTAAAAGAAGGACGCGATCGCCTCGAAGGATTACTTGATATTGAAGCTCTCGAAGCCTACTTCAAAATGCGATCGCCAATCTCGCCCTATTAGCTGTTGCCGAGCAAACGAGCCACAAGGGAAATTTTATACCAATTCCCAAAATGGCAACGCCATTTTGGGAATCTCAAAACCTTACTGGGTTTGTTTTTTAATTCACTGAAGTGTTGGTTCACTTCAGTGAATTGGTATTAAAAGGGTTACTCTGGAACCCTTTTAAAATTTCCCTTGGTTTGGCTTTGAGCACAAAGTGCTGTAAAAACCAAAGCCCTGTGGTGCAAGCTTCGCTTGCACCACAGGGCTTTGGTTTTTAAGGCTGCTTATAACGTTAATTAATATCTGAAGGATTTTCTTCAGTTGAACTAATCCATTCTTTCTCTTCTAGCTCATTAATTTGACGATAAAATTTTTGCAAATAACTGAGATCGCTTGCGAATAAATTTTCAATTACTATAGAACTTATCTCTTCTAAACCACCTAATTTCGTAATCACTCTAGATAAAATAATTACCGTGGCATAGGCAGGATTACTCTTTACACGGGGGTCGCGCATAGGAGTAATCTCATCAATCGCTCTGGATAGTCGCATTACTCCTTTACGATGGAGATTCCCGTCATTATCGACATAGCCTTTAGGCAATGTAAATTCAAACTCTGTTTGAATCATAAATATTTTATTAATCTAATGTTAATCTGTTAACTAATTCGCAAAAAATCTGTAACACTTAACTCTAACTCAGTAATTGCAAATTCACTACCATCAGCTTTAAAATCAGAAATCTTGTAACGGACTGGCCAAGCGCCATTAAATCGAAACCTTGCTTTCTCCGTAGCCCCTTGATCGTAAACCGTGATATCCCCATCTCGGAATTGTTCCGCCCAATTGCCATCTTCTACAGCTTTGAACCAATTCCACATCGTCATGGAAATGTTCAGCCCTTGTTTGAGCGTAATATTTTCACTCTTGCTATTGCCAGGGATCTTGGTACGGATTACTCTTCCTTTACTAGAACCACTCTTGCCCCAAACTTGAGGAGTGACTTCCACAATTTCAATGGCTTCTTGGCTGCGCGATAGACCGCTACATTCCATGAAGTAGCCATCAATTTTTTCCAGACTGCCCTGCAAAGTAATTTCTATATAAAACTTTGAATTGACTAGAAATTCAATTTGGGAATCTGCATCCGCCATGGAGGTCTCCTATGTTCGTATTTGTAATATGAGTGGTGCAAAGCACCACTCATATTGACATTTTAAGTTTTACGATGCATTGACTCATATACAAATTCAATCGTTTCCGTGGATAGCCCTTCAGCTCCTGCTTCCAGCTTTGTCGATTTATAGCTAGAGGGCATGATTCCAGTTATTTCCCACGTTGCAGCGGCTTCGCCACCTTGATTGTAGAGAGTGATCGTGCCTGTTTTACGTTCGCCTTTGGTTTTTGTTCCACCACCAGCAATTGGCTCAGAATGGGAATCGCTATACCATTGCATTAGGCGTTTATCTCCCACTGTGCAGACAAATTCAACAGTAATATTACTGTTGCTTATTCCAGTCACGGTTGCTTGGATTACTGACTTACCAGATTTAGTTACTCCATAGGATTTACTGTCGCCTGCGGTTTGTAGAGTTGTGCTAATACCACTTACACTTTTGACTATCAAGTCATCTAGACCAGATAAGTTAAAGTAGTATTTTGAACAGGCTAAAATTTCGCCTTTTGCCATTGTGTTTTGACCTCAAGATTTTGATAGTAATATATGGCTGGATTGTAGTCTTAGTAATGATTGAGCGTAATGATTGAGTCAATCTCTAATAATTATTCTAAGCTTGGTATCAATCCCTGAACCCAAAATTTGTAAGCGCCCTTAGTAGCACTCCCTAGACGACACGATTGATCTGTTCAGCAATAATTTCAAAAGTCTCGACAGCCAAGTCCTTACTTTCAGAGTTAAAATCACTGACCTTGTAGGACTTAATCCAACAATTTGTCAGGCTCCAACGAATTGCTTCATTGTCTTCGCTGTCGTAGGCAACAATCGAGCCATTCTTGCGACTAGAAGACCATTTCCCTTGTCCCCCTTCACTTTTGGGCATCGTTGCTAACATCCAATTATAAAAGTCCATATCGCCTTCGACGACATAGGCTTCAATCGTGACGTTGGGATTCTCTTCAAACCCCGCTGATGTACTTTGCCAAAGTGTCTTGCCACCTTTGGTTGAAGCAAGGGGTTTTTCATGTCCAGCTGTTTGTCCAGAAAAGGTAACTTCCGTTACACTTTTGATCAGTTTTTCTGTTAGTCCATCGAATTCTACGTAAAATCGACTATTAGGAATTGGTATAAGTGTAGGCATCTTCCCTCCTTAAAAGCTGAGTTACAAATCTATGCTGATAACTTATCATTTTAAAATCTAAAATCTATAAATTCCTAAGAATTAATGTGTAAATCTTAAAAATTTGATAGGTGATACCCAAAGGCTTATATTTGGAACCTAGGTATGGTAGCAAAATAATCTTTTGGGTATCAAAATGTATGTAGATGTATGTAGATGCATGTAGATAAAATTTAACAGCGCCGAAATCATCAGCGCTGTAAATCAATTAACTATTAGGCGACCATTGGCTGACTCGGAAGATGACGAATTCAGCGGGTCTGACGGGGCAAATGCCGACTTCGATATATAAACGACCCATCATCATGGTTTCATGGGTGTTCAGGGTGGCATCACACTTGACGTAAAAAGCTTCTGAGGATGCGCCGCCAAATAATGCTCCATTACGCCATAGCCCTTCGAGGAAGTTGCTGACGGTGCGAGTAACTCTTGCCCAAAGATCGGTGTCATTGGGTTCAAAGACCACCCATTGAGTGCCGATTTCGATCGATTTCTCGATATAGCTGATCAAGCGACGGACGCTGATATAGCGCCATTGAATATTGTCAGGCTCGACAAGGGTGCGCGCGCCCCATACTTTGAATCCACGGTTGTAGCTGGCAAAGTTACGGATACAGTTGATTCCAATGGGGTTGAGCATTTCTTGTTCGCGCATGTTGGTCTCGTAGGCTAAGCCAAGAACGCCTCGAGGGGTGTCGTTAGCGGGAGCCTTGAAGATGCCGCGTGATTGATCTGTGCGACACCATAGCCCCATGACATGACCACAGGGAGGCACGTAGGATGGCTTGCCACCCTTACGAGGATTGGCGACTTTGATCCAAGGATAGTAGAGCGCACCATACATAGAGCGACGGTTAAACATGCTTAACCATTGAGCTACGTCTTGGGGCTTTTGACGATCGGGAGGAACTGCTTCCATGCCTTTGGAGGGCTTAATTGGGGGCGGATCGATTACTGCCATCCGAAAAGCAGGACCTGGGAAGGAGTTTTCGCACATGCTGAGCATCATTTCCATGACTCCATGTACTTGATCGATGTCGATTAGTCCTGCTTCGTAGACGCGCATTAGGTCTGGGCAGGCAATCATCGCTGTTTCATCGATTTCAAACATGCCTTGGATGCCAGTGCGATCGTCTCTTTGTCCTAGGAGGTCGCGAGCGAAGCGATCGATCGATGAGATATAAGGAGGAGGTGCAATTTCGTAGGCTCCGTTAGCAGGACGACGGGAGAGTGGCTGTCCACTAACAGATATATCGGCGATGGTGACGTATTCAGAATCAGCGATCGCTGTTACTACATAGTCAGCAACTTCAGGCGCAACTTGAGGGTTCATCGTGACATGTTCGTACCGCTCTAGTTCTTGTCCCCCTTGGACAACGATCACGTTGAAAAATTCGCCAGTATTTAGAGGTGGCTCGGCATCAGCAGGTGCGTCATCGGGAAGAGGTTTGGGAGTGCTCTCTTGGACGATTACCTTAATACGCTCACTGGTTGAAGGGAGGGCCAATTGGCTGGCGGATGCATCCGCAGGCTTGATGTTGAACATCAAGGTTGGCTTGTTATTTGATGTGCCAATACGGAGAGCCGTGGCTTCAGGGGCGGGAGGCTCCGATCCAGGCAATTTAGTGCCGATACTGGTGACCCAGCAACGTCCGCCGCCATTAACAAACCAGCCATTTACCGCGAAGGGAAGGTAAGCGTCAAAGTCAGTGTATCCGTCGGAGCCAGGGGCTGCGTAGTATTCGCGATATTGATCCCATGATGTAACCAACATGGGTTTGAAAAGCTCAGCATCACCGCGTACATCTTCGGTAAATCCGATAAAGCCTGCCACACTGAGGCTGATGCCTTCAATGGGACGACTGCCTTTATCTACCTCTTCAACGTATACGCCCGGGGCGAAGTAGTCTAATGCCATATGCCACCCTTTAACTATGTCTATAGCCTCATAGAGTAGGGAGAATCGAATTTAAGGGTTATTAGACTTTAGTCTATACTTCTAGTAGTTCAGCATAATTAAAACCCAAAACTAGAGCATGTAACGCCTGCGTAGTGGGCAGTATGCTCTTCTAGGTTTTAATTTTACTTATGCCTAGCTATTTAATCTTAATTTAACCTTAAATAAGGTTGAAATTTTCTCAGATTAGGTTCAGATTATTTGGAGTTGAACCTAGCATAATTCCTATCGGAACTGCTCAAAAAACTCTGGAGAAACTTGATAACCCATTCATAAATTGACTAAGCATCAACTGACTAAGCATCAACGATCTATAACAAAGGATCTATAGCAAAGGATCTATGACAACAACGGCTCAGATAGTTTCGGTTTTATTGGTAGAAGATGATTCTAATTTTCGTCGTGGGTTACATACATTACTGAGTTTTTATAGTGATGATTGTTATCTTCAGTTTAAGATTGTCGGGGAAGCTACTTCTTGCGTCCAAGCTGTCAAGCTGGTAGTTGAGCAGAAGCCGTCTTTAATTCTCTTAGATGTCAAATTAGATCTAAAATCTCCTGAAGATAGTGGATTAAAGGTGCTGATGGATCTGAAAAAATTGGATTATCATGGCAAGGTTTTAATTTTGTCCGCTCATCGTGAAGATGAATTAGTATTTAGAGCGATGCAGTTGGGTGCGCGAGGTTATGTGGCAAAGGATCGGATTGGGAGTCAACTCTATGAGGCAATTTCGACAGTTATGAATGACGAAATCTTTTTGCCTCCTGATATTGCGACTAGTTTCTTTCGGATTTTTCATTTCTATTCTGGGCGATCGCTTCAGATACATTCCACAATTCATCTCACCGATCGCGAGCAGGAGGTCTTGAACTGGCTGATTAAGGGAGCTTCTAATGAAGACATTTCGCGTTACCTGCATGTGACGATCGCTACAGTGAAAGCTCATCTTACGAGTGTGTTTGAGAAACTGGGGGTGGCGAGCCGCACTCAGGCAATTGTTAGGGCGTTGAAATTAGGTTTGGTGAGTACCGATGAGTAATCATTTAGCGATCGCAACGGTGACGGCAACGCTCCAAAGGTTGTTGCAATCAGTCATTCAACAGGATATTGAAGGTGCGAGAGCCACTACCTTGCCACCTGCGGGAATTTCTACGGGTGCACCTGAGGTGGGGGTTAACATCTTTTTGTATCACGTTACGAGCAATCCCTCGTTAGCCAATTTTGACTCTACTCCCAATCGGATTAAAGGCAATCCACTCAATCGTCAAGTGGCTCTCGATCTTTATTATATGATGAGTTGCTATGGCAATGATGCGGAATTGCAACCCCAGAGGGTATTAGGAAGTGTCGTGAGTACGTTTGTAGATAAACGAATTCTTACACCTGAATTAATTCGTTCTACCTGTAATGACTCTACTTTCCCATTTTTAGTAGATGCCGATCTTGCTGATCAGATTCAACAGATTAATATTGTGCCCGTCGATATTTCGTTGGAGGATCTATCTAAGGCTTGGTCGGTGTTTTATCAAGTTCCCTACGTTTTATCGATCGCCTATCGTGCTTGTCTGGTGATCGTTGAGGGGCGAGAAAATTTCCAGAGAGCTTTGCCAGTTCGCGATGCTTCTCCTGCTGGTTTGGTTCCCTTTCCTGCTTCTCCCTATATTGAGCAAGTGCTGGCTCAGGGTAGCCGATTTGAGCCGATTGTGCTCGGTAGTATCATCATCGTGCGCGGGCGCAATCTGCAAAGCCAGAGTGTGGAAATCCATGTGGGCGATCTGATCGTTAAGCCTACATCGGTCATAGATCGGGAAATTATTTTTTCCCTTGCCAATATATCTTTTCCACAAATTCAAGCGGGAGTGCAGAGTTTGCAAGTAATCCATCGGATTGATAGTACTTCTCCGTTAATTACTAATGCGATCGCCTCGAATGTGATGCCCTTTGTTCTTTGTCCAACGATTGTTAGTGTGAGTGTGACTCAGCTAGAAGAGGTAGAGGATAATTTGCGATCGGCTGTAGTTGTATTGCAGCTAGATGTGCTAGTGCGTGAAAAGCAGAAGGTGGTTTTGTCCTTGAACGAATGGGCGGTGAATAGTCCCGCTATATATATGTTTGATCGCCCCCCACTTCCTCATAATAGTTCTACGATTGAGATTCCCATTAAGAATGTCAAGGCAGCAGAGTATCTAGTGCGAGTTCAGATTGATGGAGCTGAAAGTAAGCTGGGGGTAGATGATGATCCCGATAGTTCTACCTATAACTGGTACAACAGTCCTAAAATTACGATTCTGTAATACCAAGGTAAGAAATGGCTACGCCATTTCTTACCGCGCTTTGCGCTCAAACCCAAACC
>NZ_ALWB01000156.1 GCF_000332215.1 Pseudanabaena biceps PCC 7429
AAACCCTA
The DNA here is from genome assembly GCF_000332215.1 of Pseudanabaena biceps PCC 7429. GTDB lineage: Bacteria > Cyanobacteriota > Cyanobacteriia > Pseudanabaenales > Pseudanabaenaceae > Pseudanabaena > Pseudanabaena biceps. The sequence continues at coordinate 9 of NZ_ALWB01000156.1, forward strand.
AAGATTAGTGGCGGCGCTTAGCGCCGCCACTAATCTTTAGGGTTTTGATTTGTCCCCGCGATCTCTTACGTTTCTATAGCAGTTAAAGCGCGACGTATTTGCACTTTTTTGTTGTCATGAAATGAGCGTTTCAGCATCTAGCCCCTTTGAGCTGCCCAAGGCTACCTTGGCAATATGTCCTCATTCCCCATGATGCGATCGCCCAAAATATGACAATCGAGGACAATCAAGGGTTTAGGCGATCGCTATTGATTTTATGGGTTTAAAAAGGACTCTACTACTTTGACGTTTTCGGAACTGCCGATAAATAAAGGTGTGCGACTGTGCAATTTTTTGGGAATTACATCGAGAATGTCTTGAGTGCCTGTAGTGGCCCGACCACCAGCCTGTTCGATTAGGAATGCCAGCGGCGCAGACTCGTAGAGTAGTCGTAATTTACCATCTTCATGCCCGACCATGCCTGGATAGAGAAATACACCACCTTGAAAGAGAATCCGATGAATATCGGCAACGAGCGCTCCAGAATAACGGGCGGTATTCCCCGCTTGGCGATGAATGTAGCGAACATATTCACGCATTGGCTCTTCCCATTGCCAGAAGTTCCCTTCATTGACACTATAAATAGAACCATTGGCAGGGATATGGATATTCTCTTGAAAAAGAATGAATTCACCAATACTAGGATCGAGAGTAAAGGCGTGAACCCCCTTCCCAAGGGAATATACAAGCATTGTGCTCGTTCCGTAGAGAATATATCCCGCTCCAATCTGCTTGCGTCCTGACTGTAGTAAATCTAGAGCCTCTCCCGCTTCATCATTTCCCTCTTGTTGTCGAATAGAGAAAATGGAGCCGATCGCTAAATTAACATCGATATTGCTAGAGCCATCGATAGGATCGTAGAGCAAAGTATATCGACCGATGGGACAATTTTCAGGAATATAGTAGGGCTCTTCCATTTCCTCAGAAGCAAGGCGACAGACTAAACCACTTTGTTCAAAAGCGCGTAAAAAAACTCGATTGGCATAGCGATCCATATTTTTGACCGCTTCGCCCTGCACGTTGATCTCACCTGTGACCCCGAGGACATTCTCGGCTAAACCAGCACGGCTCAGGTGGCGAGCAATGGTTTTCCCTGCTAAACCAATCCGTCCCATCAATGCACTCAGATCGTATGCCTCAGCCGAAAATGTTCCAAACTGCGAAAGAACATGCTGAGAAAGCGTCATAAAGTCTCGCCCAAGAACAATTTCTTCAGCGGGATTGAGTCTGGTAGAATCAGTCATCGGTTTGAATACCTTAATTCTTCTCTCCCATTATGAACTATGGTGTTTTGCAAATGATGGTGCATTCATTTTATTTACGGAGAAGGGGGTAACATAGATAATTATGTAGAATTTATAGCAGTTTTTATTTTGCCGTAGGCAAAGTAAAAACTTAGAACCCATACTGAGATTGATTTTTTGTTTTCAAGTGAGTATGCACTCATTTAAAACCTCTATATTATCCACAGAACAGGAATAATGATGATTATCTGTCCTAGTTGTAAGGTCGAAAACCCCGATAGCTACCAATTTTGTCAATCTTGTGGTACTAAGGTCTCGGCTAAAATTGCGCCAGATATTGCTTTAAATATCCTTGGAGATGAGGCAATTAAGCCTTCTTCTAACCCCACCAAGCCTCTAAATTTAGAAAGCATGTTAGGGGATATAAAAATCCAAGTAAAAAATTTGACTTCTTCTCAAACCATAGGGCAAATTACGGGGCAAATTACGGGGCAAATCGCGAACGAAGCCGTCGCAGGGACAGATGAGTCATCCCTATGTTTAGAGCCTGATTTAGCTTTAAAGGTGGAGGATCCCAGAGATATTAGTGCGGATTTATCGACTATTATCAGTTCGGCAAGGACAGCCCCTGTCATCGATGCATCGGGGCAAGCCTCGCCAATCTGCTTGCAAGATATTATTTATGGTGGCAAGACCGATGCGGGGATGCAACGCGATCGCAATGAAGATGACTTTGTCACGATTTTCCAATCCCGTAGCGCCCATGGTAAAAGTCAAGCCAGTGATCGCAGCCAGCATGGGCTATTTGTCTTGTGTGACGGAATGGGTGGGCATGATGGCGGTGAGGAGGCAAGTGCGATCGTGATTAATTCGATCTCCGAACAGTTTCAACCTTTTTGGATGGATACCTTACCTGGAGAAAATAAGCTGAAGGAGATCATTCGTAATGCTAATCAAGCAATTTTTGTTAAGAATGAAGAGGAACTAAGACTTTCCCTTGGCAGAATGGGAACTACGTTGGTTATGCTTGCCATTCACGATCTAGAAGTGGTGATTGCCCATGTTGGTGATAGCCGCATTTATAAAGTGACCGATAGCCCAAAAGCATTAAATGTAGAATTTGATGGCTCGGAGAAACTCCTAGAATTAGATGCGCTTGGGGATGTTGTTTCCGACTCTGCCCAACTCCAACAGCTAACCCGCGACCATGAAGTTCTCAATCAATTACTCGATCTGGGGATGGATCTGGAGGAGGCGCTAGCTCGTCCTGATGTTCATCAATTGACGCAAGCCCTAGGTCCAAATCCCAGCGATGACCTAGAACCATCAATTCAGTTTCTCTCTTTAACAGAATCAACCCTATTTCTCTTATGTTCCGATGGTTTGTGCGATCACGATGTGATCGAGGAGAATTGGCGATCGCATTTATTGCCAATTCTCCATGAAGAAATCGATCTGAAAACAGGTTTAGATAATCTGATGGAGTTAGGAAATAATGTCAATGGACATGATAATCTGACGGCAATTCTGATCCTATGCAAGCTACTCCCTTCCCAGTGAAGAATTAGTGTCGCGGCGCGAAGCGCCTTAACACTAATTCTTGGTTTTTGATGTCTATTTTTTTAGTGGGAAGGGAGTAGAAAAGAAACAAGAGATCTGAGCTATTTGGATTCAAGCCCTAGAGAAAATTGCGCTTAGTTACTTTGGCGGGAAACTCTTTGTCGCGAATTTGGACTTGGAGAATTTGACCGTTTTTTGCGAGATGGGATGGGACATAGCCAAAAGCGATCGCTTTACCTAGGGTTGGCGACATCGTGCCACTGGTGACAATGCCAACGGTTTCGCCTTCGTAACGAATTGGATAATCATGACGGGCAATATTGCGACCTTCCAATTCTAAACCAACTAACTTGCGAGGTACTCCATTCAGTTTCTGATCTTCTAAAACGGCTCTGCCAATAAAATCCCCCTTTTCCTTGAGATGGACGATCCACATTAGATCAGCCTCAAGGGGAGTGATTGTATCGTTCATATCTTGCCCGTAAAGATGCATTCCCGCTTCTAGGCGCAAGGTGTCGCGGCAACCTAAACCACAGGGAGCAACGCCGAGATCGAGCAGTTTTTGCCAAAGCGCCTTACCTGTTTCGATATCGGTCATGATTTCGCAACCATCTTCGCCCGTATAGCCCGTCCGCGCTACAAAACTGGGAACGCCGAGGACTTCAGTGCGGGTATGTCCAAAGCGCAGCCTCGGTAACTTCATCAAATCTGAAGCGATCAGATCCTGTAAAGTCGCGATCGCAGTTTTGCCCTGTACGGCAATCAGCGTTTGGGAAGCAGAATTATCGACTAAGCGATCGCCTAAATGCTCTTGTAACCATGCCTTATCTTTTTCGGTGGTAGAAGCATTGACAATCACAGACCAATTTTCGCGATCGCCATCGGGTTCATGGCGATAAAAAATCACATCATCAATGATTCCCGCCTGCTCATTGAGCAAAACCGTATATAGAGCCTGCCCCACCTTTACCCTTCCTAAATTGGATGGTACGAGGTTATTCAAGGTATCGAGAACTCCTTTACCTGAGATCGTCAATTTGCCCATGTGGGACACATCGAACATCCCCACCTGCGATCGAACAGCCCTATGCTCTGCGACAATTCCCTTATATTGGACGGGCATCTCCCAACCACCAAATTCCACCAATCTTGCACCAGCGGCAACATGGAGATCGTAAAGAGGGGTTCGCTTGAGAGAATTAGTCATGGGTGTTTAAAAAATTATTACAAGTATATTATGTAGTTTTGTATACTGATAGATTAGTCGGATATAAAAACGGTAATTATCAGCGTGAGTCAGCATCCTCTCGAACAGCTAAATTGCTACGATGCCAAAGCCAATGCCACCTATTACGGTCGTCGTCCTTGGTTAGCACTTGGTCGGATTTTTAAAATCATTTATTTTGCCATCAGTTTTGGGCTCGCTTTTGGCTGGGATGTCTTGACTGGTAATACTGTGAGTCAACCGAGACTCGCCGAGCAGTTACGACGCATTATTACTGCTCTCGGTCCCACCTATATCAAAGTTGGTCAGGCTTTATCGACCCGTCCCGATCTGGTGCGTGTTGATTTCCTTGAAGAACTTACCAAACTGCAAGATCAGTTGCCACCCTTTTCTAACGAGCGAGCCTTCGCGATCGTGGAATATGAGTTAGGCAAGCCAGTACATAAGGTGTACCGCACTATTTCCGAAGACCCCGTGGCAGCGGCAAGTTTAGGGCAGGTTTATAAGGCGACTTTGTACTCTGGCGAAGAAGTTGCCGTAAAGGTACAGCGCCCCGAGCTAATTCCCATGCTGACCCTCGATCTTTACATAATGCGGGGCATTGCTTCTTGGTTAGGGCCTTTGCTACCCCTTAATCTGGGTAATAGCCTAGAAGCGATCGTGGATGAGTTCGGTTTGAAGCTATTTGAAGAAATTGACTATGCCCACGAAGCAACTAATGCCGAACGCTTTGCAGGTTATTTTAAAAACGATCCCGATGTGAAAGTCCCTGCCATCTATCGTCAGTACAGCACCCATAAAGTTTTGACCTTGGAATGGATCGATGGCATCAAGCTCAATGAAATCGAACAGATTAAATCAGCAGGACTAGATACTGATAATCTCGTTCGCATAGGTGTGATGTCGGGGTTGCGTCAACTTCTAGAATTTGGATTTTTTCATGCCGATCCGCATCCCGGAAATCTCTTTGCTACCTACGATGGTAAGATGGCCTATATCGACTTTGGCATGATGGATCAGTTGGATCTAGAAACGAAGGAACAGTTAGTCGATTCCGTCGTACATTTGCTCAATAAGGACTATGACGAGCTAGGGCAAGATTACGTCCGACTTGGTTTCTTGCAGCCTGACATTGAAATGAAGCCAATTGTCAATGCTCTTGAATCCGTACTCGGCGATATTATGTCGGAAAAGGTAAAGGACTTTAACTTTAAGGTCGTTACCGATCGCTTCTCCAAGGTAATGTACGATTATCCCTTCTGCTTGCCTGCCAAGTTTGCGCTAATCATTCGCTCGGTGATCACGCAGGAAGGTGTCGCCCTCAGCCTCAATCCTGAATTTCGGATCGTGCAGGTTGCCTATCCCTACGTCGCAAGGCGCTTGCTCACCGATGAGTCCGATAGCCTACGGCAACGTCTGCTAGAAATTCTCTTTAAAGATGATAAGTTTCAATGGTCGAGGTTAGAGAACTTACTCGCGATCGCCAAATCCGACGGTGAGTTTGATATCATTCCCACCGCAAGCATGGGCTTTAAGTTCTTAACTTCTAAGGATGGAGAATATATCCGTCGCCGCATTTTGCTTGCGCTCACTGAAGATAATCGCTTGCATACGGAAGAGTTGATGCGCATCTGGCGGATGATCGGCGCAGATCTCGAACCTGCGAAACTATGGGATATGGCAGTTAAAACTGTAACGGGGGCAATGCCTAAGGCGATCGCTGCCGTGCTACCCTTTGCCGCTTTCCAAAACCTGAACTGATCTCAGGTTTTGTTGGAGATATGCTAAGGGACTTGCGAGAAAATAAGATACCAATCCAGATTTACCAGAATCGGTGGCGCGGCGGAGCCGCGCCACCGATTCTGGTTTTATATTTGGTACTTCATTAAATCGCAAGTCCCTAAGTAACCATTTCGTTGCTATATAAATGGGTTTCGCTTGTGAGCTAAATCATTTAGGATTGCTATAGTCAAAAGCTTGGATAAGTAAGTGGGCTTAATTAAATATAAAACCCTAAAACCTGCGGCGCACGCGCAGGTTTTAGATCTGGATTTTAATTATGCTGAGGTACTTAATAGTTTAAGCAATAGCTGAAACAAGAGCCGAAAGCAAATGCTCCAGTCAATTACGCCGCTAATTCTGACCTATAATGAGGAACCCAATCTCGAACGGACTTTAGAGAAGTTGTATTGGGCAAAAAGAATAGTTGTAATTGATAGCTTCAGTAGCGATCGCACCTTAGAAATTTTAAATCAATATCCCCAAGTAGAAATCTATCAAAGGAGTTTTGATACCCATACAATTCAATGGAATTATGGATTAGAACAAATTGATTCTGAATGGGTAATCTCTCTGGATGCGGATTATGTTTTGTCGGAAGCAATAATCCAAGAAATACGATCGCTGTTTGCTTCTCCCCATACGGAACTACTTGATGGCTATTTTGCTCCCTTTCGATACTGTGTATTTGGGAAACCATTGAAGGGGACATTACTGCCACCGCGCCAAGTTCTCTTTCGCAAACATAAAGCTGTTTACATTGACGATGGACATACCCAGTTGTTAAGGATAGATGGTGAGTCTGGAAGTCTCAAATCCTATATTAATCATGACGATCGCAAGTCCCTCAGCCGTTGGCTATGGGCGCAAGATCGGTACATGCAGATCGAGTCTCAAAAATTATTTAGCACGCCCCCATCTCAGCTCAGCCTTGCCGATCGCCTTCGCCAACAAAAAGCGATCGCACCCATCATAATTTTGCCTTACTGCCTCATCCTCAAAGGCGGGATCTGGGATGGATGGGAGGGCTGGTATTATGCTTGGCAGAGAATGCTCGCGGAAATTTTATTGGCGATTCGATTGATCGAACTAGAGCGAGACGAAAATCTGAAAAAGTAAGCGGCGGATCACACTGCCGAGCCCTAGATAGTCTATGGTCTTTGCTGATTGGGCTTTTGAGCCGTGGTCGTAGTGGGCATCATGCCATCCGTATTAGGAGTTGCGACTTCAGAGGGATCGAGTAGCTTGATGGTCATTTGATTGTTTTTGATCCAGCCTTGTTTTCTCAGCAGCATTTCTTGAGACTTGCCCGAATTTAAGGTCTGGGGTAATTTATCGCGCATTCCATTGACCCTTTGCTCGACGGAGTTGACCTCTGTAGTGATTTCGTCGAGACGATCTTTTTGGGATGACTGGTAGGGAAGCAACTTGGTGATCGCGGCGATCGCCGCCAAGGATAAGGCCACGTTGACGGCAATGACGATGATGGACTCAGTTGCCTTGGCGCGGCAAAATTGCTCTTTTTTGCGCTGGACGTTCTGAGCAACTGCTTCACTGTAGCTATTTGCCCCATTCTGTACCGATGGTGAGCTAGCACCAGAGGTTGCCGAATGGTTGCTACGCGAATGTATACTCACCACATCATTTCGTCCGTACTGACCCTGCGATCGCGGGGTTTGTTTTGGTACTTGTGGAGAAAAATGTGGAGATAAGTCTCGTTTGGCAACCATTCGCAACCTCTAGGCTGTAAAAAAGATAGATGAGGACTAGGAATTAGACTAGGAGTTGGAAAGAGCAGAACCTAATAAAGCTGCTAATACTGCGGGGAACAGTGCAACAACTAATGCTGTGAAAACTTGAGCATCTGAAAGATTCATACAATATCTCCTTTTATATATAGATTCTTAATTTCGATCTTTACAATACACTGTCATATCAAAAATTGACTAGCTGTTAAAACAAATAAAAACAATTACAAACAAAAATTACAAACAAAAATTACCAACAAAAAGGGACTAAAAAATTGTAAAAGTCGATCTAAGCCGATCTAAAGGGACAATTGGGATTTTTTTTGGTTTTACTTGGCTTGATGTTCCAAGATAAATGCTTGAATGCGATCGCAGGTTTCAGGACGGATTTCGTGGGACATCTCGTATTCCTCATAGGCTACAGTTATGCCCAAGCGATCGAACATCTCTCTGGTATTACGGGCGATCCCGATCGGAACTACTGGGTCTTGTGTACCATGGGCAATTAAGATCGGTGGTAATGATTCATGGGCGATTTCCTGTAACTGTTCCTCTGTGATATGCAGATAACCACTTAGAGCAATCAATCCTGCGAGGGGAAATACTAAACCCACATCTAGGGTCATTGCGCCACCTTGGGAGAAACCTAACAAGAAAGTTTTCTCTAAGGGAATACCAGTCATGGCAGGGAGATCTTCGAGAAACTGACTGAGCAGTTCGCAACTATGGGCTAGTCCTTCTGTATCGAGACTTTGTAAGTCATACCACATCTTGCCATTGGGCATCGGATGATTAAAGGGGGCTTCAGGACAGATCCATTGATAGTTGCGGAGTCCCACAAGAGGCGCAAGGGAGATCAGATCGTCACAGTTTGCACCCCAACCATGTAGGGCGACGATCGCCCCAAGTGCATTAGGATTGGGCAATTGAGCGGGCAGCGATCGGTAGTTTAGTGTCATGAGCAAAATTATATCTAAGTAAGTGGGCTTAATTAAATGTAAAACCCTAAAACCTGCGGCGCACGCTGCGCGTGCGCCGCAGGTTTTAGATCTGGATTTTAATTAACGTGAGTTCGGGATAATTGGAAACGGGCTTTGAGAAAGGGTTTGCTACGCAAACCCTTTCTCAAAGTCCAAAAGTAAAAGCCTTGCTATGCAAGGCTTTTACTTTTGGGATTTTAAAATTTAGCAGCTTAACCCGAACTGACGTTAATTATGTTGAGGTGCTTATAAATCTATAAATCCATTCATAGAGTTACCGACATAAGCCATAATCTTGCGCTGAAGCTAGCGAGATATCTGGAAGGTGGCGCAACATATCGTCCCACTTGGTCTGTGTTTGCAGAGCTTTTACCACTATCTCCATTGGTTCGGCAAAAATGGCAGGAAAATCGGCTTCCTCAGGCAACTGAATCCTATAGGCTAATTGCTCTTGTGGTGGTTTGAACTGTGCGTTGACTCCTGCTTTGTTTCCTCTTGGGTCAACTCGATACCAACCAATCTCAGGTAAGTAAATGGCATTAAAGCCATGCAAACTGTAGGGAGCGCCGCGATCGTCAATGCTCAATCGTTGATAGCAAAAACCTACGGGAATTTGGTTGGCGCGGAGCAAGGCAGCCAAGAGATGACTTTTGGCAAAGCAATAGCCTGTTTTGTAATGGAGAACTTCTGATGCTCGCCAAGTGACGGGATTCCTTTGATAGTCATAGCTATGGGCGATCTCATCGCGCACCCATTCAAAGCAGGCTTTGGCGATCGCTTCTTGAGTCTTGAGTCTTGAGGCAATTTGATGGGCGCATTTTATGATGTCAGAATGTTGCCAATCGATCGCTTCGCTAACTTGTAAATATTCTTGTAAATATTCTTGTAAATATTCTTGTAAATATTCTTGTAAATATTCTTGTAAATATTCTTGTAAATATTCTTGTAAATACTCTTGCATATCCCAATCTTGCATATCCCAATCTTGTGTGAGTAGCTGGGCATAATTAAAAACAGAACTCAAGTCTATAGCGCACGCGCAGCGTGCGCTATAGACTTGAGGATTTTATATTTAATTGTGCCCAGTTACTTACCTTACTTTTCCCGTTATCTTTTTATTCCAGCGTAACCGTCAATATTCCTACCGCCACAAGCCTTATTCTAGCGTTGCGTATTGTCATTAAGTGAAACTTATTGCAAATAGGGTGGATTCTGAAACCCTTGCACAGAGAGGGTTTCAGAGATAACGGGAAAAGTAAGCCAGTTATCTAGCTTCGCTTGCGCTCAGCTACGTTGGCTGAGCGCAAGCGAAGCCACAGGTACTTTAATTAACGTGAGTGGCAACAAAATATATAGCCATAGTCCCTTGACTTAGGACAAATCAAACCCCAAGAATTGACTGGCGACGCTTTGCGCCGCCAGTCAATTCTTGGGGTTTATATCCTAGTACAGCGACAGCTATAAAACCAAAAGAGACAGCACTATGCGCTGTCTCTTTTGGTTTTACAAGCAGTGGTAGAAATTACAAGTCGCCACTATTGGCAGATAGCAAAAAGATAATGACGGGACCAGAGATAACAATTAGAGCTAAGCAGGTCAATTGAAAAATTAGCTGAAAATTAATGCTGGAGAATAGGGAAGTTACGAAGTCCATAGCAGTTTTCTTAAATATGATTAATAAATCAAACAAAATTCTAGAGATATTCTAGCAAGCATCGCTACTCAAAAAATCTTTAAAACCTAGAAAATTAGATAGGACGACCTCACTCCCCTCCTTCATTTTCTGGATTTTTGGCAAACCAAAAATCGGTTTTAATAAAGAAGCGCTATCATTTGAAATACAATCACACTACATTCATAATTGGTAAGAGTTATACCTGTGCGCTATCGAATTTGGTTGCTGGCAATACTTGCATCTGTTAGCGTTGGAGCCTCTCCTCTCCGCGCCCAAGCTCTTCTGCCCCACACGACAAGAATCAATTTTGGCAATTTAGAAGAGCAAGCGCTCAACTTGGCAAGAGAAGCTGCCCAACTTGCTCAATTTGAGCAGTATGATTTGGCTTTACCTCGTGCCCGCTTAGCCGCGCAATTAGCTCCAAAAGCTTTTCAAACCCAAGGCATTCTCGGCAGTATCTATCTGCGTAAGGAGCAATATGCTGAGGCGATCGCTGCTCTGAGTATGGCAAACGATCTCAAAAAAGACGAACCCACAATTCTATTTAGTCTGGGGGCAGCCTACCTTCGCAATAAGAACTATCCCGAAGCTATTAGCAACCTAAAAAAAGGACTATCCCTAGAACCCAAAGCAGCCACGGCGATGTTCGATCTAGGCAACGCTTACTTCTTAACTAAGCGTTATGATGAAGCGGTATCAATCTATAACGATGTATTAAATCTCGATACCAAGTTTTGGGCCGCAACTAATAACATCGGCTTAGTCGAGTACGAAAGGGGCAATGTCGATCAGGCGATCGCCAAATGGCAAAACTCCCTCAAGCAAGCGGAAAAAGTTGAGTTTCTGGCTGCCGAACCAACCCTTGCTCTAGCTACGGCTTTTTATCGTAAGGGTGATCGCGATAAGGCTCTACAATTGGCAGTCGAAGCGATGAAAATCGACCCTCGCTATGGGAAAGTCTCCTATCTCGTCGAAAATCTTTGGGGCGATCGTCTAGTTGCTGATGTACAGTTAGTCCTATCCCAGCCACAAGTTAAACAAATTTTAGATGAGAGCGATCTTTCTACTCGTCAAGTCCCTAAAATTCGTCGCAGATAAATAAAAACAAAAACACGCAGAGCGTGTTTTTGTTTTTATTTAAGTGGCTATTATAAAACCCAAGAAGAGAAGGTTGGCGCAAGCGCCAACCTTCTCTTCTTGGGTTTTGATTTTATCCTAACGCGAGTAGTTATAGCTTTTTGCTAGCTAACGCTAAGGTAGGGAAATCATTCCTTTCAGCAAAAACTTGAGCATTCTTTTCAAGGGCAAATTGCTCGTGAGCCATACGCATTTGGGAATTGATAGCAACGGTAGTTGCATCGTAGAAATTGGTTGCGAGCTTAGGATAAGCACCGATCGCAATAATTGGCACTAGGAAGCAAACGGCGATAAATACCTCGCGAGGTCTCGCATCGCTAAAGTCGGCTTCGCTAGGCAAAACACAACTCGTACCAAAACAAACTACATCTTGATGTCCCTGCGCTCTGAGACTGATATCGGAAATATCACAGCTAGGATTGATGTCACAGGTGGGATTAGCATCGGAAGCGTAGAAAATCTGCCGCAACATCGAAAGTAAATAGATCGGGGTGAGAATTACACCCACAGCAGCCAAAAATACGGTTACTGTGCGGAAAGTCGAGCTGTAAGCATCACTAGAAGTCATGCCGACAAAAATCGATATTTCACTCGCAAATCCACTCATACCAGGCAGGGCAAGAGATGCTAATGCGCCAACGGTAAACAAAGCAAATACCTTAGGCATCACCTTACCGATATAGCCCATCTCCGTCATTAACATCGTATGGGTGCGATCGTAGGTTACGCCAGCAAGGAAGAACAAGACTGAGGCAATTAACCCGTGGGAGAGCATCTGCAACATCGCGCCACTAATCCCTAAGTCAGTGAATGAGGCAATGCCGATCAAGACAAAACCCATATGGGAAACTGAAGAAAAAGCAAGTCGGCGCTTCATATTAGTTTGAGCAAAGGAATTCACCGCACCGTAAACGATATTAATTACCCCCAACATTGCCAAAACAGGCGCAAAATAAACATGGGCATGGTCAAGCAATCCCATGTTTAGGCGAATTAAACCATAGCCCCCCATTTTTAATAAGACACCTGCCAAAATCATCGATACAGGTGACGAGGCTTCGCCATGTGCGTCGGGCAACCAAGTATGTAGAGGAAAAATAGCAAGCTTCACACCAAAGGCTATTAACAAACCAGCATAGAGGGGAAGCTCTAGGGCAAGAGGGAAATCCTTCAGGGCTAGTTCGGTCATATCAAAGGTTAGGTTATTGCCATAGAGCGCCATCGCCAAACCTGCGACCAGAATAAAAATAGATGCGGCAGCGGTATAAAGCAAAAATTTAGTAGCAGCATACTGACGTTTTTGACCTCCCCAGATCGAGACGAGCAGATAGACTGGAATCAGCTCTACTTCCCACATGATGAAGAAGAGGAGTAAATCTTGGGCAACGAATACGCCGATCTGTGCGGAGTAAAGCACCAACATGAGGAAGTAAAACAGGCGAGGCTTAATATTAACTTGCCATGCAGCGAAAATAGAAAGTGTGGTAACGAGTCCAGCAAGTAAAACTAGAGGTGCAGATATACCATCGACTGAAACTGCCCAACTAAGTCCTAGTTGGGGTATCCAAGTGTACTTTTCCGCGAGTTGAAATGTCGCGTTGCTCGGATCGTAGTTTTTCCAGAAGGCATAGCACATTAAAGTGAAATCGGCGATGCCTACACCTAATGCATACCAACGTACAGTTTTACCTTCTTTATCGGGGAGTACGGGTATGAGTAGGGAAGCTACGAGCGGCAGCAGGACAATCGCGGTAAGCCAAGGAAATTGGTCTAATGTCATGTCAATGAGAATAAATACTTACCAAGGAGAATGTTAAGCATTGTACTAAACTTTACAAAGTTTTAAGCATGATTCTTTTCGATGCCTATCATCACAATAACTAAAAACAACTAAAATATGTCCCCACAACGTTCATCTAAAGATGATTGGCGGCGCGAAGCGCCGCCAATCATCTTTAGAGTTTTATGTCCTAAGCAAACCTTACGAGGATGAGCGATCTCTAAAGGCTAACTATCTCCGTCTGGGACGACGCGCCGATCGCTTAATTGGTGGTTCATCCTCGTAGGGCTTTTCATAGGTATTTCCGTAGGACTTTGAGCGATCGCCAAAACCATCAAGGGAATCATCCTTATCCCAATCGTCAAAACCATCCACATCCCCTTTGTAGGCATTTCTGGGTGGATCTAAAGGCTCAGCATAGGGATCGGTGTAAGGGGCTTGATAAGAATCCTGATAAGAGCGATCGAAATTACTATCTCGATCAAAATTAAAATCTTGAGGTGGACGCGATTTTGTCCGTGGGCGGCGCTTAGGTTTGGGACGAGGGGCGCTATATTCGTCTTCATAGGCAGAGCGATCTTGACGACTTTGATAGAGTTGCGTTGCTTGCTGCCCTGCTTTGTTGAAGAGCTTGCCTAATTTTTCATCGATCGCAAAGCCTTTGCGGGTTTGAATGGAAATCGTACCACTAATGCGATCGTGGAAAGCTTGGCGCTTCTCGTTATCGACAATCGCAAAGGCAGCATCGGCAACAAAGGGAATCCACGCAAAGACAATGAGGGTCGAGGTAATCGTCTTGATCAGAAAAATGGCACAGATAAAAACAAATATCTCCCGCTTCATAAATGCCCCGAGTCCAGCCGTTTTACCAAATTCCGCATCAATCACGCGAATGCTGATCAGCCACCTCCCAAAGCTTTGCCCCTGCGCCCGTGCGGCAATAAATACGCGAAAGACAAACCATGTCGAGATAAATATAAATAGATGTAGAGGATTAGCTGAGTCAATCGATAGGATCGATACGGTTAATTCGGAAATAAACCAACAACTTAAAAAGTCTACGATGAGCGCTCCGAGGCGTTGATTTACCGTAGCAAGGGGATAGCGGCTGTAGGCTGGCTCGAAGTCCATTGTGATTGCTTGTGTGATTGCTTGATTCGTGATGAAGACACAGAGTTATATTCTATGCCTTTATAATTGCACTTACAGCGCAAAGCGCTGAAGCAAAATCCAAAGAAATTTTTGAAAGCGCCGCTTTGCAGCACTTTCAAAAATTTCTTTGGACTTTATAGCAAAGGAGCCATATCAAAATGACACAGGCGATAACTCGTAAATCTCTCAATGCCTCTCTATATGAGACAGACTTTTTGCTATGGACTGAAGAAACTGTAGCCAAGCTAAGAGCTAGGGATTTTGACCATGTGGACTTAGAAAATTTGATAGAGGAGATCGAATCCTTGGGGCGTTCTGAAAAAAAGGAGGTTAGAAATCGGCTTAAAACTTTGCTAGAACATCTAATTAAGCGGATCTATGTTGATATGCCTCAAGAGTTCAATGCATGGGAATGCATTATTAGAGAGCAACGTGCTGATCTTGAGTTAGCGCTGATCGATTCTCCTAGTTTAAAAACTATATGGAATTAGAAGTTACGCATTGACAAAAGGGAGAAAATAGGCATTGAGTTAGCCAGCAATAGCCATAGCAAAAATGAGGGAAATCAGCAAACC
>NZ_ALWB01000157.1 GCF_000332215.1 Pseudanabaena biceps PCC 7429
ATCAGGCGGTTGAGTTGTTCTATCAAATGTGCTGCGCTTAATCGCATGATTCAACTTGCTAAACCTGTCTCCTGTTCTGTTGTTCGTTAATTATCTATCCTAATATTCTCTATTCTTTTGTCTTCTTTTTATTCATGCAACAACGCCTTATTAATTTATAAAGACAATCAGTAATTTATTGGTTATACGAACACTGTTTTTGTTGATTCTTCTAGGTTGAGCAGTTACAAAATTGCTAACCGATTAGCATCACCAGAAGCAGTTGGTATTGATGGCAACAAGTTCGTCAATGGGAGAAAACGACATATTCTTGTGGACACATTGGGTTTGCTATTGATAGCAGTAGTTACTGCGGCAAATCTCGATGATCGCAAGGGGGCAACCATGCTTTTAGAAAAAATCAACCAAATTCGTGACCGTTTCCCCCGTCTATCAACGATTTGGGTAGATCGTGGTTATAGTGGTAAAGCTTTCATTCTGGCGATTCTGCATACTTTTTACTGGTGTTTGCAGGTTGTCGTTCCTCCTGTGGGGCAAAAAGGCTTTGTTGTCCAACAAAAGCGCTGGGTGGTTGAACGTACTTTTGCTTGGTTTTCTCGCTTTCGGCGTTTGACAAGAGAGTACGAACTTTTACCTGAAACTTCTGAGGCTTTTTTCTATGTCGGCATGATTCAGATCCTCCTCAAACGTCTCGCTTAACTTCTCAAACACGCTCTTATATTACTCCTCTTATATCAATTATCAATTCACGAAAGTGTGACAACACTTTTGTGAATTAAAAACTAAACCTAAAGCCTGAGGCGCACGCGCAGCGTGCGCCTCAGGTTTTAGATCTGAATTTGAGTTACTTAAGGGTTTTTAAGTTAAGAAATGGCTACGCCATTTCTTAACTTGATATTATTTTAGGATCGCCTTATGAGCGCCAAGTGCCATGAAAACCCATGGGCACGATACTAGGTAAGGCTAAGCGACAAACTGGCTCGGAGTCTAAGCGATCGCTATCAAATACCCATACCTCTGAACTTTCGCGATCGCCATCAAAGACAACGGTAATCACATAACCACGGTCGGGACGGGTCAAATCGGGAGCAAAAATTGGTTCCATTGGATAGCAATTTGTACCAAGATCGGTTTCAGCTAGAGTATTGGTTTGACGATCGTAACGAGCGATCGCATTAAACAATTCAGTTTGGGGAGTTGCTGATTTTCGGACAGAGAGATAGGTATAGCGAGAAAACTGTCCGACTTCGGCAGGTGCGACAATCGGAAATTCCGAACCTCGATCCATTAGCTGCGCAGTTTCAAGGAATTCTCCCGTTTTGGGGTTGAGCCGCATTTGCCAAAATGTTCCCTGCGCCTTGGTTTTAGTATGCCCTGAGGCAACTTCTTTGAGGAATTGATTAGTCGTAAAGTCCTCATAGCGAATCAGGTCAAAGACCACATTGCCATCGCGATCGCTATAGCCATTACCAAAGTGCCACTGAAACCAAGGCTCGACAATATTACGACTGACTAATTCAAGGTTGTGGCGATCAAATACTAAAATTTCCGTTCCCTCTTCAGGCTTCCAATCTAATGAATCGCTGTAGCTCTTTAAATTCAGTAGCACTGGCAGTGGATTCATCCGCAGGGGTGGTACACAGAAAATCAAATAATCTCCTGCGAGGACAAAATCATGGATCATCGATAGTCCAGTCAAAATTGTCTGATTCTTGGTGATGAGATTGCCGTGACGATCGCTACGATAGATATGTAAAGTCGCATCCTTCCCATAGGAAACTCCAAAATTAAAAATTTCCCCTGATTGTGGATCGCGCTTGGGGTGAGCCGAATAGGGCAAATGCTTCTGTAATCCTTCGAGATTTTCTAATCCGTAGGTTTCGAGGGTTTCTAAATCTAAAGCATGGGGCAATCCTCCTTCCCATAGTGCTAGAAGCTTGTCGGGCAAGGCTAGGACAGAAGTGTTTGCCACATTTTTAGAAGACTTGCCAAAGCGATGTAGCCATGAGCCTGTGGCGGTCATACCGTAATTGCCAAAGATCAATTTATTGGCTTTTTCTTCAATTAAATATCCTTCAGTTTGCACGTAGCGATAGGTGGCTCTTGCTTGTCCATCGGCAAAATGCACGGCAAGAATCGCGCCATCGCCATCAAACCAATGCCCCACAATAAATTCACCACGTTCTAGCCTCGCGGGACCATTGCGGTAAAGAGAACCTTTGAGATTTGTGGGAATCTTGCCAGAGATTGTCGAGAGGTTTGTGAGAGGGAATTCCTTCGCTGGTTTAGCGATCGCCTTTGCCCAAGATGCCGATTTTGAATTTGAAATAGTTGTAGTCATGATTTAATTCCGTCGGTTGAATAGGATTGCTGAGGTATTTTTGCCGTAGGCAATGGGAAATCTCTAGGGATTTCTAAGTAGCTAAACATGAGTAAACTTAAACCCTAGAGGAGCGTATCGCCCGCGTAGCGGGCGGTACGCTCTCTGGCTTTGGGTTTTATGCCGAACTACTTAGAAATCTCTAGAAATCTCTAGAAAGCTGGAAGGGCTTAGGGTAACTGTCTTTTCTTAGAACTCTGTAAGGCTTGAAACCAATGCCCAGACAAGACAAACCGAGGAAACGTAATCCATTGTTCCAAAAGGAGCCGAATGATCGCATTGATTGGACTGGAGAAAGGCTCGGCGGCATATTCCTCAAGGCTATGCCCTTTTCCTTGCATCGATATCGATAAAATCATCAGTCCGATGCAACCCATGACAGCCATTAGGGAACCATTCAGAATGGCGATCGCCAGTCCAAGGTTTGCCGCAAGGAATAAAGGAACTAAGATAATATGGAGAAGCAGGTTCTCCCTTGAGTTGTGATTGCGCAGGTAACTACTCCACTGCCATTGAAGCATTTGCGGTATGTTCATGGTTTTGTGTCATTAAGATTAATAACTAAGATTGGTAACTAAGATTGATAAGGAATTCCGTCTTTATGGGTAAATTGCCAGCCTTGTTCGGTCGAGATAGCGACAAGATCGTCATCGGGATAATTTCCTGCATCGTTGGGAAGGCGATCGCCAATTTCTAGGTAAGTTGCAACTGCATCTGAGTGATTGTAAAGACAATGTCCATTTGCCTCACCCGCAGGAAATCCTACCGCTTGACCAGCTTTTAAAATAGATTCACCTTCATCGGTAATCAGGGTTAATTCTCCCGATAGCATGTAGATAAACTCATCTTGCTTTGTATGCCAGTGCCGAAGTGCCGAACGAGATTGTGGTGCGAGGGTGGTTAAATTTACGCCAAAGTTCTTTATGCCTGCCGCATCGCCTAAACGTTTTTTTTCGCGCCCAGCGACAACGGGCTTAAAGCGATCGGGATAGTTAGAACCTGTACGAATGGGGACTTGATTGGGGGCGATGATGTTCATAAATATTGATTTCCTAAATTTCCTATTTGATTTAGCCACTTCTGTCTTTGGGCTAGATTGGAAGTTTTAACGCTACCAATGGTAGTGATTTTTACTGGTTTGACACCACAAAATTCCAGAATTGTATTTTTCATCGCCTTATGCCCTGGGCTACCATTGACAAATCGGTAATACCAAGGGGGCGCGTCCATAGTGACAATTAATCTGGCACTTTTTCCTTTGAGAAGACGATCCCACCAAATAGAATCTTGACGATATTTGAAGGCAAATCCTGAGGTAAACACCCGATCGATAAACGCTTTCAGCAAAGTGGGCATCGTTCCCCACCAAGTCGGATAGACAAAAACTAGATGTTCCGCCCAACGAATTTCATCTTGTGCCTTCAGTACATCCTCTTCGAGTTCGGGAATTAGTTTGGATCTATATTCGGGTGGATTGAAATTAAATTTCAAGTCATTGATGACCAGCTCACGTACTTCCGCACCAGCGGCGATCGCTGCACTCTTATAGGCTTCGGCAAGGGCAAAACAATAGCTGTCGGGGTTGGGATGTCCTTGTAAAATCAAGATTTTCTTACTCATAGCTTTATTTGACGTTTCCTTCTTCAAGGTTCCTGCCCTAAAAGCAAGCCTTACTCTTAAACTTTATTTATATTCAACTAGGTTACTATTCACTTAATTGAATATACTAAATAATGTATACTCAACTAAGTGAATATGTCAATCCCAGTTCAAATAAATTTCAAACCTATGTCTCTTGCTCATGCCATCATGGTTTCTTTGATTTGCGAACCGAAAAGTGGTTACGACCTCGCTAAACAATTTGATGGGTCGGTGGGATTTTTTTGGCAGGCGACCCACCAACAGATTTATCGGGAATTAACGAAACTAGATCGGCAAAATTGGATTGCCGCCGAAGCGATCGCTCAAGAGGGAAGACCTGACAAAAAGATATTTTCAGTTACGGATTTAGGCTTGTCGCATCTGAAAACATGGTTATTGCAATCCAGCGAAGTTGCCACCGTCAAGGATGAATTTTTGCTTAAAATTTATGCTGGCTATCTCGTTCCTGAAGCAGAAATTGTTAATAAAATTCAGGAGCATCGCCAACTGCATCAGCAGCAACTGGAAATTTATCAGGCGATCGAGCGCAACTTTTTTAGCGATTTGCAATCTTGCAGTAGAGTGAGTCGCTTTGCCTACCTAACTTTGCGCCGAGGGATTATCTTCGAGCAGGGCTGGATTACTTGGTGTGATGAAGTTTTACCTTTAGTTGCAGAGCTTTCTAGCGATCTCATGGGTTAAAATTTGTTTCGTAAAACCAAAACCTAAGACGCAATGAGTGAAAAGATTACATGGACTCCTGAGGCGGAAGCTAAGCTCAAGGATATTCCTTTTTTTGTCCGTCCTTTTGCTTTTAAAAAGATTGAAAAATATGCTCAGGACAATGGTTTAAATCCCATCACTATTGAGGTTTACGAACAGGCAAAAAAACAGTTCAACAAGAAATATGACTAGCGGTTTCTAAAAGAGCTTACCCAATGGTTACTCCCTTCCCAGTAAAGAAGTAGACGTTGCGGCGCGAAGCGCCGCAACGTCTACTGTAGCTAGGCTTAATTAAATATAAAACCTAAAAGCCTGTGGTGCACGCGCAGCGTGCGCCACAGGTTTTTAATTTGGATTTTAATTATGCCTAGCTACTTATCTCTAAGGATTGCCTTTATTTGCTGATAGTATATTGGCAAGTTCAATAGTGGGCTAACGGGAATGAGTCAAACACAGTCAGTTGGGGAATCAGTTTGGAAACGTTTACGGCATGGCAATATTGCATCCTGCGAAGAGGCTTTGCAGTTTCTTATTGATATTGATGGAAATGTACATCTAAATTGGCTAGACCAAGAGCTAAACTATCGATTTTTTCGCGAATTTGAAGACCGTAGTATTTTGCCTCCAGTGATCCCGTTATTACTGTGGCGAAATTGTTTTTATATAGGTAGTCCCCAGACTCTTACCGATGAAGATATCAAAATGATCGGCGATCGCATTTTGACCGATGTCAAAGCGATCGTGATTTCTAGTGATAGCTATCGCAAGTGGTTTCGCCGCCAAAATATCCCTAATCCCAATCAAATTCACTCAGCACAGGCGATCAATCCGCTCACGGGTGAGGCTGAGCAAGTTGATATTGGCGAAGTGACCGATCTGTATTTATCTCAGGCTGTCGATCAGACGCGGCGGATTAATGCACTCATCTCCATCGCCCTCCAACATCGAGCCAGCGATATTCACCTAGAGCCTACACCTAGGGGGCTGCGCGTTCGTTATCGGATTGATGGGATTTTGCGCGATATCAAAACTTTACCCCTTGAGATCAGTCGCAAAATCATTGTGGCGTTAAAGGTCATGTCGGATATGGATATTGCCGATAGCCGTCGTCCTCAGGATGGTCGCATCGGCAAAGAATATACCAGTGATGAAAGCTTGCATCTCAATCTCGATATGCGGGTGAGTACTCTGCCCTGTGTCTGTGGAGAAAAAGCGGTCATTCGCCTATTGCCCCGCGATAATCCTTTTTCTAGTCATCTAGAATGTTTGGGATTTAGCGATCGCGCCCTAAAAATCTATGACAATTGGCTAAGGCAACCCCAAGGGCTAATCATCATGACTGGTCCGACTGGATCGGGCAAAACCAGTACCCTATATACCAGTTTGCAGGCGATCGCTCAAGAACATGTCAACGTGATTACGGTTGAAGATCCCGTTGAATATATCCTGCCAAACATTACCCAAACTCAAGTTTGTGAACCCGCAGGAATGACCTTTGCGGCGGGGCTGCGGGCAATTTTACGACAGGATCCCGATATTGTCATGGTAGGAGAAGTGCGCGATCCCGAAACGGCAGAAACCGTTGTAAGAGCGGCTCTAACGGGGCACCTTGTCTTATCCACAATGCATACTAACGATGCGGCTAGTGCAATCCCTCGCCTCAAGGATTTAGGTCCTGATCCCGGACTTATCAGCGATGCTTTGTTGGGAGTAGTTGCCCAGCGTCTTGTCCGTAAAAACTGCCCCCATTGTTCCGCCCCCCATCATCCCACTGGAGCGGAATTGCAAGCCCTCAGACTCGAACGCGAAGATATCGACATCGGTCGTTGGCGCAAGGGCAAAGGATGTGATAAATGTTTCTTCACGGGCTATATTGGGCGCGAAGCGATCGTCGAGCTGATCGATATTGATGACGCTTTTCGGCAAATGATTTATGAAGGGACGATCTCCCAAATGAATCGCTACCTCAACGAGATTGATTTTCATTCGTTCCGATTAGCGGCAATTAATAAGCTGAACTCTGGCACAACTACAACGGAAGAGATATTGCGAGTTTTACCTAGGAGTGCTCTCCATCGCGTTAATTCACCGATCTCGCGCCAAGCTCATATTAAGGCGGTCAATACTTAAGTGATCCTGAAAGATTAGACATTGCAGCGCAAAGCGCCGCAATGTCTAATCTTTCAGTAGGAAGGGAGTAGGAGCCTGTAGCGATCGCTACAGGCTCCTAAGTAACTAAGCATAAGTAAACTTAAAACCTAGAAGAGCGTACCGCCCGCGTAGCGGGTGGTACGCTCTCTGGTTTTGGATTTTAATTATACTGAGCTACTTATCTACTTATCAAGACTGGACTTTTACGCCACGCCAAAAGGCAACATGTCCTTTAATTTGTTTGGCGGCATCCTTGGGTTCTGGATAATACCAAGCTGCATCTTTGTTAGTTTCACCATTTACTTCAATGCTGTAATAGCTTGCTACCCCTTTCCAGCCACAAGTCGTATGAGTAGCACTGGGTTTGAAATATTCCAAATTTAAAGAATCCTCAGGGAAATACTGATTTCCTTCGACGACTTCACAGCGATCGCTTTCAGCAAGCACGACACCATTCCAAATAGCTTTTGGCATAAATCTGCAAGTTTTAAAATTTATTACATTTTTTATTGTAATGCTTGATAAACTTAGTGTCAGTTTAAAGCACTATACTCTAGTTTATTGAGTTACTTTCAACATTGAAAAGTGCTGAGTTAAGATTTTAGTCAGGCTTTAAAGATGCTTTTAGTCACTGTTGGCACAGAACAATATCAATTCAATGCTCTTATGCATTGGATCGAACTATTGCTCAAGTATCAACTAATTAATGAAGAGATCTTGGTGCAGTATGGTTTTTCAACTTATTTTCCCGATGGAACCAAAGCCTACAGAAATCTGACTGAGCAAGATTTTTTATATCTTGTCGATCGCGCCAGTCTGATCGTTAGTCATTGCGATGAGGGTATTGCTCAGTTATTAGAAGATAAAGACATTCCCTATGTCCTCGTGCCACGTTTGCAGAGATTTCGAGAATATATTGATAATCATCAAATGGAGGTTGCTGATGATTTTGAACGTCGAGGGATTGCGATCGCCAGATCGCCTGGAGATTTAGTCAAATTTATTAAACTACAACAAACTTCGACGGTAATTCCTGAAGTCAATGAATCCCAACTATGTGAATATTTAAAAAATCGATATCACCCCCAGAAACTAATGCTAGTTTGTGCTGCGGGTGGTTATTTTCGCTATATGCAAAGCCTGAAAGAATTTTGGAGTAATTATAGCGATCGCCTATGGGTATCGGTCAGAAATAGTACTACGGAAAGAGAAATTGAAGATACTAGAAAATACTGGGGATATATCCCTGTAAAAAATAATTTAGGAAATTTTATCCGTAACTTATTCCTAGCACTTAAAGTCGTTCCTTCTCAAAAGCCAGATTTAGTAGTTTCTACGGGCTCAGGTTTTTCGGTTCCCTATCTACTAACTGCTCGATGGGTTTGTCGCAGTAAAGTTGTTTACATCGAATCTAAAACCCGTTTCCAAAATGTCAGTTTTACGGCTTGGCTATTGATGAAACTCCATGTTCTCGATCTTATTGTGGTTAGGAGTGAAGCGATCGCCAATCTCTATCCTCAAGCTATTTATATCCCAGTTAGTAAGGATCTAACTCACCTAAACAATAAGCTAAGCCGAGATTACAAGCAACCTTCGATCGTTACCTTTGATGAGATTGCCTTTATATTTAGCCCAGAAAAATTTATGTTTTCTACGGCTAGAGAATTTCTCATTAACTTTCAGACTATCTGCAACAATGAGGAATCCTATCAGAAGATTGTGATCGATATGAGTCATACTACTATGATGGATAGTGCGGGATTGGGAGCCTTGACTAATTGTTTGAGAATTGCCATCCTTAATGAGACAGAATTGGTTCTCTGGAGTGTGAGTGATGCGGTGAGCGCTTTGATCGGGCTTTCTTCACTGGGCAATTTATTTGTCATCGAAAAAGATAGCAATACTTTTCGCGTTCCTAATTCTATCCAGAGGACTAAAGTAAGAAATATTACGAAATTTGGATTGCTTCTATTTCGCACTCAGCGATTGTTAAAACAAATTCCTTTTCTGAGGGTCTTTTATCCCATCTTAAAGTTTTTATTCCCCTTTATTGACATAGATCCCAGCGTTCCCGTTCATCCTTCGGTACGCAATCCGATCAAAAGACTCATTGATATCATTGGCTCGTTAATTGGCTTAAGTTTTACTGCCATTGTCTTTATCCCAATTGCGATCGCAATTATGACCGAAAGCAAAGGTGAGATTTTGTTTGGACAAGTTCGTTGTGGATTACTGAGCAAACCTTTTCGTATCTGGAAGTTTCGCTCTATGGTCAAGAATGCGGAACAGCTCAAAACCAAAGTAGCTAATCAAATTGATGCAAATTCAGCATCGGTGACGGCTATTAGCGACAATCTAAGTTCTGGTGACAAATTTTTTAAAAATGCTGATGATCCACGCGTAACTAAAATTGGCAAATTTTTAAGAAAAACCAGTATTGACGAATTTCCGCAGTTTTGGAATGTCTTAATTGGTGACATGAGCTTGGTCGGAACTCGTCCTCCTACCTTTAATGAAATCAACTCCTACGAACTCGAACTTGAATACCATGACGAACGGTATACGGAATGGAATCGTCTAGATGTTAAACCAGGAATTACGGGAGTATGGCAAGTCAATGGACGTTCTAACGTGCGAACTTTTGCTGAAGTCGTTAACTACGATATTGAATATCGCAAGAACTGGAGCATTTGGTACGATCTAGAACTAATCGTCCAAACGGTTCTGGTTCTCTTTGATAAAAAGAATAAAGCGGTGTAATTATTTTTGTTAAATTCGCAAAGCATTGTATCCTTTTAAGCAATAAGCAGTTAAGCATAATTAAAAACCAAAACCAGAGAGCGTACCGCCCGCTACGCGGGCGGTACGCTCATCTAGGTTTTAAGAAAGCGCTATCAACCCCAAGAGGAGACGGGCGACACTTTGCGCCGCCCGTCTCCTCTTGGGGTTTGATAGCAAAAACCTTTGTTTACCAATTTGTTTACCAATTTGTTTACCAACCTAAGATGCGACAGATTTCCGAAAAGATCTTGAGCGGATAAAATGGTTTGGCGATCGCCCCCTTTACTTTTAATTTGGCGATCGCTTGCGGTTCGGTTAAATCTGCGCGAGATGTCAATAAAATAACAGGAATATGGGCAATTTGAGGATTGGCTTCTAGTTTTTGCAGGAAGGAGAAACCATCCATATTTGGCATGATGATATCGAGAATAATTAAGTCGGGGTTGATTTCCGTGGCTAAGACTAATGCTTCTTTCCCCGATTTTGTAGTAACAGTACGACACCCATGGAGCAACTCTAAGCAGGTTTGCAAGATATCACAAATAAAAGCTTCGTCATCGATGACTAAAATTGTTTTGTCAGTATAGGTAGATTGAATATTCATTAATAGGTATAGAGTTCTTAATCTGTAATTAACAACATATTAATTACTAAAAATGAGAACAATGTGAGGCGATCGCTGATCGCCTCACCAATCTAAGATTTGGGCAATGCGATCAGCGATCGCCATCGGATCAAAGGGCTTGGCGATTATTCCGACTACACCTAAATTCTCAAAACATTCGCGATCGCGAGATTGTACCTTAGCAGTCAATAGGATGACGGGAATATGTTGCGTATGGGAATTCGCTTGGAGATTTTGATAGACTTCGATACCGTCCATAGCGGGCATCATCACATCAAGAAGGATGGCATCGGGCTGGAGATCCTCGACAATGCTAAGCCCATCCTTACCAGAATTGACGACGCGCACTTGCCAACCTTTAAAGCTTTCTAGACATACGGCAATTACCGCAGCGAGATTGGGTTCATCGTCGATCAGCAAAATTGATTTGGTAGACATAACTGCTCCTAAATAGCTCCTAACTAAACTGCTCCTAAGTAGCTACTCCCTTCCCACCAAAGAAATAGACATCAAAAACCAATAATTAGCGTTGCGGCGCGAAGCGCCGCAACGTCTAATTCTTCACTGGGAAGGGAGTATCATAATCCTCAATTAAAAACTTGCCATCATCCTACTAACTGTATGGTAGAGCCTTCATCACCTTTAGACACTTCGATGAGCGTGTTAAAGGCTTCCTTCATTTGTGGCATATGGGTAATTACCAAAATACATTCAAAATCTGGGGCGATCGCATTAATGGCACTCACAAGGCGATCGCAACCCAATCGATCTTGACTGCCAAATCCTTCATCAATAATCAGGGTTTGCAAAGTGCTGCCTTTGCGTTGGGCGAGTACGCGGGATAGGGCAAGTCGCACTGCAAAATTGATCCGAAAGGCTTCCCCCCCTGAATAGGTTTCATAGGGTCTAGTGCCTTTAGTATCAGCGATTTCAATATCGAGGGTTTCGATCAGCCGATCATTTTTTTTGCCAGATTTTTGGGTGATAAAGCGCACGTTTAATTGCCGATCGCTGAGTTGAGCGAGGATTTGATTGGCTTCTACTTCAATTTGGGGTAATACATTTTCCAGCATCAGAGCTTGAATGCCATTCTTGCCAAAGGCTTGATGGAGCTCGGTATGAATGCGTTGGCGATGGCGGGCAAGTTCGATTCGGGTGAGGGTTTCCCTTTCCCTTTGTCGGTTTTGCTCTAGTTGTTGTTGCGACTGCTGAAGGCTACCAATTTGCGATAATAATCCATCCATTTGCGATCGCCAATCTTGGCAATTTTGCCGCAAAGAACGGATTTCCTCCGCATGATCGCCCTGCAAAGATTGACATTGGGTCTGCAATTGTGCGATTTGATTGGTCATAATTTCCAACTCTTGCTGGTGGACATTATGTAATTGCTGCAATTGTTGAACCTGTTGCTGAAGTTCGGGATATTCCTGCTCGGCGCGAGCCAGTTCTTGATATTGCAATAGTGCTGGCGTTAATTCCTGTTTTTGACTGCGAAGTTGGTGGTGGATATCGGGATCGTAAGCAAGTTGGACGAGTGCGCGATCGCATTGTTCGAGTTCGTGCTGAACTTCGAGATCGATCAGATTTTTCTCAAGGCGATCGTGTAATTGCTTGATTTTGGTTTGCAGATCGGGAATTTTTAGTGCTAAGTTTTCGGCTTGACGCTGAGCATTTTTTAATTCCGACTGCTTGACCTCAGCCCATCGCCACCGCTCGACATCGCCACGGGCAAGGGCATGATTTTTTTCGTCATAGGCAAATTTGCGAATATTCCGATCGATCAGTTCCATCTCCTCCCATGCTTCGCGGCTATAGTTGTTAGTCTGAAGGCGATCTCGTAATTCCGCAATCTCCGCATCAATTAGCTCTAGCCTTTGCTGCGCCTCAGCGATCGCCTTTAAACGTTCCTGTAAATTGCCCTTACGTTGAATCAAATCGTTGAGTGGCGCGATCTCTTTCATGAGATTGCGATACTCTTCCCGCAACACTTGAATTTCGCATTCAGAAGCTGCTTGCTGCTCCTTCACCACCCAGATATCCGCTTGTAAATCGCGAGATTCTTTTTTGTGCTTTTTCTGTACCAGTTGCCAATGAGCTTCATCTAGGGGGCGATCGCACAATGGACAGGGGGCATTGGGGACGGTTAATTGCCGCATTTTCGCTTCTAGTTTATTAAAAGCTGCTTCACCATCCGCCAAACGTATTTTTAAACGCTCTAAAAAATCGCGCCGTTCTAATCCTTTTTCATGGACTCGTTGTTGATAGACTTGTTTTTTTTGTAAAAGTACAATTTGGCGATCTAGTTCCTGAGCAGCAATAAGCAAGCGATCGTGGTGCTGAACCTGTAAATATAACTGTTCCCTCTTCGCCACTAGTTCCTCTAATTTGGCAGTGAGTTTTGTCTGTTCTCTCTCTAACTGGTGCTGAAGTACTTGATGGCGATGGATCAAGGGCGTAGATTGCCCATGAAGGCGATCAAACTCTTGTAAGACTGACCGCGCTAAATTTAATTGGGCGATCGCTACTTCGATTTCTGGGGCTCGACCGAGAATACCTTGCAGATCCCTTTCTTGCTGGACTAAAGCCTCCAACTGAGCCTGATAATGGCGCAATTGCGCCTTAAGTTCGGTTTGCAATCCTGTCAGTTTATGGCTGAATTCAACTCGCCGATCGCTTAGATGTTGATAGGTCTGAAACTTACATTCGAGTTCTGCTGTTTGCGTGGCTAGCAATTGGTAGCGATCGCGATCTTGCAAAATTTGCGATCGCTGCGACAGGGTTGCTTCTAACTGCTGGATTTGTTTGCACTGACTCAGCAATTGGCGATCAGTTTGCATGAGATTACTAGTTAAGCCCGCTTGCTGCTGCTGGAGCCAAGTTAATTGCTGCAAGTGACTTTCATACTGTTTCTGCAATTTCTCCGCCACCTGCAAGCGATCGAGATCGCGGCTCTCCCAGCCCTGTAATTCTGTTAACTGCGATTGCAATGCTGTTAACTGTGGCGAGATCGCTTCCCCTGCCAGAATTTGCGCCCTAAGATGTACCAGCATATTCTCTAACACGATCGATTCGGCTTTACTGGTTCGAGCAATGTCCTTAGCGCGTTCTGCCAACTCGTCATACTGCGATAAAGCCAGCATATCCGCCAAAATTTGCTTGCGATCGCTCGGACGCTTGAGCATAAACTCATCGGCACGCCCTTGGCGCAAATATACCGAATTGATAAAGGTTTCATAATCCATTTTGAGGTGCGAAACAATGGTCTGTTGCGTTGATCGCACCTTTCTTTCTGTCAGCGATTTAAATTTCCCTTCACTCATAACCTGAAATTCTAGCGATGTTGAACTATTGCGCGATCGCGTCCGCATCACTCGATAGACCTCTCCCCCTGCCATAAAGGTAAAATCCACTTGCGCTTCTTTAGAGCCAACATGAATCACATCATCTTCCGAAGCAACGCGACTTGCTCCCCAAATTGCCCAAGACATCGCTTCTAACAAAGAAGATTTCCCCGACCCATTACCACCGCAAATACAAGCAACATGTAGCCCACTAAAATCTAAGGCTAGTTGCTGATAGCTCAGGAAATTTTTTAATCGTAATTTCTGAGGAATCATGCGATCATCTAATTTAGCTTGAAAGAATCTTTACTTATACAGCTATACTAATTATTATCTAACGATCGCGACAATATATCTTTTCCTATGAATTTAGCTCTAAATAAGCAACTTACCACAAACCAAAGTCGAGGGAGTTATGGAAGTATGGGAACAAATTAGTCGTCAAAGAGTGAAGTACATCGTCGATAGTTATCAGTTAGATGGTGAAGACGATGAGGATTTTAATGAATATTTAGAAGACTTACTCCAAGCCTACGCACCGCCTCAAATCGAATTAGCGCTTGTGGAAACCTTGGTCGCCAGTTGGCAAATCACTCCCCTCATTCGTGGTGTTGCTTTCTTAACGCGATCGCATGACCTTTTAAAGTCTTGGGAGACCCATCCCACCACACCCAAAATATCCTCTACGCATTTCCGCTTAATTACCAGCTTAGATCCCACCCCTGTATTTGGTAATGGCATTGATCTACCAACCAAAATCATGTTTTCTACCGCTAAGTAGCTGGGCATAATTAAAACCCAGAATCAAAACCTGTAGCGCAAGCGCAGCGTACGCTACAAGTTTTGGGGTTTTATATTTAATTGCACCTAGCTACTTACAGCAATTATCGATCAAACGAACCACAAGGAAATTTTTGAAAGCG
>NZ_ALWB01000158.1 GCF_000332215.1 Pseudanabaena biceps PCC 7429
GAGAGTTGCGGCGCAAAGCGCCGCAACTCTCTATGCAGTTTGATGTCCTGACTTACAGCGCTTTGCGCTTAACCCCAAACCAAGGAAATTTTTAAAAGCTTTGCTTTGCAAAGCTTTTAAAAATTTCCTTATGGTTCGTTTGATCGGTAATTGCTGTAAGTGACTATAAGTAATTGGGCTTAATTAAATATAAACCCCTAAAGACCTATAGCGCACGCTGCGCGTGCGCTATAGGTCTTTAGGGGTTTATTATGCTCAGCTACTTAGTTATTTATACTTAAGATATAGTTACATTTCGTCTTCATTTCATTTTTTGGCTTTAAGCTTTTATTTAGCCAATAAATTTCCATATTATGAATCTCAAGAGGTTTAACATCTTATCCCATAGCTTAGGTTTAACAGCGATCGCCTCGATTGCAACGGTTTCCCTATCAGCTTGTAATGCAACACCTAATCCTGAAGCATCTTCTACCCCAGCAGCTACACCTGCTATTGTCCCTAGCTCTAGCCCTGCGGCTAAGGTGACGATGCACAATGGAGGGAATATGCACATGGCAATGGATTTAGGAATAGCCGATGCGAACTTTGATCTGCGCTTTATCGATGCGATGATTCCCCATCATCAAGGAGCCTTAGAGATGGCAAAATATGCTAAGGGAAAATCTCAACGTCCTGAAATTCAAAAGCTAGCTGATGAAATTATTAAGGCGCAAACTAAAGAGATTGCCGATTTGCAAGCTTGGCGAAAACAATGGTATCCCTCTGCTAGTAATATGCCGATGGCATATAATGCCCAGATGGGACATATGATGGAAATGACTCCCGATCAAATCAAGGGGATGATGAGCCAAGATTTAGGGGCAAAGGATGCCGAATTTGATTTCAGGTTTATCAATGCCATGATTCCGCATCATGAAGGGGCAGTGTTAATGGCAAAAGATGCATCAACTAAGTCTACCCGACCAGAAATTAAGAAGCTTGCCCAAGATATTATTTCTTCACAACAAGCAGAAATCAAACAAATGCAGGAATGGAAGAAAGCTTGGTATAAAAAATAGGCAATTTTTGGCAGTTCTGAGGGGATAATGCCCAAAAATTATCGCCAAGGTTGAGATATTTGCTACGCTCAGCCAGAGATTTCTGAGCGTAGTCGAAGTCTATCGAAATATAGATTTAGGCGGATTCCGAGCAGTTAACCATCCAAGGAATTCCAAAGCGATCGACAAACATACCAAACCGTTTAGCCCAGAAGGTTTCCTGAAGTGGCATCCGTACTGTTCCACTTTCTGCCAAGGCCTGAAATACTCGTTCTGCTTCGGCTACATCTTCAAATTGAAGATTGACGTAGAAACCCTGTGGCTTTTCTAAGTAATCAGGAGGAGCATCAGAACGCATCAAGACAATGTCGCCAATGGTTAATTGGGCATGGAGAATTTTATTGCGCCATGCTTCGGCAGTTTGTTCTGCCATAGGTGATTCTCCGTGAGTCATCATCATTACGATTTTGCCACCCAAACACTGTTCGTAAAATTTAAAAGCGGTTTCACATTGACCATTGAAGGTTAGATAGGGATTCAATTGCATAATAATGTACTCCTTGGGTTAATAAATGATTGCAAATCTATACGTATGGCGCTTAAAACCGTCTGAATGCCTAAACTTTGAGCTTTTCTGCCTCTGCACGGATGCGTTCTTCCTGTTCCCGAAGTTCAGGTGTAAACTCGTCACCAAAATCTGCCGCCTCAAAAAGCGGACGAATCTCAATCTCTGATTCTGATGGCATGGGATTGGGACAGCGTTTGACCCATGCGATCGCCTCTTCCATCGACTGTACTTGCCAGATCCAGTAGCCAGCCACTAGTTCCTTTGTCTCTGTGAATGTACCATCAATGACGCTGCGATTTGCTCCTGAAAATCTTATCCTCACTGCCTTTGAGCTAGGATGTAGACCCTCACCAGCCAGCATAATCCCTGCTTTGACCAATTCTTCGTTGAATTTACCCATGTCAGTCAGCAGTTGTTCGCTGGGCATCACGCCAGCCTCTGAGTCTTTGGTCGCTTTGACCATAACCATGACTTTCATCTTTCAATCTCCTGTTTACTATTGCTATGTAGAGTTAAGAGAGTCTCAACCTTTGCTTCACTATTTAGTCGAATGGGATGGCAAGCGATCGACAGGCTGAGCAAATTTTTCTAGAAAAGTTTTTTAAAGCTGATGGGAAATTTTGGGCGCGTTCTGTTTATGGAGACTACTTTTCTGATGGCAAGCCTGATAGCTCTAGAATCGGGCGAATTTCAACCGTGCCTTTGTGGACTGTGGGAATGCGTTCGGCGATCGCGATCGCTTCTTCAAGATTGGTTGCATCGATCAAGAAGTAACCACCAAGTTGTTCTCTTGTTTCGGCAAAGGGACCATCGGTTACTAGTCGTTTGCCGTCACGCATCCTCACACTAGTTGCTTTGGCAACGGATTGTAGTGGTGAAGCGCCCAAGTATTGACCGTTCGCATTCAGCTCTTGGGTGAGA
Organism: Pseudanabaena biceps PCC 7429; assembly: GCF_000332215.1. Taxonomy (GTDB): domain Bacteria; phylum Cyanobacteriota; class Cyanobacteriia; order Pseudanabaenales; family Pseudanabaenaceae; genus Pseudanabaena; species Pseudanabaena biceps. The sequence goes on from NZ_ALWB01000158.1 coordinate 2,527, forward strand.
TGCACTGACTCCTTAAAGCATTGCTCTCTCTCATTTTCTGTCCATGCAGTTTCGTCGCTGTAAACGAGCAATATATATTTCATGATTGATCCTCTTGACCTATAATTAGTGTACACTAATCATAGGTCAATCTCCAAATGAGTTACAATCAAACGAACCACAAGGAAATTTTTGAAAGCCTTGCAAAGCAAGGCTTTCAAAAATTTCCTTGGTTTGGGTTTGATCGATAATTGCTGTAAGTGAATACAGCTATAACTATACAGTAGCAACTTTGATATTCTCTTCCCATTTGCGAGGTGGACTAGCACGGCGGATATTGCGCCAGATTTGTGTAGCCGCTAAAGTACCATCGGCTACAGCGATCGATACTTGATTCAAACCTTTCTTCAAATCGCCAAGGGCAAAAATGCGATCGTGACTGGTTTTGCACATATCGTTAGTGACTAGATTCTGTCCATCCCATTCTAAACCTTCAATACCTTTTAGATATTGATTATGGTAAACAGAACCCATGCCAACTAAGCCAGTAGTTGCCTCCACAATTGTGCCATCGGTGAGTTCCACTCCACTCAGTTGATGATTTTCACCGAGGAACTTCGCGATCGGAGCTTCATATAATGGATATCCATGCTCGGCTAATTTCTGTTTGGTTTTATCGCTAACGGTGCATAATCCATGGGTCAAAACAGAAATGTAGGGAGTAAACCAGTTTAAGACAAAGGCTGCTCCAATTTGTCCTTCTGTATTGGCAATCAGCACCGCTTTCTGATCCCACATATCATAGCCATCGCAGATCATGCAGACATGAAGAGTGTAACCTGCATAGTCATAGACATTCTGCATATCTTCTAGCTGGGGCAAATTATCTATGATGCCAGAAGCAGCAATCACATACTTACTGCGAAATACGGGATAAATGCTATTTTGTTTACCCACCTTCACTTTGACGGCAAAGGTTTCACCTTCATCGGTTACCTCTTCCACATAACCACGTAAATGATCGGCTCCCCAATCAAGGGAGGTCTTGGTCCCGTGATTCAGGATGTCACGACCGGGGGTGTGCGGATCGAGTCCAACATAATTACGCAAATCTTGCATCCATAGCGATCGCCCTTTGCCTTTTTCGATTACTAGGCACTTCAAACCATAGCGAGCTAGATAGATCGCTGCTGAAAGACCACCCATACCACCGCCAACCACGATCGCATCGTAAACAGTTTCGAGGCGTTCATGTAGATTTTTGCTAGAGAGTTTCATAGCCACCCCACTTTAAAATTACGTTAATGAAAGTAAGAAAGTGCGCGAGACGAACTTTCTTACTTTAGAGATTAGCCTTCAAATGCTAAACGAGGAGCAGATACACCAGTAGGATCGACACCCTTAAGATAAGCCAAGACGGTATCAGCATCGGAAACTTCAAAGGGATCGCTATCAGCGTTATCTCTAAAACCAGGCTCAACAAAGAGCTTTTCGATCTTGCTATCGTTGATTACGGCTGCATAGCGCCAAGAGCGATAGCCAAAACCAATATTTGACTTGTCAACCAAGAAGCCAAGTTTGCGAGTAAATTCGCCATTACCATCGGGAAGTAAGAATACGTTTTTTACGCCGATTTCCTTACCCCACTTAAAGAAAACGAAAGCATCGTTTACAGAAACGACAATTACTTCATCAATACCCAAAGCTTTAAATTCATCATAAAGCTCTTCATAGCGAGGTAAGTGATTGGAAGAGCAGGTAGGAGTAAATGCACCAGGTAACGAGAACAAAACAACCTTTTTACCACCAAAGATTTCTTCAGTGGTGCGATCTTGCCAACGGTAGGGATTAGGACCTTCTACAGACTCGTCACGGACACGAGTCTTGAATACTACATCGGGAAGAGTATCGATAACTGCCATATTTTTCTCTGGGTTTATGTGAAAAGTTTTGGTTAGAAGTGGCTCGTGAATCTACCAATCAAGCAAGACACAACGTATCTCAACTTGAGAAGACCCTAGCACATATTTAAGAATAATTCTTATTTAGAAATTAGTCAATAGCCAGAACAACTAAGTTTTTATGTAAAGTTTAATAAATTTGTAGTTCCTAGATAGAGGTGCTATAGTTGCGATCTATAGGATTGCCTAAGTCAATCGTTAGTAAATTTTTTTGAGTAATTTTTTGAAGCCAATTGCCCAGAAAAGTGTCAGAGAAATAATTGCATTGAACTTGCATTGAACTTGGATTGCCTTAGCGCTTGCTTTTGCGGCAAATTGTGAACGGTTTAACTCCAAAAATTTCTGGGGCTTATTCATTCACCAAAAAGCCCAGAGACTCTGGACTTTTATTTCAGCGCTTGGCGCTGCAAGACTGAAAAATCTTATCTAGAGAGGCTTTACAAGAATATCTGTCAATAGTTTCGGTAATTAGGAGGAAGGTTATATGCAAAAGCAATCAGATAGAGTTATCCAGATCCTGAAGTCTAAAGGATTGCGGGTCACTCCACAGCGCTTTGCCGTTTATACAAATTTATTGGGGCGTGAAGATCATCCAACCGCAGAACAGATCCTGCATGATTTAAATCAGAATGCGCCTACTTCATCGCAGGCAACTGTTTATCTGTCACTCCAAACTTTACGGGATGCAGGGCTAGTCCGCGAAGTACTGTTAGAACAGGGAGTCTGTCGCTATGATGCCAATATCGAACCTCATCACCACTTTCGCTGTAAATGTTGCGGGGAAATCGAGGATATCGCTTGGAATGCCTTTGAGGGATTAGGTTTTCAGCAGGTACGCGCAGGTTTAAAGGTCGATAGCTATGAAGTGACCGTCAATGGTGTTTGCGATCGCTGTAATCATGCTGACAAGCCATCCTAAAAAGCCATCCTAAAAAGCCATCCTAAAAAGCCATCCTAAAAAGCCATCCTAAAAAGCTATCCTGAAAAGCCATCAAAAAAAAGATTGAGCGGTCTACGCTCAATCTTCTGCCCTCAAATCACCCATAAACCCCTGAGAGCGAAGATCGTCAGGATTAATTAACCTATCGTTGCTGACTATATTTTCTGGTTCCGTACCTTCTTGCCATTCTTCAGGTTGCTGACTGGGGGATAAATTTTCTTGATACAAATCTGAAGCCGATCGCTTTTGGCGGCGGGGACGACCTAAGGATTTCAAGCCCGCTTTGATACCCGCAAAGGCACTTTTAGTGGCGATCGTGGCACTGGATGCACTTTGACGGACACCCTTGATTCCATCATTTACTTGCTTGACCGCCTCGCCTGCATTTTTTGCTCCTTGATTGAGTTCATCGCTTAACTCACTTAGCTCTAAACCTGTCATCCGAATTGCCTCTAATGTGGCAGGAAGTTCGCGGGTCAAGGTATCAGCTAGACGAATGATGCTATTGGCAGCTTTGGCTAATTCTTGAAAAGCAGGAATCGCCGTTAGCAACAGAATTGTTAAGCAGATAACCACTAGCAAAAACGATAGACCAAGCAAAAAGATCGCTTCTGACATAATTTCTTAATTTCTTAATTAATTGATTTCTTATAACTGCTTACTTTTCAAGGACTTTCTCAGAGATTTCTCAGGACTTGTTTAAGTGCTTTTTGATCACTTTTTCAAGGATCTATTCGTCATCTTCATCCGCTATGGCGCGATCGCCTGTTTCGACAGACAAACTATCAGGGGAACTGATCATAGACATGGCTAATTCCTCCTGTAGTTTTCGGCTAGCATCTTGCCCTGTAGCGATCGCCTCCTGAAGTCGTAAAAGTAACTCATCAATCGTGCGTTGGGTTTGCTCAGTTAAGCGATCAGCTTGATATTGGACGTTTGAGCCAATTTCTTCCGCAATTTTAGGCAAGTCTTGAGCCGATTTTTTCAAAAACTGGCGACTTTCTTTACCCGATCTCGGCGCAAATAAAATGCCTATTGCCGTACCTATTGCCGTACCGACAATTACTCCACCCAAAAATTTACCTGCGCCGTTTGACATTCTGTTTGCTCCCTAACGACTTACTGCCTGAGGACTTGCCTGACAATTTTGTGCTTGAACTGTCGGTTGATTTTTTATTTGTAGAGGTTGATGAGCCTTTCGATGGTTTTTTTCGAGACTTTTGCCAACTACTCCCTACAAAGGATACACCACGCCCTACCACAGACAATAAGTTACGAATTTTTTCTAATTGAGATTGCAATATTTGATATTGCTGCCGCGCTATCCCCACCCCACTCCGAGTAACTTCAAGCCCAGGCTGAGAGACAGCTAAACCCTCCTCGCAAATTGCTATCCAAGACTCTACCGTATGGACGGTTGCTTTGAGGGAGTTACGCAACATCCATACTTGCCATGAAGCCCATAGCAATCCCGCGCTGAGTATTAACTGTATGGCGATCGCTATCCAAATCATGATTTTTTGATAATAATCGGTTGAATTTTTTAAGATTTGCGATAGGTAGAAAAATATTATATCTCTCTCCCATTAGTGATGTTATACCAAGTTAAGAAATGGCGTAGCCATTTCTTAACTTGAAAACCCTTACTAATATAGCTATATTCACTTAAGTCAGGACATCAAACCCAGTAAGGTTTTGAGATTGCCAAAATGGCGTTGCCACTTTGGCAATTGGTATAAGTAGCTGGGTATGATTAAAAAACAAAACCAGAGAGAATAGCGCCCGCGTAGCGGGCATTATTCTCTTCTAGGTTTTAAGTTTACTTATGCTTAGCTACTTAGCAGTCTTCAATCATTCATGAGAAAAATTAGGACTGCGACTTTGCTCAGGCAATCTATACCGATAGCTGAACAAAGTCGAGGCTCATCACAAATTATTTAGGATTGCGATAGAAGGTAAAAACATAATATGAAAAATATCGTAAATATCGCATCAAAAGCATCGTGACAGAATATGTCATCAAAAGTCATGAATCCAAAAAAGGAACTCAAAATTTATTAAACTCGTCTCACAATATATAAATAAGTTATATTGGCAATTGATTGAGATGCACACAACAAAGTTGTCTAATAGTTCAGTGACTCTTTTACACCCACATCCCTATCTGATCGTTCATGCAGATGAGGGACAGCAAATGATTCCACTTATAAATGCTGATTTTTGGACAATTGGCAGGGGATATGACAACTCAATTGTACTCACCGACAAATGGGTATCACGCTATCATGCCACGCTCCAAATTGTTGGCGCTTCCAAGAATGAAGGTTTTGAGTCTTCAATGAAAGGGGATGCCAAAAATCGCAATTCTAATAATGAATCTGGTAGTTTTTACCTAGTCGATTTTGGCAGCCGCAATGGTTCTTTCATGCGCGGACAGAGAATTACTTTTCCGATTTTGCTGAAAAGTGGCGATCGCATGACCATTGGCAAAACTGATATAGATTTCTTTTCACCCCACAAACGGGAGCCCCATCGGACACCCAGTGAGCATATGCGCCTATTCCAGCAGCCTACAGCTCCTGTTTCCCGAACTACGCTCACCCCTTCCGAAGAGCGTGTTTTCTGGCAGGTCGTCCAAGGCTTTACTAATAAAGAAATTGGCAAACGACTCCAAATCAGTCCTCGGACTGTGCAAACTCACCTCAGCAGCATCATGACTAAACTCAACTTGGAAAATCGTTCCCAGATCGTGCGCTATGCCTTTGAGCAAAGCTATCGTCCTAGCGGTGACGTTACGGATAATACCGATGGCGGCAATTAGCCATGATTTGAGTTAGCTTTTTGGGTATTGCCAGAGAAATAATGATTTTTAGGCAATTGAACTTTTAGGCAACAAAATGATGCATTCCGCGCATCATTTTGTTGTTGTCTGTGGGCTAAATTTTTTACTCCTTAAGAGTTTAATCCTTAAGAAAGAAGTTAGATGTAGCTTCCTTAAGGATTTTCTGCTACTAAAATATAAGCCAGCCTCATTTTATTCCCAACCCAAAAAAATATGCTCGATCTCAAAGTAATTTTGCCAATTTTGACTGTTTTGTTTACAGTTAGCTGTTTATTTTTTGGGACTCGTAATGGCTTTTACGATACTGACAAATATCACGGTAACGGCTCAGCCCACTAAAATAAATTAATTGAGTGTCGGCACGAAGCGCCGCCACTCATCCTTATTAGCGCAAATTACCACATTTGCGCTAAATAAGATTGCGGGAAATTTTTGATGCAAAGATGGGCATCCAACATGTTAAGCTAGTCTGTCTAAATGATCACAGCTTCAAAAAATATGGCGATCGCCATATTTTCCCCATAAATACTCAGAGACTACTGAGGAATGGAAACCGCCTAGGCAGTCGATCTGTCGTCGAGGGAGTAAATAGGCTAACTCGCGATAAGTGGCGAAATTCCAGAGATGGAAATAACTAGGAATTCCCAACCGTGAGGTTAGGAACCTCGCTTTAAACTCCTAAGTGCGTTTACTGTCGAGTTTATGTCACGTACACTTCAAAACACGTTCAAGTTTTTATCATGGCACTTTTGCAAGAACGCAAGCTCGAAATATTCTCCGAATATCAAAAACACCCCACTGACACAGGCTCCTCTGATGTTCAGGTGGCATTGCTCACCGAGCGGGTTAATCAACTAACCACTCACCTCAAGCTACATCCTAAAGATTTCTCTTCTCGCCGTAGTTTGCTCAAAATCATCGGTCAACGTAAGCGCTTACTCGCTTATGTCCGTAACCAAGATCGCGCCCACTACAAGCAACTCATTCAAAGCCTTGGTGTAAGAGGCTAGATCCAAAATTCTAGATGCCTTATATATCTGGAAATTATATCTGGAAATCTAGGAATAGCGATCGCTTCACATAGTACTTCACCCTATCAAAGGTGTAATACCAATTCACGAAAGTGTGACAACACTTCTACGAATTGAAAACCAAACCCAGTAAGGGTTTTCAAAGCTCAAAATGGCGTAGCCATTTTGAGCTTTGGTATAAAAACAAGAAGCTAAAGTAAGGGGCAAAAGTGAGTAAACCAACCGCAGAAAGGATTCCTTTCGAGCCAAATAATCGTAATAAAAAAGCCAAGGAGCCAAAAAAAGCACCTGTGGCTCCCGCTGCTAAAGCAATTGTCAAGCCAGTAATTAGCAATACCTCAAAGAGCAAGAGCAGTAATTCTTTGGGGATTCCTGATGAAGTAAACCGTCGGATCGTTCGGCGGGCTGCTCTTTTTTGTGGGATACCCACGGGTATGGGGCTGACAACATTTATCGTTAGCTATTTTTTGGTTAGCAAACATATAGTTGACTTACCAACTTCGGCGGTGGTTTTGTTGAGTATGTTGTTTTTGGGAATAGGAGTTCTCGGACTCAGCTACGGAGCTATTTCTGCATCTTGGGATGAAGGACGTATCGGTAGTTGGTGGGGTGGCGAAGAGTTTAAGAAAAACTTTGGTCATCTAACTGAGGCTTGGAAGTCCCAGCAACAATTAGTCAAAGCATCTCAACAATCAAAAAACAAATAAAAAAGGTGGCTCATCGTGCCACCTTTTTTTTGCTTAGGACAAATCAAAACCCTAAAGATGAGTGGCGGCGCTTCGCGCCGCCACTCATCTTTGGGCGTATTATCTACTTGAGAATTCGCTGTAGGATCGCCTCATGGGTTAGACCTTCAGCCAAAAGGGAATCAACCACTTGCAATCTCTCGGGCAATCCGATGATGTAGGTGTTACAACTAGCTCCTAACGATTCGCAAGTTGTCTGAACTGCCAATAACTCACGTCCCGTCAAACGGGTAAAGAATGACGTAAGAATGCCAGATTCTAGATATCCAGTTGGCATCGTATTGCCATTAACCGCCCTTACATAGGGTGAGTTATAGGTATTAATGAGAATGAGTCCTTGAGCTTGATATTCGGGGACAAACTCGAACTTTCCCCAGCCATGGGTTTGCCAACATTCCCGCAGGCTCTGAATGAACGTGATCATATCCATCTCAGCTAGAGACTGAGCGTAATATTCTTCCAAGGATTCGGTAAAGCGGGTGTAAAAGTTTTTGCCCCACCACTTGCCGCAGTTAAACAAGACTAGTCTCGATGCTTGTCCTGTTTCCTTGGCTAAGCCTGCGTAAAGGGAAGAAATTAATGTGTCGGGAACGGCTATTAGGCGATCGCCACGACGATTTTCGAGCAACCCAATTTCCAGATCGCCTTTGACATAGGAGTTATAGTCAAAAAAGTTAGCAGGAATGCGATTTTCTTTGATGAGATCGGCAACAGAAATCATAATGTTTGTCTCTAGTAGATTAGCGTGACTTGGGCGGCGGTAATCAAAGGCTGGATCAAAGCCAGTTGCACGGGACTAACCTGTTGACGCAATCCTTGATTGAGTAACTTATAGAGGGTTTCATTGAGACGGCGCATATCTCGCATAGACATAATCCCTTCCAGCCAATTTAGCAATCTTTGCTTTAAAAAATTCTCGTCGTTTAAAAGCATTGCCATCGAGCTATAGCGGAGAACAAGGATTAAATTTTTGACCCCAGTCTCCAGATCTGCTTCGGTTACATTGGGTAATTCACTGGGCACTTGATCGGCTACGGCTTGCAAAATCTCAATTTCGCGATCGCGAATTAATTTATACAGTTTTAAGCGTTCGGGCAGTGAGTTAACATAACTTTCCATCAGTCCTAGCTCATCCGAGGCAAGGTAACGGTCTTGCGCTTGGTTTATTAAGTCTTGAATCTTAGGAATCATAGTTCTTATATTACGAGAGTTAAATTTTTGCAAATCGGGATTGCGCCCTATTACTCTGCTGAGAAGATCCTCTGCCGAGAATAATTTTTAAAAGAATTTAGAAATGTCGTCTAGGAAATCTTCAAGGGTTTCATTGCTTTCATCGACCGAAGAGTTACTAAACTTAGTATCACTAGATGTGACGGCAATTGCAGGAATGCCAGTCCAAGAGATGGCTCGAAAATATTCTCTTACGGACATCAAAAGGCTCAAGGACTGACTCGCTTGCCCATTATTGCTTACAGGTGCGATCGTCCGATTTTCCCAATTTACGCTCTGCCAAAAGCTGCGTAATGGCTGTAGCTGCCAATCCGAACTACTCATTTTAAAAATTCTCCATTGCGCAAACGACCTTCAATGTCTCGAGTTGTCGCCCCTTCATTTAGCCAAAACGAAGCTGCATCAATCCGATTTTTGCCCCCGAGGAGGAATTTACAGTAGTTTTCTCCCATCGAATAGCATTGAATCTCAATACATTCCAGCTCTTTATTGACTAAATGGGTAAAGAACCCCGAAAACAAACCTGCATATAAATGACAAACAGGCTTGCCCACATCACCAAGGCTGCGCGCAACCGCAGAATCAAACACGCTAATAAACATGAATCCCTGCTTGCGATCACTCATATCTACCTGCCAGCGTCCCCAGCCTTGTGAGGTAAATGGCCACCACCAAGTTTCTAGCAAAAACGGTAAATTTGTTTGACGAATACTGCGCCCAAAATCCCGCTCAAACCATTTGGTAAAGAACAATGCATCCTGCTGTCCCCATTCACAGCCAATGGAATACATGACAGCTGCCGAAGCTTCACCAACTTCATCTTCTAAGCCTTCCTGCAATCCAATAATAAAGTCTTCACTGGTAAGGATATTTCTCGAACCATTCCAATCTTCGATGATTCCCTTTTCCAAGTCGGGTAGAAAAAAATCTTGCAGACTATAGTGATTATTTTTTCTTTTCGCTCTAGTTGCGCTATTTGGGCGATCGACGGCAACAGTCATAAGTAAATACTCCTATCCAAAAGATGGTTAAACGCAAAGATTAAATACAGAGATCGAATACAGAGGTTAAATAGAGAGGTTAAATGCACAGATTAAATACACAGATTAAATACAAAGTTAGTCGTGAACACAAATAACTGAATAATAAAAATAATCAATAATAACCAATAGATCGTCAGATCGTTAACTGAATTAAAATCCAGTCGCGATCGTATTAATTATATTAATTAATCATATTATTTTTATTCAAAAACATCGGCTTTTTTCGTATTTGCTAATTGCTCGCCAACACTGAAATTAGTGTTTTCCAGTTGACGAACAACCGATCTAGTAATTAACTGCCCTACCTCTACTAGCGTCTGCCCTGTGATTGGACTCAGCAGCGGCTTTTCACATCGTCTTCCAATTAAAGCTTCGATATCTTGAATTGATTGAACATACATACCGACGGGCAATTCAACCACAATGCCCTCACCCATAACCTTGGCTTGGCAAGCCAGCCTAGAGTTTGGTTTACAAGTGGTAATGACTTCTAAGGTGCGCTTCTCTCGTTTACCCATGGGGCTAAGCGAAGACATTCCGTCTTGGATATAAACGTGACAGGTCGCGCACATGCCACGACCGCCACATTCTTTTAAAATACTTAGCTCTTCTCCCATTAAGCCAGATAGTAATGCACCATTAGTTGCAATATCCGCTATTTGGGCAATCGGCTCAATCCTTACGCGCTTAGCCATTATTAGCTTGCCTCTACAATTGTTCCCCTTAATATTAAGATTAGTTTAGCTCATTTACGGTATACAAATGGGGGACATCCCGCCAAATTGCCTACTAAAACAAAGTAGAAATTCTCATTTTTTCTCATTTTAAAGTTAGTCTTCCAGCATTTTGCTCTGAAACTATAATCAACATTTTTAATCAGCGTTTTTGTTAAAAACACTGGTCATAGCGATGTAAGTTTTGCTTAGGGCATAAATGAATGGCGACGCGAAGCGTCGCCATTCATCTTTTGGTTTTTGATTTAGCCTAGCTAACTCAAAATAAACCCAAAAGAGGGTTGCCGCAAGGAGCACAGCAACCCTCTTTTGGGTTTATTTTGTAGCTGAAAATAATATAAACCCAAGAAACTGGAGCATAGGCGCAGCTTTAGGTGCAAGTTGTTGGGTTGATATTTGATTGCATCTAACTATTTATCTAGCTATTTATCTAGCTATTTATCTAGCTACTTAGTAGTATTTGTCTCTGCTGACTATCGAGACAATCTTGTTCTAGCATTTGATCGAAATTACGAATTACCTGCTTACAACGTTTTATATAGGCAGAGACCCATAACCGAATTTCCTGAATCTGGTCTAAGCTGCAAATTATTTCTGCTTGCTTGGGATGGACGATCTTGCCATCACGATCTACTTGAAACTCATCTAACCAAGCAGAAATAGGACGACTAGATTTCCAATAATTTTTGACAACAACCTTACCTAAGTAGGGAGCATCTCAATTAGGCACTGAGTAAATATACTTAGGCAAGATTGAGGTTGAGATAAGCGCAACGATGTTTAAGAACTTGGGGAAGATTATCGCGCTTCCACTGAGCACCAGATATTTTGATTCTACGCCCAATTTGCTTGATAGTAGATTCAACAGCACCAGAGCCAATGGTAATTCCTTGTGTTTGAAAAGCTTGGTAGTCAGGGATACGGAGGCGGTGTCTTTCGAGATAGGCTATAAAGTTCGTAACTTGACTGGAGTTTAGACTAAGTTGATTAAGCTAATCAGAAAAAGAGCAGGAAAAAGTAACCCAGAGAATGGAGAACTGGGCAAAT
>NZ_ALWB01000159.1 GCF_000332215.1 Pseudanabaena biceps PCC 7429
TCTCTGGTGCAGGCTTCAAGTCTTCCTTTTTCTTCTGGTGTCATTTGCTTGGACGGGTTAATTTATTTCTATTTTATCCCTCTTTTCTCCTAAGTATTTATACTCAGTGCCTAATTGAGATGCTCCCAACAACTAGTTACTGCACCAAACCTTCTTCAAATAGAAAGAACAGTAATAAATCATGCATATGCGTTCAAAAAACAACTCTTTTGGTTCATAATTTTTGCGGAATTGATGATAAATTTGCAATTGGACTAATTAATCAAGTTGTACGGTTATGTCAAGTTAAGACAACAGAAGTTTTTCATATACTAGACAACGATTTTAGAAGTGTAATTCAAGAATTAGTTAAAGAAAAGCCGATTTTGTTATGGAATGCTTTATCTAATTTCTTTGAAATTGGGACTCCATCAGAAATTTTTTATTTGGAAGAACTTGTTGGACACCTCCAATATACCGATGGAAAATCTCAAAATAATGCAGGTATAATATTTGGAGTCCCTGAAACCGAATATATCAATTGGGCTAAGAAAGACCCAAAAAAACGATTACGTTTCTTATGTAACTTTTATCCTATACTTGAGAAAAAAGATTCAGGTGAGAGTCAATGGCATCCAGCTTTAGTAAAACTGACCAATGAATTTGGTGAAATTGAAGAGTTTTGCGATGCTCTAGAATCCCGTCTACAATTATATAGAGCTGAAACTGCTAAGCTTGAAACATACTTAACACTATTCAAATCATGGCGCAAACACCCTAAAATGTCTCATTGGGTAAAAGACATGATTAATTCGGTAGAGCGTCAAATAGACAAAGAAAAAAAGAGAACTGGTGGAAATCCTTAATCTATACATCAAACTTCTATTTCTGCAATCTTGCGTAAAACTTGCCATGCCACCTCTAACTCACCCTGATTAACCAGAGGAGACACAACCTGAGACATTCCATATTGCTTACCCTCTAGCTTCACAAGCACAATATCATCACCATTTGTCAACATTGCAAAATTCGGACGATCAATCAGGGACTGGAGTTTGTCTGCCGATCGCGTTCTAGCTTTTCTAGTTCGGCTTGCAAGCTAGCAATTTCCGATGCAGATTTACTCTTACGAAAAATAGGCGTTTCTAGTAAAGTTCGCAGATAGCCTATCCTGCTTCCAATCGCTGATATAGGCTCAGATTTTGGTGGTTCATAGGGTCGCAAACAATCGGCATTAGCCGTGCGAGTAGATGGATTTTGGGAGATCGCGACCTTAGAAATTTCAGCTTTTGGCGAACTTAGCCTGCCATGTGTCTCGATCCACATCAGATCGCCACTTTTTTGTGACGACTTTGGCAAGTCCGTCGCGACCTGAAAATCAACGTCGGCAAATTTTGGCAATTCTTGCCCTCGCAGGGGCGTTTCAGAGGGGGGTAACGCTTTATATAGGGCTTTTTCTGTAACAGTCCTTTCTGTCTGGATTTCAGCTTGTTCGATCGGGGGGGCGATCGCTATGGGGGATGGGGCGGAATTGTTTGTATTTGTGCTGTTACGCGATTCGGTGAATTCTGGATGCCATAGCTGTTTATTGTCATATAGGGTTTCTACTGATACTTTTGCTATTTTGGCGATCGCTTGTGCCATCCCTCGGATTGTTTCTGGCATTTCTCCTGTTTTATTTAGCTCGTTTACGGTTGTTCGGATGCGTTCGAGTCTTTCTGCTTGTTTCTGGGATTTTTTGTTTTTTATATCTTCACTTTCGTCATTTGATTGTTCTTCCTTTTTGCTTCCCCAAGGGAAATGATGTTTCATACACCATTTGGCGATGTCTTTGGCTTTTTGTTCGAGTCTCTTGATATCGCCACAAAATTTAATAAATCCTGCGGCGGTTTTGGCGGTTTTGGTGATGTATTCAGCGATCGCTTCGTCTTCTTCACATCCTAAGAAGACTCGGGCGTATTTGCCCATTAGATATAACAGTTGGTTGGATTGTCCCTGTCCTGTCCATCCTTGTTGGATTTGCTGTTCTAAGTCTTCCCGCCATTTAATTAGTTTGCGGTTGTCTTTGGGTGGTTGATAGTTGGCTTTGGCTTCGGCGATCGCCTGTTTTAATAGGTCGATGTCTTGATGCTCTTGCACGGTCAGCCATGTTTCGACAAATTGATTTAGATCTCGTCCGATAATTTGGAGGTCGTTGTCGAGTTGGTAACTGCCTGTTTGCAGGGGCAGTCGATGTCCGTTGTATTCTGAGTCGTATTTTTTTGTATTCGGAAAGCTCTCGATTACTCCTGCGGCGATTTCGCAGTTGTTTTTTTGCAGGCAGCTTTTGATCGCGCAGGCGATGCCGAAACTGGGTACTTCTTGCCAGAGGGGATAGTAGATATGCAGTCCTTCGCTATGCGAACTCTGTACGATTAGCGGTCTGACTAGTCCTATGTCTTCTAGGGCTTGCAGTACGGTTTTAAATTTTTCGTGGTTGTTGCTGGGGTGGTAGGGGCTGCCTTTGTCTATGTCGAGGAGGGCGTATTCGGTTTGGTTGTCAAATCTTACGCCGATTAGCGTTTCGTTATCAGCCCAATAGTCGTACAGTCGCCTTCCTGTAATCGGATAGCGCGTTTCGGTTTTCCATTCTGGTTTACTCGTCCGATCTATATTTTTGGCATAGATAAAATTCCACGAATATGGGAAAAAGCTCGCAAAGGTTTGCGCTGCTAATTCTGTTGTGGTTAATGATTTTGGATCTAAGCCTTTGGTTGTGAATTTAAGATCGGAAGTATTACAAATACGATCTTCTTGGTAGGTCAAGCTGATTGACCTCCTTTTTGCTTGCCACAGGCGATCACTTCTCCGATCTGCTGTGGCAAGTCTCGCAAATATAAAAACATTTAGATTATCCTGATTGTATGGGTTGTAATGACTTCAACCAGGAAATAAACAGACTTTTTGAATTCAGTTCGACAATCAATTATTGACTTTTACAAATTATTTAAAAATTTGCAGCAAAAACTGTTGCTAATCTTGTATCTTGCGTTAAGATAAAAAGAAGCACTGAACAAAATTGCACTCTCAAAGCAACATCTGTCCATTCCTGGATATTGAATTTAATAGAACCTTCGGGTTTACAAAGAAGCTAGTGATTCGTCCCACTGGCTTTTTTGTGTTTGAAGGGGAAAACTAGGTAAGTAATCTCCTGTAGATAAAAAACTGCAATTTAAGCATACATCGATCACTCTAGATCTGATCTATAAAAGATCAAAAAAGATCAAAATTTTATTGTATTTATCCTGCATAGGATCGCCTCGTTTTCATACTGTTATCTGTGACACAATTTTTAAGCAATAGCATGGCTAACTCTTGGAAGCCAGCAAACTCAGGAGCCTGAGTAAAATATTTTGGTAAATACAGCATTTTGTCTTGATAATGGCGAACATTTGCTACGCCGACCGAGATGGGAAATTTGGTAGGATCGAACATTGCTTCATCATTGGGACTATCGCCAACAGTTAGCACTTGCTGTGAATTGATTTCAGGAAAATGAGTTTTGAGTACCATCTCTAAGCCAGTAGCTTTATCTTGGTGAGGTGGTTTGATATGACATTGGACATTGCTGTAAGTGAAACTCCAACCCATTTGCTGACATTGCGAAGAGATGGCTTGAATATCATCGGTTGATAAATCATTGACATCAAAAGTCCAATCAGTAATGCGGAATTGATTATCAGCAGAAGGATAAAGATGAGGAAATAGCTGCTTAATGTGATGAAAAGTATTTTCTAAGAGAATACGATGTCTAGATAGATTAGGAACCGAAGAGAGCAAATCTTGTTGACCATTGGGCTGTAAAAACAAACCACCATTTTCCGCGATCGCCCCAGCCACAGGTAAATAATTCACCAAAGCACTAACCCAACCCGCCGAACGACCAGTCACCAATAGGACTTTAATTCCTGCTGATTGTAAATCCAGAAGAGTCGAGATGAAATCAGAAGAGAATTTCCCATCTTGGGTAAGAGTGCCATCAACATCGGAAGCAATTAAACGAATGTCGGACAAATCAGCTTGATTGAGATTGAGCAGGGTCATACAGAAGAAATGAAACTACAACCAGAATACAGCTAACGGGAGACTATTGGAAAATCTAGCGATTCGCCGATGAAGCTAAAACTACCATAATGGAGTATTGACAATCCCAGAATTTGTACCAACAATATTCTCAAACACCAATCCAGAGAAATTGATAGAATATACTCTCTAGATTGTCAATTTCCGAAACCCATTGTATTCAATCCTAAGCATTTAAAGAGGAACCAATGAGAAACAATATTCAGTCCAAGATTGATGCAGGCTACACCTACGACGAACTGCTGAGCGAAGGACTAGCCAGCTTTGATGACATCGCCCGCTATGAATCACAGTATTCACTGTATGACGAAGATGCAGAACCAAAGCCCAAAAAGAAAAAAGTAAAACCGAAAACACAAGGAACTAAACCAAAAAAAGAAGTAGAAATTGACTTTGAATTCTAGCGAGAAATGACGAGATGGAATTTAGACAGATTGACCTGAAGACAGGGCAAGAGTTACCCTTGCCCGTGAAAACCGTCGAGCATAGCTACCTCGAACTGAAGATCGGGAAAGATATTGAGCCGAGTAAACTCGCTGTCGGTAAGATGTACGATGGCATCACCGAAAGAGACATCGAGCGACTGCAAGAACAAGACCTATATCTAATTCTTACCAATGGAAGAACCGCTTACTTTGGCGATCGCGCCATCGCCGAAAAGGTAAGCCAAGAAATCTTCACCAATCATAGCGATGCCGTCGCCTATGGCAGTTTGCCCGTCTCCGAAGCCAAGACATCCATATTTAAAGAGCGATCGCGAATCCTCATCATTGATGATGAAACCCTGAATAAAGACCTAGCCACAGGAATTTACCAAGCGGATTGGGGAAAGCAACCCATCACCCTTAGCAATGGCATCACTATTAGTGACAAAGCAATGGGAGCGATCGCCAGTAAACTGGGCGACTGCTATAGCCTGATCTCACCAGATCTCGCGACCCAACTGCAAGCCGAACCGAATCGTCCATTTCAATATCGTGCCGCCGTACCTGAGTGGCAGGGTGTCATCAAAGGAACCTGTCGAGCCAGTTTGCTCTGTCAAGCCCTAGAAGTTGATGGGATTATCGCCAAATCGAGCATCAAAGGCGACAACAAAACTACCACCACTGGAATCCATGAGATTAGCCTATTCTGGTCAAGGAAAGAAGATGCAAGATTCACCGAACAAAAGTTGGGAACCCAAGCATTAGTCTTCTTCCCAGAAGGAGTCCAAGCAGACGTACTCCCCAAGCTGAAAATCAAAGCCGAACGCCTCGCTGAAGCCCAATCCGACCCGCGCAAAGTAGCCCAACTGTATATCGAACGCCATGAAAAGCGTCTACAGCAGAGACAAGAGGAAGTCACAGATCGCGCTAACATTACCCAAATCATCGAGCCAGAACTAGCACTGGAACTGGGATTGAGCCCACAAGAAAACACAACAGCCAATGAAATTGACCGAGAGCCATTAAATTCCCCTAACGAAGAATACCAAGATTGGCTGTATGACATCCTCAAAACTGACCTGATTGAAGGCGGTCATTGCCAGATCTTAGAAATGGAAGACATCGCCAAACGACTGCGAGAATTCCTACAGAGCGAATGGCAAGAAGTCGCTACAGGAGGCGTTTACGTCCCCAGTGGCATTGCCCAACCCCACAACCAACTGCAAGAAGGCGAAGTCAGTTTTACAGGACTACCCGATGGATCTGAAGTTGCTATCTATCGCAGTCCCGTCGCCAATGCCGCCAACTTCGACGTATTTACGAATAACCTCACAGTTTTGCGCGAACTAGATCCCGAAGCCTATCGGCAGAGAGGAGTCTGCTACCTCAATCCCAACGATGCGAAACGACTAGTAATTGACTTTGATGGCGATCGCGTGGGGATTATTCCCAGCCAATTATCTCCCGAACAGCAAGCCAGTTCCCAGAAAATCATTGATCAGTATCCGACTCTAATCCAAGAAATTATCGACAAGAATCTGCCAGAGAACAAACCAATTCAAGTTGAAAAAGAAAAGAAGATTCCCCGCGATGCTGCCAATGGATTTGCCACCTTAGCCAGTGCAGCCGTTAATGCTGCCGATAATCCCACAGGAAGAGTTGCGAATCTGGGCATGAGGCTAGAAGCCTTGCGATGGGAAACGCAATATATCCCAGAATCTGAAAGACCTGAATACTTGCAAGACATTGGCAAACATTTCCAAAAGCTACTTGCCGAAGACAAAGATCCTAAGAAACCCTTTCGCATTCTCAATGACGCATGGAGGAATCAGATTGCCGAGATTACCCAAATCGCCAGTACCATCCCCAACCAACCCGAACCAGAAAAAGCGACTGCCGTAGCCCAAGGTTTAGCCAAAACCGAGAGACTGTTGTGGCAGTTAGAAAGCCTAGCCGCTGTGAATTTACAGCGTGCTGTCGATACGCCCAAAAGTGCCAGAAAAGTCAATGAAGATGAATTTCAATTCTGTCAGAAAGTCGCCAAATACAAACAGGTGGAATGGATAAAAGACAAAGACAATAGCTATGCCTATATCGGTGCTGAAGGCATCAAAACCAATACCCAAGACCCCGTTGGCTGGATGGTGGAACAAGCCAATCAAATTTATAAGGAATATAGTTTGATTGGCGATCGCAATTACAACCGATTTGACCATATCTTCCCCAAAGATAGCCATACCGCCGCAGATAGCGAATGGGCCAAGGGAATCGCCACGCACTACAACAAGCTCATCTCCGAAGCCGTCGCCAGTCGTAGTCGCCTAGAACATGAAGAAGGTATCGCCCTCACCGCTACTTCTAGCAAAGGTAACAAAATCGAAATCGTCAGTGCGATCGCTACCGACCCCGATGGCGAGTCGCCAATTTGGGAGATAGCAAGGAAAGGAGAAACCGTCGATATCCAGATGGCAAAGAATAAGGACTGGAAGACCGAAAAACAATATCCTTACAAAGCTGTCGCCCTAATCGATCGGGACAAAATTGACGTGGGATTGATCTCGCCAGCCACCTTAGCCGCCTATGGGAAAACCATTGAAACAGGTAAAATCTTCGGCAACCTGAAACTAGAATTCCAACTGGGAATCTCCAAAAATGACGTTGACGACAAATTTGCCGCCGCCGAGAAATATCTAGAAACCCAACGCGATGCAATTCCAGAATCCGAACGCGAACGCCGAGCTGCCGCACTATGGCATAACAACAACCGCGCGATCGCGGGCAAAATGTTTACGGAAGTCGTAGCCAACCGATTACAAGAATTACAGGTAGAAAAAATCAAAGTAATTGGCTTGCAGTATGAAACCAACGAACTCAAAGATCGACAATGGCAACCCCATGAATCCCTAAATTGCAGGATAGCGATCGAAGCCAATCCTCAAAGTCCTATCTATGACAAGAGAGTAATTCAAGTCCAAACAGGCGACCAATGGAAAAATATGGGTGTTGTCCACAATGACGCAGCCTATATGCCCATTGGTAGTCAGTTCATCGCAAATATCCATATTTCCGCCAGCAAGAAAGATGCAGACTTAGCGATCGACAGAAGTACACTCAAACTTCCTGAAATATGGCACGGACTATCACCAGAACGAGTCAAAGAAGTAGTCAACCTTGATGCCATTGTGCCGCAATTAAAGGAGGCGATCGCCAAGGCTGTTGCCAACCAACCGACCATAACCGAATTTGTGGCAAAACTTACTGAGGAGAACGTTGGACTAAAAGCCCAAGTGCAGACAAGAGGGAGAATTAACGGGATTACCTATCTCTACGACTGGAGTTTAGACTAAGTTGATTAAGCTAATCAGAAAAAGAGCAGGAAAAAGTAACCCAGAGAATGGAGAACTGGGCAAATCCAAGAGAATGAAAAGGAGAATATTTAGGATTAGGAATTAAGGATGTCTTTGTTGACCTTTTTGGGACGAGAAGCGCGTTTTTTGATGATAGGAAAGCGAGGATAAGGATCGCGCTTGCGCCCAGATTTCCAACCAAGAGACTTACCACGAGGTTTCGGAGAACAAGCAGGAGAGCCGATCCTGACTAAAAGTGCGGCAAAGCCCTGACTGGAGTTTAGACTAAGTTGATTAAGCTAATCAGAAAAAGAGCAGGAAAAAGTAACCCAGAGAATGGAGAACTGGGCAAATCCAAGAGAATGAAAAGGAGAATATTTAGGATTAGGAATTAAGGATGTCTTTGTTGACCTTTTTGGGACGAGAAGCGTCGTTTTTTGATGATAGGAAAGCGAGGATAAGGATCGCGCTTGCGCCCAGATTTCCAACCAAGAGACTTACCACGAGGTTTCGGAGAACAAGCAGGAGAGCCGATCCTGACTAAAAGTGCGGCAAAGCCCTGACTGGAGTTTAGACTAAGTTGATTAAGCTAATCAGAAAAAGAGCAGGAAAAGTAACCCAGAGAATGGAGAACTGGGCAAATCCAAGAGAATGAAAAGGAGAATATTTAGGATTAGGAATTAAGGATGTCTTTGTTGACCTTTTTGGGACGAG
>NZ_ALWB01000160.1 GCF_000332215.1 Pseudanabaena biceps PCC 7429
TTGCTACGCAAACCCTTTCTCAAAGCCCGTTTCAAATTATCCCGAACTGACGTTACTTATACAAAATTAGCGACTGAAATTACCTTTTTTGTAACGCCAAGAGCTATAAATGTTCCATGCTAGAGGATAGTTTTTAGCAAATCTATATACAATTCCTTGTCTATCTCTTTCAAAAAGTAAGGCTTGTTTAACGGCATCTTTCTTTCTTGAAATATCTACCGTTGAGGTTTCAAAAATGCCATTTATAAGATCGTATCGATCCATCCAATTGAATCTCTGCTCAGCATGAAAGCGCGTTAAACGCTTGAGGTCAGCAATACAACTAAAGTTTTCTATATAACTATCGAGAATGGCAGTTAAGCTATTAATCTCTGGAGAACATTGCGGCCAATAATAACCATCTTTCCGACTCCATAAACGGTCGATTCTAACCGCTCGACCAGTTTCTTCAATCATAAATTCATTCATCGGAGGATGATCACAGGTAATTAGAGGTAATCCACAAGCTTGGGATTCGATTGATGGCAATCCCAGCCCTTCTAATCTTGAAGCATTAACGTATACGTCCCCTAAATGATATAGTCCTGGTGCAGAGACAGTTTTATTAATGATTTTGAGCAGGTCTTTCTGTTCTAATGCTTGGATAATATCTTTCTGTTCGGGTATTTCCCTAATTAAGTCTACTTGACTGTGAATAATTAATTTAGAGGAATTAGAAATATTATTAAAAGCTTGAATAATAAAATCCGTTCCTTTTCTTTGGGGAGAATAGCCACAAGAATGAAAAAAAACAATTTTTCTAGAATCAACAGGTTTAAAATTTTGTGGTTTAAATAGGTCGATATCCGTTCCCCAAGGGACATAAAAAACTTGAGGATGCCAACTAAAAGCAGCATAATGTCTTTGTGTATTACAAATTAAAAAGTCATAAGCAGCAAAAAAAGGGATAGTTTCTTCCGTATAGTAATCAATATAAGCGCCCGTTTTTATTCCTAAATGAAGACACCAATCTAATGGCTCCCACCATTGCTGTTCGTTGAAGAAAACAATATCAATTTTTTTTTGTTTAATCCAAGCTTCAAAATCTAAGCGATCGATCGCTGTAGGCACGGGTAAGTTGCTATATTTACCCCAAGTGATATTACTGTCATCCCAAAACGGATCTCCTTTTAGATGTTTACCTGATCGCGCATATACAAAAACCTTATTCTTCTGATTCAAAATTTGACGATACTGACGGGAAACATATCCAGCCCCCCTTTCAAACCACATCGTTACAATGCCAATATTCACGAAGTTAATCTCCAGCTTTTTTACTAATTAACTTGATTTTATAAAACAAAATTTGTTTGATTATACTTAGATGCTTCCATAGGATTTCTAAGGTTAGATCCCTAATCTTACCATATAATTCATAATGGTGGGTATATTGTAAAATACTTCTTTTTAAAGGATCTGTACTGTCAAATAAAAGACTATTACCTCTCTCAATAACTTGTCTAATTTGTTCTGCCCGATCTCCAAAAGTATGAAAAGCTATAACTTCCTCATATCCTAGTCTCGCAATTCTCTCTCTTTCTAGGGAATGCTTTAAATAATATCTTATTTGATTCTTTAAATCATCCAGATCTCTTGCTTCTACTAAGTGGAGATTATTTGTAAATGGACTTTCAGAAGAAAGCTTTTCAGTCAATAAAAAACCTTGGCAAGCAAGAGTTTCATAAACTCTAGTCTCAGTGTCTAAGAAGTTTTCTCCATGGATATTTAAAACGATTTTAGCGCGATTGATCATGCTAACCATATCTATGCCAAAAGCATTGGAAGTTACAATTGAAAACTCTTTTTGTAAATCACCAATAATCTTTTTGCGTCTGGGTAATAATGTGCCAACAAAAAGGATATTAATATCTTTCTTGAGATTTAGGATCGTGCGATGAAATTCGGGATCGATGGCACTCTGAAATAGACTCATTTGAGAATGGGCAAGCCATCCTCGATCTGCGACCCATTTCATACAAGGCAAAGATCTAAAAAAAACATGCTCGAATATCCCTGATTTGAGTAAATAATGTTGATTGACGTTACGGGATACCAGTTCCGTAAATAATAGAAATTTGGGTCGCTGAATAGATTTTAAAATACTTAAAGGGATTAAATAACCACAACCACGTTCTAAAAGTACTGCATCAAAGTTTTCATCGATCTCAAGAAGAGCTTTAGACAAAGCATAGGCATTTTTTTGGTAATCAAGACAAATTGTTTCAATATTAATTTTGGTTAAGGATTTATGTAAAAAAGTTTCAAATCCCCAACCTGCATTGGTTTCTATTTTATTGATGTAGAGTATTTTCATGTGATTGTCAGGTATTAAATTAACATTTTGGTGCTTTTTTGAATTGCTAAGTTAAATCTCTCTTCAGAGTAATCCATTAAAAATAGCTCATACTTAACCTTATCAACTTCAAAATGATTGATAAGATTAATAATCGATTCAGAGATTTGCTCGACTTTTTCAGGCACTATGGATTGCCAATTATAAGCATTAATTATTTTCTGCATAATATAGCCACTGCCCACAATTACAGGCTTCTTAAGTTTTATACATTTAGCTAGTATGTTACTACTATGGGAATGGTTTAAGTACTGAAGGTAAATCACATCTGAAATCTCTAGGAGTTGATTAAATTCCTCTTCTTTTTCAATGTAGTAATCAAATCTAATATAAGAGTTATTGAATAGGTTTGATGCGAGTTCATTGATTCTTTTTAATTCTTCTTCAGTATAGTTAGGAGGATTTAAATGACCAATGACGAGAATAAAATATTTATTAGGATTTAGTTTTTGAACTGATTGCAAAAATAGTTCTAAATTCCTTTTGGGAAGTAAAGAGCCAGTGATGGAAATAATTTTGCGGTTATTAGCTAAAACTTTGATGCGATCGGCAATTTTAGAGCTGGGATTGACAGCTACATCAACTATCTCTGGCAGCAAGAAAAATTTGTCTTGTTGAAATCGGAGCCTAAAAAACCTCGTATAAACTGGATGAAGTAAAAGTACACCTTTACAAGAAGGGAGTGAAAACAGTTGTTCTGCGAGAAACCTTTGCCGACTTTTTCTTTTTCCCCATGATATTTGGGCTTGAAACGATGGCTGAATATAAAGGGCTAGCCACTGTGTCGGTAACAGTAATTTGGCAAACCAGCTAGGAACAGAAGGAATGGCTGAATCAGCATGGGTAAAAAAAATAGGTGTCTGTTGCCCAATTTGTTTTAATAGGTTTTTGGTATATAGCAGACTGACAATCGAGGCGTACTGAACATATGTATTTGGGTATAATTTCAAACAAATACTATCAATAAAAGATAATATTTTAAAGATAGACTTATCTATTAACGAAAGATTTGAATCTAATACTTGGCAGTTTTGCAGGTTTAATTCTCGTATCCATTTATTGAGATTTACATTATCTTCGCATGAAGCATAAACATAAAAACCTTGCTGTAGGAGAGCTAATAAAACTTTTTGAAAGTAGATCCTATGATGACCTTTCCAAGTAGAAATATCAATTAATAGAATTAGCTTCATTTGTTTTATACATAGATTATGGCTACCATTGCAAGTCTTTTGATGCAAAAATTTTATTTCCATCAGTCATTGCGACTAGATGATATCCCCGCGCAAAAAGAAATTCTTGAATAGCATTTGGGTAGGGTTCACTATGAACCTCAACAGAAATTACTTTAGGTGAATACTTAGAAAAATCTAAGCCCATAAGAACGTTTAAATCATGCCCTTCGCAGTCTATATTTAGATAGTGAATTTCCTGATTAGCAAAGGGGGAAGATTCTATCACATCAGTTAATAAAGAAGTTGTAATGATTTCCTCCTGTAGAGGCTGCTCCCCAATAATAGAATTTGTTTCTAAAGATGCTAGATCGATGATTCTATTGGTTGCTCGACCTGAATATCTAAGTAGCTTGAGTTCCTGTTCTGAATCTGATAAAGCAGCCAAAACATTGTAATCATTTGGTCTATATCTGTTAAGTTTATCTATTTTATCTTGGTCTATATCTATATTTATTCCTTTATAGCCTTTTTTATTAAGAAGTAAGGTATTGGAGATTGTTATAGGATCGAAAGCGCCGCAGTCTACGTAGATACCTTTTTGGGGATCTAATTTACGTAAAAAACGGATGACAAGTAAATCTTCACCAAACTGAGAGAATGAAATATTTGCATTGCATTGTTCCTCAAAAGACAAATTAATTTCATTGTAATTCCCAAAAGACGACGGAAATATTTTTGATTTGATGCGCTTTAAGAAATGCCTCAAGGTCTGAAATTTTGAATTTACATTTAGTATCATAACCGTTTATTTTTTTGCTAATGCCCAAACGCTTGCAGGATATAACTCTTCATTTTTAAGACTATGCCAA
The DNA here is from genome assembly GCF_000332215.1 of Pseudanabaena biceps PCC 7429. Classification (GTDB taxonomy): domain Bacteria; phylum Cyanobacteriota; class Cyanobacteriia; order Pseudanabaenales; family Pseudanabaenaceae; genus Pseudanabaena; species Pseudanabaena biceps. The sequence continues at coordinate 4,437 of NZ_ALWB01000160.1, forward strand.
TACTTAATATAATATTCACAAATACCATCTTTAGCATGAGAAAGTAAACATTGCCGATTACCCCAAGAACCAGTTTGAATATTTTCGAGAGGAAATCCACATTCAGCTAAAAAATATTTTAATCCTGTTTCTGTCCATCGCGTACAATCAACTGGACAGTGATGTATCCTAATTAAAAAAGGGACTGTAATCAAAAAGTAACCTTCTGGTTTCACCATATCATATACGTTATTTCCAGCGCGATAGGGCCATAGTAGATGTTCAAAAACCTGTTCGGCTATAATTAAATCAAATTTTTCTTCTAGTTTTTGACTGCAAATATCTAAATCTGGATAACTCAGGCTTTTATAAGAGCGGAAAGGAAACTTCTGCCATTCTTTCCCAGATATTTCTAAAACATCTAACTCCGCAGGATTGATATTTTCAATTAGTATGGTAGTTTCGCGATTCATGACAATTCTTATCCACTGTTCGCATTCATTACCAGTACGCCAATAGATATTGTAGGCATAGCTAATAATCTGTCTCCAGCCTTTAAAAATCTTTTCTTGTAAAGAGGTTTCACTATCCAAAAATATTTTACGCCAAGCGGTTATTTCCCTGTTGATTGCTTTAGATAGACTTGTTTCTAATGTTAATCTCATTGCTAATCACCACAAAATTAATTTGATAGTAAAATCTGTTGTAACATTCTCTCAAACTTAATTGGTTCTAGAGTGTATGAGTCTCTAGAGCCGATTTGACATCGATAGACATAATGATTAAAGCCTAAACATTGGGAAATGACGAAATAACAGGTGGAAATATGATGGGGTGGAAAGATCTCTAATATATCTAAACATCCACTATTACGATAGATAATATTGGCAAATGCTGCACCATGCTCGCCTACAATATATCTTGCATTGGCAAATATTTCGATTTGTTCTTGTAGAGATAGTTTACTGCAATCGATACATTCAAAGCCTAATTCAAGGCATATTCTAACTACTTCTTCACGATTAGTAAGATTCCTTTGATTGCTAGAAGTACGTATAAGAAATATTTTTCTATTTTGCTTTTTGTGGATTTTCGTAATATTTAAAAGCTTGAGATTTCTTTCGATTCCTTGAGGAGTTAGCTCATGGGCTCTAATGGTAATCAAATTGTTTATTCTTATATATTCTTTGTCTTGGACAATCCAATGGAGATGTTTAAGTTTTGCCTGTTGAATTGCACTTTGAAAATAGGAGGTGTTGTAGAGCTTTTTGCTGACGATTATGGGGTGATTGAGCAATAAATTTAGATCTAATAATAATCCTAGCTTAGGTAAAATGTCATTGTAAAAATGAAAGTAGTTGTTGTCTCCCCATGGATGACGGAGAGAAATAGCTTCTTGAAAATTCAATGTGGATTGATTTATTTTATATATTGCCATGGGTAGATATGGTAGCGGTACCTCATTTCCTTCAGGTAAGGCATAGCATTCTTCAACAATTTTATTACCTCTGGCGATTACTCCACCCATGAGCGGTTCTATAATTACAGGTTCTTGGATTTCGATGACAAATTCTTGATGGCGATAAGGACTATAGTTTGTTAGCTCGTAACTTAGTTGTTTTGTCAGCAATTCATCATTTGGGAAAATAAACTTTTTTGAAGTATCTTTCTTAGAAAAATCAATATTTAAATAGTGAATTAAATGCTTTAAGTGTGAATAGTTTATTCTTCCCCACCCGAGGCTTCGGAGCTTTATTTTTAATTGAAATGGAATTGCTTGAATAATCTTTTTCATAGAAGAATTTGTTGATACAATTCTGTATATCTATCAGATTGTAGGTGCAGAGGATATTCTTCAACAGCGATCGCGCGACAGTTTTTGCTCATATTTAGCCTTAGATTGTCATCCTCTAACAATTTAACAATTCCATGTCCGAAATCCTCAGTATTTTCTGGGGTTGCTAAATATCCTGAGATTGAAGGTCTCACTATATCCCTTACGCCACCAATATCGAACGAAACCATTGGCGTACCGCAGGACATACTCTCTTGTAGCACCAGCGGTAAGTTATCGGCACGAGTGGGCAAGATAAATAGATCCGCTGCACTGTAAGCAATAGACTTCAAGCGATCGCTATTAATATAGCCCAAGCTAATTATTGGCATACCCAATTCTGACCTAAAAGCTTCATTGCTATTACCAAAAGTAAGAAGCACTATGTTTGATTTCAGGGATGGGGGTAATTGTTTTAGAGCCTTTAGTAATAAATCTCCTCCTTTGCGATGATCTTTAAGGCTAGTTACTCCAAATAGAAGCACTTTTTTATCCTGAGGAATATCTAGTACGGCTTTGCACAATTGCCGATCTAAAGGTCGGTAGGCATCTGTATCAATACCATAGGGAATGTGGTGAATGGGAAATCGACCGAGCATACTTGCTTGAGCCTGTTCGGTTAGCCAATGGCTCGGCGCAACTATGACTAAGTTTGATTTACTATAAACCCAATTTTTGAGTTTCCATTCAAGGTTGGTATTGTCACGATAAATAGATGGATAGATATTTGGATAGGGGCATTTGCCACAGCCAGATTTCCAGCGATCGCAATCATAGCTATAGGCACAATGTCCCGTAAATCCCCACATATCATGTAGGGTAAAAACGGTTGGCTTATTTTGGGTAATTTTGCTAATCGCTAAATAATTAAACCAACTATTTGCTCCGTGAAGATTATGAAAGTTTAAAATATCGGCTTCTTGATAAAAGGGATGATTGGGAATATCAAATGTGCTCAAGATATTGATATAAAGTAAACCCAATCTGCCATTAAAGCGAAATAACTGTTTGTTTAAATGGATATTCTGGTGGATTATATCTACTCTAGGATCGGAAATTAAGGACTCACCAACCAGTAACTTAGAACTCACTCCTTCTTTTGCTAGTAAACTTTGATGCAGGCGATACGCAGCTATAGCCGCTCCACCACCAATATCAGATTGATTAATATGTAGAATATTCATAGGGATGGCTTGATCGCTTCCATATATAGGGAGTCTGGTTTGTAAATCGAACCATCAGGTTCAGTATCTAAATTAAAGCTCGTCCAGTTGGATATATAGCTTTCATGCGCAGTTCTCTTTATTATTTTTTCTAACCCAATTTCTTGTAACAGTTTAGATAACGAATAGCGATCGTACATCCATTGATGAACTTCTCCACTTTGCCTAAACTGACCAATGCTCAATGCTTCTAACTCTATAGGTTTAAGAATCAGTTTAAGTAAGGCTTGATGGCGATATTCAGGATATCGCAATAGACGATAAAGATGCTTTACTAGCTTTTTTATGGAGCTTTCATCAACGACTATTTTTTGAGAATCCGTTTTTTGAGAATCTGTTTTTTGAGAAGCCAATATAATGCGTTTAAATTCAGAGCCACAACGTTTAATGATAAATTCCTGATTAGGGATATCTTTCCTAGAAAGAAAATTAATCATTTCTCCTCCAGTTTGATTTCTTACCGTTTGATCATACATTTCTAGCAAAATCCATTCATAATTTTGTTCTTGTTCCAGAAAGTTGTTACTAGTATTGTCTAGGCAATTGATATACAATCTCGTAATTTGTTCAAGATCTGGTACGACCACGCGCAATACTCCTTGATGGCGTAAGACTCGATAGCACTCTTTAGTAAATGCTTTGGCTTCGTTTTTTGATAGATGTTCTAACAGATGAGAATGATAAACTATGTCAAATGATTCATCTGCATAGGGAATTCCTTTTTTTAAATCATAGGGAATAACATTTTCATCTGTAGATGAGAAATTAATATTTGTCCAAGATGGATGAAATCGTTTGCCACAACCCAGATTAAGATATTTCATTTCATTTTTGAAAGCGCATATATAAACTTTGTATAGTAAGTGGGCTTAATTAAATATAAAACCCTAAAACCTGCGGCGCAAGCTGCGCTTGCGCCGCAGGTTTTAGATCTGGATTTTAATGATGCCCAGCTACATAGTCAACACATAGTCAACACATAGTCAAAAAGTTTTTACAATTATATTAAATTGCCTTTTTGATAGCGAATAAAGATTTGAATTTACTTCCTAAATGTCGGATCTTACTTTTTGTTTTACCGATAAAGCTATTTTGCTTTCTAGCTATTTCTTTTATAGCTTTTCCGCCAAATACATGATCGAAAGTATAACAATCTGCTTCTACATGTCTAACCACAAAAGGGGGATGGCGGATTATCTCAATATCAGCAATTTCCATATTAGCAAGATAGCTCTCCATATAAGTATGGGTGGCATCTTTACCAAACCCGATATTTGATATCAAATTAACATTTGGTAGTATAGTTAATCCTGCTTGTGACCAGCAAGAAAAAATCCACATATAGTCCCAAATATCTTTGGGTTGCTCTGACCACATCCGCTCAAAAATTCTTAACCAATATTGCTGTTCGTACTCATCACTAAAGACTTGTTTGTGTAGTCCCGAATTTGTGAATTCTAGCCAGTTCTCTAAGTGTAAGTCACAATGTTTCCAAGCTCTTCGCCATGTTGCCCATCCCCAGCTATGGGGATATTTTGAGAAGTAATAACTGTAGGGAGTTCTCTTATTTCCGTCTTGAAAATTACTACCACTAATGGTCATAACCCGTTGATCATCACGATAATATTTAAGAAGGGTTTCGCAGTATTGGAAAAATGAAAGATGCGGGAGACAATCGTCTTCTAAAATTATTGCCTCGTCTACATACTCAAATGCCCAATTTATGCCTGAATAAATGCGATCGCGACATCCTAAATTGATGTCTGAGTAATTGCGTGAAACTTCACAATTCCAGTCAATTTTCTCTGTTATTTCCCTAGTTCTTTGACATAAGATTTCTTCGTTTTCATTACGGAAACCATCTGCAACTATGAATAACCTAGTGGGCTGAGCTTGACGAATAATATCAAATACTCTCGCAGTTAAATCTGGGCGACGAAATATAAAGAATACGACAGCACTGGAACAGGGCATAAATTATTTAAAATAATTTTACGGGAAACTAAAATTGCATTTATTAAGTAGCTTGGCATAACTAAAACCCAGAATCAAAACCTGTAGCGCACGCTGCGCGTGCGCTACAGGTTTTGGGGTTTTATATTTAATTAAGCCCAGTTACTTATATACATCTATGTAATCTAAAAAACTAGATTCAATAAAACTAGGAAACCAAGAGTTTAAGCGATGATCTATCCAATACTTTGGGGCTAAAAAAAATGAATCAGGCTGTCTCATTCTTACTAAGTATGCAGCCCACCAAGCAAAACTGCTTGCGGACAGGATCCCACCTTTACATTGAGTCATTACAGCAAAATCCTCAATGCTCGATCCATAGGAAATATAGGCATTTTCTAAATCTCCAAATACATCTTTGACATAAAAAGGATCGTCTGAGACGAACACAAAAAATGGATCACGAATTTTAGCACAAATTATATTAATACAATTTTGATAATAGGATGCTGGTAAGACTGCGGGGTGTGACTTTGTTCTCCATGCTAGATAATCTCCCCTGCGAATATGAACAAATATAGGCGTTCTTCCTTGAGTTAAGTTCAATAATAATTGTTGGGCAAAAGATAATAATTCGGGTTTTAATTTCAATATGTCGATAGTTTCTCTCTGAAAAAATAATTCACTTTGAAAGTAGGCTTTTTCCGCGAAGAAAATTTTTTTGGATATTCCAAAATTCAATATTATTTCTGGGCATTCATTAGATTCTTTGATTGTAGTAACAATTTTTTTCTGAGCTAAGAATGACATGAATCTATAGATTCGGTAATAAATAGCCCTTTCCCATCTAGGACTATTACCATTGATTATTTTGGCTTTTATTCCTGTAAAAACTGATTGAAGTTCGCTAAATCCTAGTAGTATGAGTTCGTCTTCAGATCTGCATAATTGCCGAAGTGCGGCGTACTGAAATATCTGATTACCCAATCGACCTGATTGCTGAAAAATTAGCATCGTAAATGTCAAGAGAAATATCGTTTTATTTTATTTAATATCCTTGCCAATATATTTATATTTATATTTGTATTTAATTGGGTAGAAGTATTGTTTGCATTAGTAGAGACGAATTTAGATGTAATTCTATCTAAATCGAGTTTGCTCAGAATGCGATCGCGGCTAGCAATTATATTTCCATAGTTAGCATATTCTGGGAATATTTCATCAAAAGAATGAAGGCTGAATAAATTATAAACTTTTGCAGAGAATTCAGGAGCGGAATCAATTAAAATTATTTCCTTATAATCTAGGGACTTCAAAATTTCTAAACATTTAAGAGTACTGCTATAAATATTAGGAGTCCATCCACCTTGCTTGCTAGATTTTAGATCGCCTCCCCCATACTCAAACATTAAAACTAATGGCAATAGGGTATAAGGAATATCTAATAACTGATTAATCACATCAATTTCAGTCCCTTCAATATCTATTTTCATGCAAGTTATTTTGTTTACTATTTCTTGCTTGAGAAGGGTAGGTAAAGTCATCGACATAACCTGTTTAGATTTATTCTCAATTCCCCACCAATCCGAACGAGTTGAGCAAAGATTTGTGTTTTCAGAGCCTTTCCAAGTGCCCATATAAATGCTGACCATTCCATCTGTCTCAGTGATACAGCTTTCCCATAATTTGATTCCCTCGCGATCGCAAATTTGTTTTAGTTCGTCATTTGGGACTGGCTCCACAGCGATCGAAGTAAACCCTAGCTGTTTGAAAAGCAAACAGTAGAAAGCAAATGTGCCTACCCCAATATCGATGGTTAACCCCGATCTGTCGTTATCAACTTCAGGAAGAATATGACTTAGTAAAGCGAAACAGCACTCTTCAACATGCATTATATTTGGCTCTTAGCAATTTTTTCCATCCCCCAAACTATTAATTCAATACCGCAAGCCCTATCTAGTTGACTCAGAGGATGCTCGTTCTTAAATAATACTACGCCATCAATCCTTTGCTTAAAGTCTTGCCCAGACATCTGACTGCTATCCCAAGTGTGGCTGGCAAAATTACAGAGTAAATAGCCTCGTTTAGATTTTTGGATAACTTTTTCCATATATACATCTTGAATTTCCCGTTTGATCTCGCTAAAGGCATAGTTACTAATTACTAAATCATACTCATTGTCATGACTTAAATCTTCTTCAGTTAGGTATTCTACGTTAGGGACTGAAAGGTCATTTAAAAATCTTTTGCTAAGCTGTAAGCATGGTTGCAGATCGATCAATGTATAGGAATTGACGCGATAAAAATCAGAAATTATTTTGCAAAGTCCACCATATCCACCACCGATTTCCACAATGCGTTTGCCATTTAAGTCACCGAAAAAATGTAGCAAATCGCTTAAAACATTAATGTATCTTAAGGTTGTGGGAGAGAAACTATACTTAGGAGAAAAGAAACTATGTTTGTAGGGAAAAGTGTTTGGAGAACCGACTTTTTCGCTAGATACAAAATTTGGAAGGTAATTTGCTAATTCGCTTTGTTTGGAAAGAGCAATCTGTAGATAATCTTTCCCAGCTTGTTTGGATACAGTTTCCACAATTCTTGTATAGACTGGATGCCTTCTGAAACTGTTATAGATAAAATCGTTATTAGCTGCTTGAAAACAGAAATCTGGATATTCTCCGTCGTCCGAGCAACTGCTTCTGCATTCCATAGTTTCGATTTCACTCACTATAAACTAATATCAATAAATCAATATATTATACCAAGTTAAGAAATGGCTACGCCATTTCTTAACTTAAAAACTCTTATTACATTTGGTTTTTAATTCATGAAAGTGTTATCACACTTTCATGAATTGGTATTAAACTTGTACAATGAACTAATACCAATTTCCAAAATGGCAGCGCAATTTTGGAAATCTCAAAACCTTACTGAGTTTGTTTTTTAATTCACTGAAGTGTTGGCTCACTTCAGTGAATTGGTATAACTACTTCAGCATAATTAAAATCCAGATCTAAAACCTGCGGCGCACGCGCAGCGTGCGCCGCAGGTTTTAGGGTTTTATATTTAATTAAGCCCACTTACTTAGAGAATGTCAAATTGCGATCGCTGATAATCACAACCAATTCTTAAACTATATTATCTGGTGAAAACCATGTCTAGAACAGAAAGATCTTCTCGTTCCGCTTCGCGTCGTCAATTAATCAAAGCAGGGCTATTTGGAGCCATGGGTGTGGCAGCTAGTGCGGCAGTGGTGCCTGCGGTGATTGCGCAACCTAAAAATGATGATGTCGCTAATGACATTAAGGTTCTCAACAATGCATTATTTTACGAGCATCAAGCAATTTGGGCCTATGGCTTTGCCGCAGGTAAACTCACCGATAGCGCTGTGGGGAAAGCAGTTTTGGCGATCGCCCTAGCCAATCAAGCCGATCATAAAGCCCATCGCGATTTATTAGCCAGCGTCGTTCGACAACTCGGTGGGATGCCCGTAATGTCTAAGACCGAATATCTCAAAACCGTTACGCCTTACATCGAAAGAGGAGAGGGGAATCTGGATTCCGATGTGAATATTGCCAAGTTGGCGCTTTCGTTAGAAGTAGATGCCGCGATCGCGTATGGACGAGAAGTTGCTAAGCTCAAAAATCCCGATCTCATTACCGCAGGAGCGAGCATTGGTTCCACCGAAGCTTCTCACGCTACGGTGATTCGCGCCGCATTCCAATCCTTGGGCGTTAGCCTGAACGTAGTTCCAGCCGCCTTTGTCAGCAAAGATACTCGCGATGCTTGGATTATCAAAGTTTAATTACTTTGCCTAAGAGCCGTATATCTCACGGCTCTTAGATCTCTGCGTAATCTTCGTAACCCCTGTTATACCTTACTTTTCACGGGATCTTTAAAAGGCAGACCAGAAGAGACTTTCAGATAAAGGGTGCAGATGGGGTTAAAGTAGTAAAATCAAGCAAAAGCAGGGAAGAAAATGATGAACTGGTGGGACAAGAATTTTGCAAGTTGTGAATTAGGAGATGAGAGACTAAGCAACCGAGGGTACTCAATCGGACAAAAAAATAAGTCAAGGATTCGGGAAAGCGTTGTCCGAGATATTTAAGAGTGGCT
>NZ_ALWB01000161.1 GCF_000332215.1 Pseudanabaena biceps PCC 7429
AACCATCAGCCAGTTCTTTTGCGTCAAGTTCCCAACCAAATCATAATCATAATCAGCCAACAGACGAGTTCCATCCTTCACCTTATCCAGACGATTGAGAGAGTCATAGCTATAGTTGGTTGTCGAAGCTTGAGTCGTTACCGAAGTAACGTTATTCAACAAGTCATAACCATATTCTGTGCGTTGATTCAGCGCATCAATCACGGCTGCTAAGCGTTCCTGTGCATCGTATTCATACTGGGTTACTTTGCCATTCTGGTCGGCTTTAGCGATTTCGCGCCCTAAAGCATCATAGGTGGTGGTAGCCGTGGTGTTATCGGCATAGATCGTCTTCACTAGGCGATCCATGTTGTCATACTCAAATTGAGTCGTATGTCCGAGTTGGTCGGTTTGCGATATCAACTTACCCGCAGCATCATAGGCATAGGTCATACGGCGGCAAGCACAGTCACTCCGCGATTCAATTCTCCTGCCTGCTGCGTCATATTCTATAGAACGTTTACTCCAATTCTGTGGGATCGGCGATCCCTATCCATTGTGATAAAAATTCTCCTTGCTCTCTCGCATTTTCTCTTATGCGATCATCAAGATTAACATTTTCAGCAATACTGAAAAATGTGTTAGCAGAATTTGAATCTAGCAATGGCCAACTTAAATTCAGTATTTTTTCTATAGATAAATCAGGATCATTTTTCAAAGTATCTAATTCCCTAATAGTTGACTCAACTAGTTCTGGATTATGTTTTCTAAGCATTTGGCGGAAAAGAGAATCTCCAGGATTGATACCGACATGTTTGTTGTAAAGACCATGTTCGTATAAGTATGTATATGTATCTGCAAAAGCATTTAGAAAGCTTCGTAAATCTTTGGAAATTGGGAACATGATTGGATCAAGAAAAGCAACATAGTAAACTTTACCATCCTTGGAAATTGCATAGTAAAGGTCTTTATAGTCCGCAAATATCAAACAACTAACCAGCTCAATTGCAACATCATCTATAAATCTGGGATCGGAAGTCTGATCTTTCCACATTTTATGATATTCATAAATTTCATTGACAGATAAAATTTTAAAATGATAAAGCAAATAGTCTAAGCATGGATATAGTTGCTCTAACTCTTTCAAATATGGGAATGAAAGATTTGAAAAAAGATTCCGAACGTCATCTTCAGAAGCAACTAATCTATCACTTGCACAAACAATTAAATCGCTAGCAATCACTGCTTCTATCTTAGTTACCAATTCACGGATTGAGTTTTCCATACGCCGTCTCAAAATCTCCTTTTGTATATCCAGTAGAACGATAGTGGTCAAATGAAGGAAGTAAGTTTACTTCTCTATTGCGCGTGAAATAGTAGCTATCATAGGAACGATAGTTTGTCCAAACTCCATATTTGTCTTGAGGGTTAATTTCTGCAAGACGATAGAAAGTCTTCAAACCTGTACCCTGTCCACTCCCCCGTTGCTCATGTTCTGGGACTAAAGCCAGCGATACTCTCCCTTGATCATAGTTTGTTCGTCCTCCTTCATAAGTACTACTATAAGGAAACTCATCGCATGTCATCTTATCACCTTTAGTACCGTTGCTACATGGGAGCAAATTTTCATACCAAGTATTCCATCTCTTATCCTTCTTAGTAAACACAGGTTTAATAGCTTGAATTGCTGAACCTTTATATCGATCACTTGTATTACCTTCTCCATGTAAAGCTTTATAGTTATGAACAGTTGTCTGACCATATTCTAATCCCCAAATGACTGTTGGTAAGCCAACATTTTCTGCTTCATCACTATGTAGTGCAGTTGATGCAAAAAGCGCGATCGCGACTATCAAGGGTATTCTATTTAGACTCGGTGGTGGTGGCGGCGGATCTATAAAGTTATTAGGAGAACTAACTTCGGGACTAGTTTCTCCTCTAAGCTTGTAGTACGCATCAAGAACAAGGAGTCCTGCAAGGATTCCTATTAAGACGGTATCAAGTACTGCTTCAGTCATGGTAAACATCCCAGATGGATCAATTCCATTGACAGGATTACCATGAGTATAGCCATAGCGATTGAGAGATAGAGGCATATTCATATCGCCATCAAACCGATCGCGCTGAGTAAAGCGCCCGATATCCGTACTGTAATATCTATCCCTTAGATAATAATCACCAAGATTCTTATCAAACTGCTCACCCGCATAGAGATAACTATTCACCGTCGTACCCGTCGAACTAGACAAATTCCCATAGGCATCATAACTATAAGAATCCGGGTAGTGCTAAACAGGTAAGGATGGGCGGCGCTTCGCGCCGCCCATCCTTACCTGTTTAAATCCTTTCCTTTTTAGGACTACCGCAAATATTGCCAGAGCCGTGGAGATGTTACATGCTCAGCAGTTCAAACCTCTTGAAAATCAGAAATAACTATGTTTTACACTTTTCAATTATTCATTGAGCCTATCTCTACCAACGATACGAGTTAATCTTCTAACCAACTAAACAATTCACCCACTGTAAGCTGAAATGATTCTGCAAATGATGGCACTGGCAAGCGATCGCTTTTATTTTCAAATACAGCAATTGTGCGATCGCTAAAATAGACAAATACCAATTCCTCATCGGGATCGAGTAACCATCCCATTTCTGTACCATGATCTAAACAATAGAGAATATTCCGAATCACTTTTGTTTGGTTCTGGTCTGGTGAAAGGATCTCGATTACCCAATTAGGAGCAGACTCAAATAGATTTGATACCTTGCCATCGTTATCTCTAGGAATGCGTTCCCAAGTAAAAACTGAGATGTCTGGAATAACCGAGCGATCACCAAAATTACACCGTAACTCTGAATAAGCACGGGCAATCTTTTGAGGTTTGAGAGCTAGGTTAATTGCCGAGCCAAGGTCAAGCTGAACTGTACTATGTTTTCCTTGTGGCATTGGCTTTTGGACTATCTCCCCATCAATAAATTCACAAGCGGGCTTTGTCTCTGGTAATTTCAGAAACTCTTCAAGGGTTATAGGTTTAACAGGAGTTTGAACCATTGCAATCGCCACTTTTAATAATGATTATAGACTACAAGCATTGTCGTTTATCGCCTTCATAGATTTTTAGTCAAGATTCGAGATAAAGTCCATATAGGTACAAAAATATGAAAAAGCTATTACTCGTTGAATCTCCATCTAAGTGCAAGACCATTCAAGCAATCCTCGGCAGTGAATGGCAAGTGGAAGCTTCCTTTGGTCACTTTACAGAACTAGCTAAAGATGGTGAAGATAGCTTAGGCTTTACGATGAACAAGGATACCAACAAAATTGAATGTCGCTATCAATTGACCGAAGGTAAAGGACAACAGGTCGTCGCTAAACTACGTGATGCTGTGAAGAATGCTTCAGAGGTAGTACTTGCCACCGATGGCGATCGCGAGGGTGAGGGTATAGCATGGCATTTACAACAGCAACTGCATCTTCGTAATCCCAAACGCGCTGTCTATAACCAGATTACGCCTACGGCGGTTAAGGCGGCGATCGCTAATGCTCATCAGTTAGATTTGAACCTGATTTCAGCGCAACGTGCTAGACAATGCTTGGATCGGTTGATTGGGTTTAAGGTTTCGCCTTTGGTACGGCGGACAAGTGGCGGTAGCTCGGCTGGTCGGGTGCAGTCGGTGGCTCTGCATATCGTCTGTCAGCGTGAACGGGAGATTATTGCTTTTGTGCCGATTACTTACTGGTCGGTATGGACGGAATATGCTGAAGGATTCACTGCCTTCTATGCGGGTAGTAGCGAGATCGAGCCTGTGCTTGACGATCAGGATGTCACCGATGATGCGGCGGAAGTGAATACGGAATCTATGGTTGAGTCAAAACGAGTATTGTCGGAAGCAGAAGCTACCAGAATTATTCAAGTGGCGCGTAATCATCCCCATGTCGTTCGTGAAGCTACGGGTGTCACTGCTCAGAAATCACCGCTGCCACCTTTCATTACCAGTTCGCTCCAGCAAGCTGCTTCTGTGAGATTGGGGCTATCGCCAGAAGAGACGATGAAGGTGGCTCAAGAGTTGTTTGAGGGTGTCGATTTACCTCAAGGTCGTAAGGGTTTGATTACCTATCACCGCACTGATAGCACTAGTCTCGCTCCTGAATTTTGTGCGGAGGTGAAGGAATGGCTATCAAAGCACGATCCTGATAATGTCCCTAAGAAAACTACTCGTCATCGCGAACAGGCGACTGCTCAATCCGCCCATGAAGCGATTCGTCCTACCTATTTGAGTATTACTCCAAAAACGGTGAGAGACCATCTCAGCGCGAAACAGCATCAACTCTATGAGTTAATCTGGCACAGAGCCGTGGCTTCTCAATGTGCGAATGCGCTGATTCAAAAAAGTCGGGTGATTATTCAGGCAGGTTCGACGCTTTGGCAAACTAGAGGCAGTATTCTCACCTTTGCGGGTTATACGCGCTATTGGAATGATTTGAGTAAGGATAAACATATTCCTGCTTTAACAAGTGGTCAGACTTTGGCTTTGGCAAATGCTGGTTTTACGCAGAAACAAACTCAACCTCCTGCTAGGTATAGCGAGGCGAAATTAGTACAGGTGCTAGAGCGGCAGGGTGTGGGTAGACCGAGTACGTTTGCGGCGATCGTCAAGACTCTGAAGGAGCGCACCTATGTGTTACTCAAGGGTAAGGTGCTTGAACCTTCGGCTTTGGGATTGTCTACGGATGATGTGTTGTATAAAACTTTCCCTGATTTACTCAGAGCCGATTTTACCGCAGGGATGGAGACGACTTTGGATGAAATCTCGGTGGGTAAGTTGGAGTGGCAAAGCTATTTGATTGGTTGGCATCAGTCCTATTTTCAGCCAATGCTGGCGCGGGCTTACACGAATCTCGGTGCGGATTTACAGCCAAGCGAGCGTAAAAATGAGCTTTCAGATGTGGCTTGTCCTAATTGCAGTCATCCTCTCAGTAAGATTCCTTCTAAGAAGGTGAGTGGTGGGCATTTTCTCAAGTGTGAGCATGGCTGTGAGAATCTGGTCATGTTTTGGAGTGATCGCCGCAATCAGTGGGAGATTCCTCAACCGAAGGGTGAGAATGCAGTGATGGCGGAGGTGACTAGTTTTGCTTGTCCTGTCTGTGGTAAGCCTTTGGCTAAGTTTCCCTACCATAAGGATGGTGTGGATAAGGTGATGTTGAAGTGTGCGGATGTTCAGGCGCGTCAACGCAAGGATCATGCGGATGTGGTCTTTTTCTGGTCTTCTCAGGAGAAGTGGTGGTCGAAGAAGTTTGGCGATTTGGATGAGACGGCTAAGCCGAATTTGGGTAAAGGTTCAACGGCTAAAGAGAAGAAATCTGCTCAGGGAAAGCCGAAGCGATCATCGAGTAAAGTGGCTAAGCCTAGTCCGAAAAAGTTGTCTTGATAAGCAGGGCATGATTAAGGTGTTGGAGCAGGTTGAATGTGCTTTCCAGCATAGAAAACAACTACTTTTAATTGAGTTTCATCGGGAACGTAAAATACTCTATCTCCCCCAGTCACTTCATATTCCCATACGCCTCTATATTTTTTGCCTTTTAACGGAAATACCCGTCCAGGCTGTCTCGTTATTGGTGCTGTCTGTAGGTCTTTGTAGCAACGTCTGGTGTTTTCAGAATTTCGCTGGATCAGGGCTTCCCAGTCTCGATTTACGCGACGATTTTTAGCTACTACTAGCCAAATAGTTTCTATCTTGGGCGTATTAGAAGTTTCAGGTGAATCAGGAGTTGTCAGCTTTACTTCTGGTGGTTCGATATTTTCGTTGATCTCTTCGGTGATGTTTTCTGACATATCAAGATTGCTTGATTTTAGTAAAGGCTGCTTCTAATTCTGGATTTGTTATTGCTAAGGCGCTCTCATACCATTCATGGATAATTGCTTCTAATTCATTCCATGCTTTGTCGAAATTTTTTGTTTCTTGTAAGGCAACTGAGCGATAGGCTGAGATCACTTCGTTAATAAATTCATTCAATTCGTCTGCGTCAAATGCTCCAAGCCAACCATAGGGATGCTCTGTGCCAATTTTTTGGTTTAGCAATAAACGGAAGGCTGTATTGAGAAGTTCGACAATTTCGCGGCTATGTTGGGCAGTTTTTACGAATAGAGCTACGTCTTCTCGCCGCAGTAGGGCAAAGGATTGGTCGTTGCGGGTAATGGTGATGGGATGTTCTAGGGCTTTGTCTAAAATTCTGCCTGGTTGACGATTTAGCTCGGTGGCTGTGACTAGTTCATCTGAGTAAATGGAGTTCATAGTTTTTTGGTCAACAGTTGTTTTTGAGCGTGTGGGAAAACTGCAATGATTGTTTTTGGAGAATAGTTATAAATGTACGTACTATTCTACGTTGATTCAGTTTAAAATAAAAGCTAGTTGATGGATCAAAGATGATGGCTGAAATGTTTAATCATGGCTATGCTTTGTTGATTGGGGTGGGCGAGTCAAAATACCATTCATTATCTTTGCCTGTAACGGTTAAGGACACACAAGCGATTTATGGGGCGCTAACCGATCGCGATCTTTGTGGTTATCCTCAAGAGCAAATACGGGTACTGAATAATGATGAAGCTACTCGTGATGGAATTTTACAGGGTTTGAGTTGGCTGAAGAAAAAGGTGGAATCTGACCGTGAGGCTACTGCGATCGTTTATTATTCGGGGCATGGATGGGTTGATAAGTCTGATAATCGCTACTATTTGCTACAGCATGATGTGAAGCCTAGTAAGTTGGCTGCATCGGCTTTATCGGCTGAAGTATTTACAGATGCGATACGCGAGATTGAGGCTGAAAGGTTGTTGGTTGTGATTGATAGCTGTCATGCGGCGGGAATGGCGACTTCTAAGGATGCTGATGCCGAGTTAATGGATGAGTTTGATGGGTTTGAGCGTGTTGCCTTTTCTAAAGGGTTAATTGAGGATCTGAAACGGGGTAAGGGCAGGGTTGTGTTTACTTCTTCGGAGGGACATCAGGAGTCATGGATTCTCAAGGATCAATCGTTGAGTATCTATACGTTTCACTTTTTGGAGGCGTTGCAGGGGGTGGGTAATCAGGCTGGCGATCGCGTGGTGCGGGTTTCTAATTTGATGAATTATTTGGGTAAGTCTGTGCCTGAGACAACGAGACAGGTTTATAATCGCAACCAAACTCCACATTTTGATTTTGATACAGGTGATTTTGCGATCGCGTTGTTGCGGGGTGGTAAGGGTTTGTCTGAAAAGGGTTGGGATGAGGTGAGGTCTGAGGTGGGGCAGAAGGTTAATAAGATTGCTGATAAGATTGTACAGAAGGGGAAATTTATTACGAATATTAATGAGGCGCAGGGGTTACATATTGGTGATAATTTTTATGGTGGCGATCATGCTTCACATAAAAGTGTGGTACAGAAGGCATTGGAGAATGTTACAGCAGGTGGAAATATTAATGTAAATATCTCTCAATCGATAGGGAATGAGACTAATGACTGATGTTACGTGGAAGAAAAAAGGAGTAGAGTAAAGATAGGCTTAGAAAGAGGTTGAAAGGTATGGACAGAAAGTTCTTAGACCTATACTCAGACTACCTAATCAGTAGTTTCGGAAAGGTGACCGCAACAGGACTATCAGAATTACTAGACGGGGAACTAAGTCATGACCAAATTACCAGTAGGTTAAGGCAAATTACAGGAGGATCACCAGAGTTGTGGTATCTGGTCAAACCGACAATCCGCAAGCATGAAAGCGAAGAGGGAGTACTGATATTTGATGACACCCTAGAGCCAAAACCTTATAGTGATGAAAATACGATAGTAGGGTGGTACTTTGACCATAGTAGTAACCGTAGTGTCAAAGGCATAAATATTCTCAACTGTATTTATCACAACGAAGCCATCAGCTTACCTGTCGCCTTTGAAATTGTCCAAAAACTGCAAGAGGTAACCGACACAAAAACAGGTAAAACAAAATTCGTATCTGAGGAAAGCAAAAATGAGATGATGCGAAACATGCTTCATGTCTGCTGTCAGAATCGACTAAAGTTCAGTTATGTATTGGCAGATAGTTGGTTCAGCAGCAAAGAAAATATGCAATACATTAAGCTACGAGTCAAAAAAGACTTCATCATTGCTCTTAAAGGCAATCGTTTGGTTGCATTATCTCCAGACGATAAATGTCAGGGACATTTCGTTAATCTTGAGTCAATTGAGTTAAACCCAGATTCCTGTTGCAAGGTGTTTTTAAAGGGACTTGATTTTCCTGTCTCGATCACCAAGCAAGTTTTTAGAAACAAAAATCAATCCACAGGGATTTTGTATTTAGCTTGCAGTAATCTCGACTTAATCGCAACTGACATCAACACAATCTATCAAAAACGATGGAAAGTTGAAGAATTTCACAAGTCTTTGAAATCTAATCTCGCTCTAGCTAAATCTCCCACTGGGATTGCTCATACTCAGAAAAATCACATCTTTGCTTGCTTTTTTGCTTTTGTTAAGTTAGAGCGTCTTCGTATCAAAACTAAACTCAATCATTTTGCTCTCAAGGCTAAACTCTACTTCAATGCAATTAGGGCTAGTTTCTCTCTTCTTCAAAAACTGACTGTTCCTTCCACGTAACATCAGTAATGAAAAGAAAGGGAGAAATACTGAAGATCAAACTAATTATGGTGATAAGGGAATAAGTATTGAAAATCAAACCTCGACAATTGAGATTCCTGTGTTTTTTGCTACTGACAGACGGCAATTAGACACAGCGTCTGTTAAAAATTTTTACGGTGGGAAGAGAAATTTAAGTGGTCAGCTTGAATATGGGCTTGCAAAAGTAAGTATTCCCGAAGATCATCGTATGGGGGAAATAGAGCGCCCAAAGTGGTTGAGATTTGAACTATGGGAAGATCCTGAAAAACATATTGTATTGACGGATATTGAGGTCATGGAGCAAAATTTCTTTGTGAATACTCTTCGTAAATCACTACAGAAATCTTCAGAGCCTGCCATATTAATCTTTATTCACGGATACAATACAAGCTTTGAAGATGCGGCAATTAGGACTGCCCAGATTTCCTATGATTTACAATTCCCTGGGCAAGCAATCTTTTATAGCTGGCCGTCTGAAGCAAAACTTGAACTTTATACATCTGATGAAAATAACATTGAGTGGACTATTCCGCACTTTGAAGAGTTTCTAACTCTTTTACTAACTTCTGTCGGTGCAGATATGGTAAATGCAATCGCTCATAGCATGGGGAATCGTATTCTGACAAGAGCAGTACATCAGCTAGATTATGCTACCTTGCCTAAAAATTCAGCCAAGCTCCGCAATGTTATTTTTGCTGCACCTGATATCGATGCTGATACATTTAAGCAGTTCGCAAAAAAATTCCAAGAAAAAGCCGAGAGATTAACTCTCTATGCATCTTCAAATGATAAAGCGCTTGCAGCATCTAGATTAGTTCACGGAGGCTACTCTAGAGCAGGAGATTCAGGTGAAAATCTTGTGGTAGTTGATGGATTGGATACTATTGATGCTTCGTCTGTAGATACAAGTTTTCTCGGACATTCTTATTTTGGAGATAATCGCTCAATTATTAGTGACATTTTCTATTTGATTCAACATAACTTGCCGCCAAATAGACGGTCTGGCTTAAAGTCAAAAACAATTCAAAACCTTTATTATTGGCTATTTCAGCCATAGTAAAAAATAGAGATATAAATAATTTTTCTGCGTTGATGTCTATGAATAACGAATTAACAACTATTCTTGATCGCATTTCCAATGGTCAGTTTACAGACGCTGATATAACATCTTTACGACAATTATTAGAATTAGGTGATCATGAGGTTAAATTACAACTTGCTAAGTTCAATGTCAATATTGGTAAAGGCAAAGATATCCATATAGGCGATAAAATTTACCTAGAATTGAATGATGAAATAATTCGGGAAATTGCCGATAAGATTTCTCATGGGTTACAGCCTTCTAATCAAGTAACCATAACTGTGATCGCTTCAGTGAATGAGCTAGTGCAACAGGTAAGATCGCGCATTCATGATGATATTCAAAGATTACATGGCACAATGCCGCTTTGGGGCGTGGATCATTGGGTTCCATTGGGTGATTTATTTGTGGATGTCAATATTCTAGAAGAACTGAGCAGTAGCCGAAGATCGGAATTAGATGATCTATGGCACGACTTTATCCAAAATCCTAGTTATCGCAGTCTAGATCGGATTGGTTTGGGGCAAGATCTGCAAAGGATATCAGGTCTAGAAATATTGACTAAAAATAAGAACCTGATGGTGGTAGGCAAACCTGGATCAGGAAAGACAACATATTTGCAAAATGTTGTAACGGAGTGTAACGCTGGGAATATTCAATCACATCGTATTCCTGTACTGATAAGACTAAGAGAGTTTGTAGATGATGGACGTGATGTCCAGTATTCGCTAGAGCCATATCTAAAAAGCTGCTGGCAGTTATCGAATGCTGAAATTAAATCGCTACTGAATCAAGGCAGGGTTCTTGTCTTGCTAGATGGGTTGGATGAGGTAACTGGTGAGTATGGGAAAACAATCACGAAAGAGATCAAAAAGTTTGCCCGTACTTATTCACAGGTTCTAGTAATCGTGACTTGTCGTACACAGAGCCAAGAATCACGATTTGAGCGGTTTGATCATGTGGAAATATCAGATTTTAATGAACTGCAAGTAAAATTATTCGCTGAGAATTGGTTTAAGACTGTTAGCCGAGACAAATCAGATGAGTGGTCACAAAAGTTTATAAATTTACTCTTTTTGGAAGAGAACAAACAAATTCGAGAACTAGCAATCACTCCAATTTTACTAAGTTTGACTTGTGCAGTGTTTTACAAAACTGGTAAGTTCTATTCAAAGCGCTCCAAGTTGTATGAAGAATGCTTAGAAATATTACTTGATAAATGGGACAAATCACGAGAAATTGAGCGAGACGAGATTTATCGCGATTTATCATTAGCTCGAAAGCTAGAATTATTAAGCTATTTAGCAGTAAAGAAGTTTGGTAAAGAATCAGGTAAGAAATTGACAAAAGAGCCAAAGCGGCTAAAGTAAAGGGATGAA
>NZ_ALWB01000162.1 GCF_000332215.1 Pseudanabaena biceps PCC 7429
CCCTTTCTCAAAGCCCGTTTCAAATTATCCCGAACTCACGTTAAGTCATGATCGGGACAGCGTCACGATCGCGTTTTCTGGGCAAGAACCTGACCGAAACCCGCTTTAAATCAAATTTATGTTCCAGCTCATGTACGTAGTCAACAGCTTCACCGTTATGCTCGCGATTATCCAGAATTTCGAGTAAGCTCATAATTTCCGAATCTAAACCGGGTTTACCGATAAATAAATGCATTAGGGTTTCGCAATTATCATCATCAGGGTAGATGGGAATGTAATAGATGTAAGGGGTTTCCATAAGCTCCATAGTACTGCGTAGATTCAGTCACATTTGAAATTTTGGCAATCTAAACTTTTGTAAACATATTGCATCGTAAGTTAGATGCGAATAACCAGAACCTATACCCTACGATAAGCGCGAGGCATAGGCTTTTCAGTTTTGCAGAGCTACTTACTATTTAGATTGTAGTTAGAGCGGTTAGCTTAACTGCAACAAACATACAACATTGCAATAAAGCGTAAACTAGGAAACTACAATAGAAATACTAAAACACGCTAATTCAGCAAAGGCAATCGCGATCGCAACCTTAAATTATTGAGTTAGCAGGCTCGATTCGTGAGTTGAGCCGACCTAACAGGTAGTTTTTAACCGTCAAGAGCGATCGCTAAACGCAAGCAACGTGCGATTTACTTAATCATGCTCAATCCAGACCCAAATACAATTCAACTCACCCAAGATGACTACGAGCGCTACTCGCGTCACCTAATCTTGCCTGAAGTTGGGGTAGAAGGACAAAAGCGACTCAAGGCTGCTAGCGTACTGTGCATCGGTACGGGTGGATTGGGTGCGCCCTTGTTGTTATACCTCGCGGCGGCAGGTGTCGGACGTATTGGCATCGTAGACTTTGACGTAGTAGATACCTCAAACCTCCAGCGTCAAATCATTCATGGCACTAGTACTGTCGGTAAACCAAAGATCGAATCTGCAAAGGCGCGGATCTTAGAAATCAACCCCTATTGCCAGATCGATCTCTACAACACACACCTATCTTCGGCTAACGCTCTGGAGATCATGGCTCCCTACGACATCATTGTCGATGGTACGGATAATTTCCCCACGCGCTATCTAGTTAATGATGCTTGTGTATTGCTCAACAAGCCTAACGTCTACGGCTCAATTTTCCGCTTTGAAGGGCAGGCTACGGTTTTCAACTATGAAGGTGGTCCTAACTACCGCGATCTCTACCCAGAGCCACCACCACCAGGGTTAGTTCCCTCCTGTGCTGAAGGTGGCGTTTTAGGAATCCTCCCTGGGATTATTGGGGTCATCCAAGCGACGGAAACTGTCAAAATCATTCTCGGACAGGGAAATACTTTGAGTGGACGTTTGTTGCTTTACGATGCCTTGAAGATGACTTTCCGCGAACTAAAGCTGCGTCCCAATCCAGTGCGTCCCGTCATCGAGAAATTGATTGATTATCAGATGTTCTGTGGCATTCCTCAACAAAAAGAAAACGAAATGGAAGCACAAAAGGCGATCGCCGAAATTAACGTCAATGAACTTAAGGAGATTATTGATGCGGGTGCATCGGATTACCTAATCATCGATGTGCGCAATCCCAATGAGTGGGAAATCGGCAGAATTCCTAACACCGTATTAATACCTTTACCAGAAATCGAAAATGGTAATGGGGTGGACAAGGTCAAGTCTTTGTTAGACGGTAAGAAGCTCATTGCTCATTGCAAAATGGGTGGGCGATCAATGAAGGCTTTGGGTATTTTGAAGCAAGCTGGCATTGATGGGATCAATGTACAGGGTGGTATTAACGCATGGAGCGAGCAAATCGATCCTGCAATTCCTAAATACTAATCACTTCCCTAATTTCCGACAGTAAAGTCTTGAAAAAAAGAGAGGTCGCTTTGCGACCTCTCTTTTTTATACCAAATTAAAAATCTGTGGCGCACGCTGCGCGTGCGCCACAGATTTTTGGGTTTTATATTTCATTGTGATTGGCTACTTAGGTTTAGTTTTTAATGCACAAAAGTGTGACAACACTTTTGTGCATTGGTATTAGCTGTAGCTGTGTGAATTTGCCAAAATCCCAGAAAATAAGTTGCGGTGCTTCGCACCGCAACTTATTTTCTGGGATTTGTTATCGGAAAACTGGGTTAAAAACCCCGTGCTTCTAGCACGGCTTTATATTAAATTAGATACCTTACACAGTAAATTCTATAATGTAAGCATGACGCAAAAAGCTTTCAAGTACCGATTCTATCCAACTCCTGAGCAAGAAACCTTGCTTAGAAGAACGATGGGTTGCGCTCGATTAGTCTATAACCGTGCCTTAGCCGCAAGGACAGAAGCATGGTATGAACGCCAAGAGCGAGTTGGATACTCTGAAACCTCAACAATGCTAACCAGTTGGAAGAAGCAAGAGGACTTGCAATTTCTTAATGAAGTTAGCAGTGTGCCATTACAGCAAGGGCTAAGACATTTACAATCCGCGTTTACTAATTTCTTCGCAGGACGGGCAAAATATCCCAACTTCAAGAAAAAACATCACGGCGGAAGCGCTGAATTTACCAAGGCTGCTTTCAAGTGGAAAGATGGCAAAGTATTTTTAGCAAAATGTTCTCAACCTTTAGACATCCGTTGGAGTCGTCAACTCCCCGAAGGAGCAGAGCCATCAACAATTACGGTGAAGCTCTCGCCTTCTGGACGGTGGACTGTATCTTTGCTAGTTGATGTCGTAATCGAAACATTACCTGAATCTCCTAATCAAATTGGCTTGGATTTGGGCATTACTAGCCTGATGGCTTTGAGTAATGGCGAGAAGATTCCCAATCCCAAAACATTCAAAGCTAAGCGTCGTAAATTGCGTAAAGCTCAAAAAGCGCTTAGCCGTAAAAAGAAAGTCTCTAATAACCGCCACAAAGCTAGGTTGAAGGTCGCTAAAGTTCATGCAGAGATTAGCGATGCTCGTCATGATTTTCTTCACAAGTTGACAACTCGACTAGTTCGTGAAAACCAAGTGATTGCCGTCGAAGATTTGTCTGTGAAGAATATGGTCAAAAATAGGAAACTCGCTCTCTCGATTAGTGATGCTAGTTGGGGTGAAATTGTTAGGCAACTGGAATATAAGTGCAACTGGTATGGTCGCACTTTTGTCAAAATTGATCGTTGGTTTCCTAGCTCTAAAAGGTGTGGACATTGCGGTTATGTTGTGGATAAGTTGCCTTTAAATGTCAGAGAGTGGGATTGTCCTAAGTGCAGTACACATCACGATAGAGATGTAAATGCGGCAAAAAATATTCTTGCCGCAGGGCTTGCGGTGAATGTCTGTGGAGCGACTGTAAGCCCTGAGGAGAGTAAATCTCGGAAGGCTGGTGCTATGAAACAGAAACCTAAGTCGTGAGTCTTAGGAATCCCTGTCACTTCAGTGCGGGGTGGATGTCAAGAGAGGCTTCGCATACAAAACCAAAAATTAGCGTTGCGGCGCGAAGCGCCGCAACGCTAATTTTTTACTGGGAAGGGAATAGCTACTGAACGCTTAAAACTAAACCCTTAAGATAAGCTCCTTCAGGATGAAAAATACTCGTCGGATGATCGGCAGGATGGGTCAGATGATGCAAAACGCGAATGGTGCGACCAGACTCGATCGCAGCAGCCGTAACTGCTCCCGTAAAATTCTCTACGTTCACCACCTGCGAACAGGAAAAAGTAAATAACAAACCACCACTTTTTAGATTAGAGAGAGCCTGCGCATTCAAGCGTTTGTAGGCTTGCATCGCCGAATGCCGCGCCGATAGACTTTTGGCAAAAGCAGGCGGATCGAGCACGATCGCTTCATAATCGCGATCGCATTGCTTTAGAAAGTTAAACACATCCCCAGTAAAAGAAGTATGTCTGGACTGACGCTCGGTATCGAAATTGGCAGCAATATTGCGATCCGTCCATTCCATAGCTTTGACAGAACTATCGATCGAATGCACTTCTCGCGCCCCTGAGGCAACGGCATATACCGAGAATCCACCTGAATAACAAAAGGTATTTAAGACCTTTTTCCCCGTCGCATACTTGCCAAATAACCGTCGGTTTTCCCTTTGATCTAAGAAAAATCCTGTTTTCTGTCCCCTCTCCCAATCCACAATAAAGCGATGTCCGTATTCTAAGACTTCAGCATTATCAAGGGACTTTTCACCAATTAATAAACCATCCTGCGATTGCGCCTGCGATTTGCGCGAAAGTGTCGCCGCACTTTTGTCATAAACCGCTTTCAAGCGATCGCCATAGATCTCCATCAATATTTCGGCAATATCCTGACGATAGCGATATGTTCCCAACGAATGGCACTGTAAAACGGCCGTATCGCCGTAAATATCAATAATTAATCCAGCCAGACTATCCCCTTCAGAACTCACCAATCGATAACAATTAGTTTCTAAGTTATCAATTAAACCCAATTGTTGCCTGAGGGCAAATGCTTGCTTTAAGTTCTCTTTTAACAATTGCCGCATCGATTCGATGGGTTGAAACGATAGCACTTTGATCGCAATGCTCCCCATCCCCCACAGACCAATCGCTAAAAATTGACCATCCTCGCTGTAGGCTTCTACCAAGTCACCATCATGGACTTCTCCCGACATTTTGGCGATCGCCCCCGAAAAAATCCAAGGATGAAAACGCTGTACCGCATCAACTTTTTTACGATGAATAATCGCGCGCGGCAACGTTAACATGATTAATAACTATGAAGTGACATAGGTGAGGTGGCATCGGTTGCTAAACATAACACAAAAAGTCGAACAACGCTGAGACCATTTGCACTATATGCTATTCTCAAGAAGCTATCGTTATTGATAATGCTATGACTTCTGCGGAGACCACCTATTCACCTGAATCCCTAAAGGCTGAACTCAACTCAAAAGGTTGTCGTATGACACCCCAGCGTGAGGTGATTTTGAGCACATTTCAGACTCTCCCTGAAGGAGAGCATCTCAGTGCTGAAGATCTCTACGAACGTCTCAAAATACAAGGTGAAAATATTAGTCTTTCAACAATTTATCGTACGGTCAAGATGATGGCGCGGATGGGGATTTTGCGAGAATTGGAACTCACCGAGGATCACAAACATTACGAAATCAATCAACCAAAACCTCATCACCATCATCATCTAGTCTGCGTAAAAACTAATCGCGTCATTGAATTTAAAAACGATCAAATCCTCACGATTAGTAAAAAAGTTGCCGATAAATATGGATTTTCTGTTCTAGACTGCCAGCTTACTATCATTGGGGTTAGCCCTGAAGGTCAACGCTCAATATTCTAGTTAAGAATGGTCTGAGCTTTGCTCAGACCATTCTTAACTAGAATCCTTAAAAGCCTGTGGTATAAGTCACAGGCTTTTAGGCTTTGAAAATTAATTATGAAGATTTTGAATTAGTAAAGTCTTCTTGAGCATAAATCTTGAATCTATCTAAATCTGCTTGCAAAGTAGATTCGACCACTTGTCCCAAAAACAAATTATCCATCAGTTGCCCGATCGCGGGAATCGCATAGGCAATACTCAGCTTCACAATGGTTAGATTATTGGGACGACCATAAAACCTCACAGCACCTCGATTGGGCAAACCACCAATTGACTCCCATTGAATTATTTGATTGGGAATTTGTTTCAAAATTCGAGACTTCCAAGTAAAGGTCAAACCATTTGTACCAAGCTTCCAAGCCGAAACCTCAGGATCGTCCGTAACAATCACAGAATCAATCCACTTCATCCAACGGGGCATAGCCTGTAAGTCTGACCACAACGACCAAGCGTATTCCACGGGAATAGCGACTTCGGTTTGGACGGTATGTTCTAGCCAATCACTCATTGGATAATCGTTAGTTATTACAAAGTTTTACTGAATATTCATCATAATATAGCGTTTCCCTGACTGGTGTTTGCCCCGCAAAGAGTGCGCCACAGCTTTGGGGATTTTATATCTACTCCTTTCCCGCCAAAGAAATAGACATCAAAAACCAATAATTAGCGTTTAATTAGCGTTGCGGCGCTTCGCGCCGCAACGTCTAGCTCTTCACTGGGTAGGGAGTAATCATATTTAGCCGCTTAATTTTTTCAGAATGGTTAAGAAGACTAGACTAAGTGACAACAATCGTAATAAAATGTTAAATTAATATAGCTAGTTTGACCACTGGAAGAGTTGACTGTGGGTTTATTACGCCATTTCACGAAAGACATAGGCATTGACCTCGGTACCGCCAACACACTTATTTATGTGTCTGGGGAAGGTATTGTTTTACAAGAGCCCTCCGTTGTCGCGATCGATCAACGAGATAAGACTGCCTACGCAGTTGGAAACGAAGCCAATAAGATGATCGGTCGCACACCAGGTGACATCATTGCAGTGCGTCCCCTTAAGGATGGTGTAATTGCGGATTTTGACTTTGCTGAGTTAATGCTGCGTTCGTTCATTCAGAAAGTTAAAAAAGGCGTTTTTAATCCTCGTATTGCGATCGGTATACCAAGTGGGGTAACGGGGGTAGAATGGCGTGCTGTAATGGATGCGGCTCGTCGTGCTGGTGCTAGTGAAGTCTACCCGATCGATGAGCCAATCGCAGCAGCGATCGGTGCAGGACTTCCTGTAACCGAAGCAACTGGCAATATGATCATCGATATTGGTGGTGGTACGACTGAAGTCGCAGTTATGAGTTTGCAAGGCATCGTTTTGAGCGAGTCAGTGCGGGTTGCTGGCGACGAACTCAGCGAAGCCATCATGAAGTATATGAAGACCGTGCATAACCTTGTTGTTGGGGAGCGGACTTCTGAAGAAATTAAAATCAAAATTGGTTCAGCTTATCCGATCAAAGAAGAAACTTCGATGGAGGTCAGAGGGCTACACCTATTATCTGGTCTACCTCGTACCGTGACCGTCAAGTCTTCGGAAATCCGCGAAAGTATGAGCGAACCGCTCTCGGTAATCATCGAAGCGGTAAAACGCACCCTCGAGCGCACTCCTCCTGAATTAGCTGCCGATATCATCGATCGCGGTATTATGCTGGCAGGTGGTGGCGCAATGCTGAATGGAATTGACACTTTGATCAGCCACGAGACAGGGATTGTTACACATATTGCTCCCGCACCTTTAGATTGTGTGGTGATTGGTGCTGGTCGGGTACTTGAAGATTACAAAAATCTCGGTCGTGTACTTACTAGTCGCTTGAAAAGTTTATAGGTAAAATTTTTCATGGAGTCAATCCGTAGTTGGTGGCAACGCTATAGTTTTCAAACTGCTGTTGTTACCGTTGGCATAGGTGTGGCATGGTTTATCCGCCAAACACAAGGGGTGGCAATCATGGAAACCTACCAGTTTCTCAGTCGTCCCTTTCAAGCAACGGTATCTAGGCAAGAACTCTTACAAGATGCGCAGGTTCGCGAACTGCGCTATCGCTTAACTGAGCTAGAGTCCCAAAACCAACGGATGAAAGAAATCCTAAAGGTCAAGGTCAGTCCTACGGATACTGGTATTTGGGCTACAGTCATCGGTCGTGGTGCAGATTCATGGTGGAATCAAGTTTTAATCGGTAAAGGCAGCAATGATGGCATCAGACCTAATTCTGTAGTTGTCGCTCCTGGCGGATTGGTTGGGCGGGTAACCCATGTTTCTCCCAATAGCAGCCAAATTCTCTTAGTCAGCGATCCTAATAGCCAAGTTGGGGTTGTGGTCAGCCGTAGTCGCTTTAGTGGAATGCTCAAGGGACAGAGCCAAAATACAGCTATTTTGGAGTTTTTTGAGCGCGATCCTGATGTTAAGGTTGGCGATATTGTCACTACTTCGCAGTTCACGACATTATTTCCTGAAAGTATTCCCGTCGGTCGGATTAAATCGATCAATCTAGATAAACAACCCTCTCCCGAAGCGATCGTCGAATTTTCTACTCCGTTAGGATTACTGGACTACGTTAAAGTCTACCCATTTCAAGAAAAAATATAAACTCACAAATATAGGCGGCGAAAAGTACCGCCTATATTTGTTTTAGCTTGCCTAAATCCTTACCCATGCTCGATCGCAAAACCTCTATATCCAAGAAGTTTTTAAACGGGATTGTCACCATTGGTTCTTTGCTGGCATGTATTCTCGCCATGTATACCAGAATACCTGGCATGACCCTGATGGGAATTGCGCCCAATTGGTTGCTAATTTGGCTAGTTGCATGGAGTGTTAACCGTCCCGTGTTTTTAACGGTGATGACGGGTATAGCCTTAGGTATGGTTCAGGATGGGATGACAACGGTTACTGATCTAAATATTTCCCCAACCCATACCTTGGGACTAGCGATCGCAGGGGGACTAACATCACTGTTACAAAAGCAGCGCTATATCCAAGAGGATTTTATTTCGATCGCTTTAATCGTGTTTGGGATGGCAGTGATCGTCGAAACAATGCACGCCGTCCAACTGACCTTTATGGGGGCGGGGATCGATAATGTCTGGTCTTTGCAACAGAGAATTGCCCTTAGTTCGGCAATTTTGAGCAGTTTATGGTCTCCAGCGATTTATTTTCCGCTTAGTCGCTGGTGGCGCTCTCTAGGCAGAAAAGATGATTAATGGCAAAATCTAGCCCCCTGTGGCGCTGAAGTTGGATTGATATTTTTTATGGAATATTTATTCTTAGGTTTAGCAATCGCTTTGGTTCTTGGCTTTGAGTTTGTGAATGGATTTCATGACACCGCCAATGCCGTCGCGACCGTGATTTATACCAATACTCTCAAACCAGTTTATGCCGTCGTCTGGTCGGGACTTTGGAATTTATTAGGAGTACTAACCTCTAGCGGAACCGTTGCCTTTGCGATCGTTTCCCTCTTGCCTGCGGACTTAATGGTTAACGATTCTTCTGATTCCAGTTTAATCATGGTTTTAGCCCTATTGATTTCGGCAATTATTTGGAATTTGGGAACTTGGTATTTAGGACTGCCCGTATCAAGCACCCATAGCTTGATCGGAGCCATTACAGGGATCGCGATCGCCCATTCATTGCTATCCCTAGAACGAAATTGGTGGAATGGCATCAATGCAAGCAAAATGCAGGAAGTGTTGGTTTCGTTACTAGTTTCGCCATTGTTAGGATTTTGTGGGGCAGTAATTCTATTTCTAATCAGTAAAGCGCTCTTTCAACGGGAAGAGCTATATAGCCCACCCAGCGAGAAGGAGCCACCCCTATGGATTAGAGCTATTCTCGTCTTGACCTGCACGGGGGTTAGCTTTGCCCATGGCTCTAATGATGGTCAGAAGGGAGTCGGCTTAATGATGCTGATCTTAATCGTCTTTTTGCCGAATCTCTTCGCTTTAAACCTCGATACAAGTCCACAAGCGATCGCCAGATTAGTCGCGACATCTAACTCAGTTATCCCCATCTTCGAGTCACAAATTAGGGGGACTTCGCTCATAGAGGCATCCTCGGACGAATTGATTGCTAATAGTCGAGCCGAACTTACAAAATTTTTACAGCCCGAAGGACAACTAAATGAAAATATCTGGCGATCGCTCATATCCGAAAGTCAGAGCGTTAATGAGTATTTGAGCCAAAGTGATAATTTGCGAGACATTGCCATCGGCGATCGCCGCCAAGTTAGAAACGATCTTTATCTAATGTCAATGGCGATCGGTAAAATTGGCAAATTAGAAACACCAGCAAAATTGGCAAATCTCCAAAATCAAGATGTAATCATTGACTTTAAAAATCAGTTAGATCGCATTCTCAAGTTTATTCCCTACTGGGTAAAGGTCGCGATCGCGATCGCTCTCGGACTAGGCACGATGATCGGCTGGCAAAGAGTTGTCGTCACCGTAGGCGAAAAAATTGGTACAGAACACCTTAACTATGCCCAAGGCGCAACTTCCGAAATGGTCACTATGACGGCGATCGCCACGGCTAATTACTTTGGATTACCCGTTAGTACAACCCACATTCTTTCTTCAGGAATCGCAGGAACGATGGTAGCAAATCGGGCGGGTTTGCAGATAGATACGGTCAAAAAATTGTTACTAGCTTGGATATTAACTTTGCCAAGTTGTATTTTTCTGGGATTTATTACCTATGCGATCGGATTATTTGTAATTCACCACTAAGTAACTAGGCGCAATTAAATATAGAAGCCAAAGCCCTGTAGCGCACGCGCAGCAAGCGCTACAGGGCTTTGGCTTTCAATTATGCTCAGCTACTTAATCACAATAGCCTTGAAAAGCGCGACAATTATGTTTTTTACGTTCAAAGCTGCTAAATTTAATTAATAATTAAGATAAGACTGTAGTTAAAATTACCTTTATCTGCTGTTTTTTAGACACTTGTTAAGCTAAGCCCCCCGTAAATCATATGCCTAAAAAGTCCACAGTTATTTCCCCCTCGATCCTGTCTGCTGACTTTAGCCGTTTAGGTGACGACATTCGTGCAGTTGATGCGGCGGGTGCAGACTGGATTCACGTTGATGTGATGGATGGTCGCTTTGTCCCCAATATTACGATTGGACCATTGGTTGTTTCGGCAATCCGCCCCGTCACCACTAAGATTCTTGATGTGCATTTGATGATCGCTGAGCCCGAAAGATATGTAGCTGACTTCGCTAAAGCTGGTGCTGATATCATCACCGTCCACGCTGAACACACCGCTTGCCCTCACCTGCACCGCAATCTTTCGCAAATTAAAGAACTCGGTAAACTCGCTGGTGTATCACTCAACCCTTCAACCCCTTTGAGCTTCATTGAGTATGTGCTCGATCTCTGCGACTTGGTATTGATCATGAGCGTTAATCCTGGCTTTGGCGGTCAGAGCTTTATTCCTAACGTAATTCCTAAGATCGCGAAGTTGCGTCAAATGTGTGACGATCGCGGACTCGATCCTTGGATTGAAGTAGATGGCGGTCTGAAGGCAAATAACACTTGGCAAGTTCTAGAAGCTGGTGCTAACGCAATTGTGGCGGGCTCCGCAGTATTCAATGCTCCAGACTATGCTAAGGCAATTAATGACATTCGCAATAGCAAACGACCTGAATTAGTAACTGCATAAAAGAAGAAAAGAAGAAACCCTCGCAATGCGAGGGTTTCTTCTTTTATGAGAAATGTTATAGCAACTCAAAAAACATGGGTATCACTTGGTATTACAGAGAGAATGGCGATCGCTTTTGGATCGCCATTCTCTCTGTGATTCTTCGACTGTGCGTACTTACTCACTTCCCTTCGGGCTAAAGAAATAGACCTGCAAAACCAAGAATGAGACGTTGCGGCGCTTTGCGCCGCAACGTCTCATTCTTCACTGGGAAAGGAGTAGCTAGGATTGGCGAATTTGAAAATGTTGCTGAGGAATGGGGAAGCCTGACTCGCTAAAGCTTTCACGAATAACTCGATTGGTATCAAAATAAACTTGCCAATAGTGAGTGTTATTGCAGAAAGGACGAACAGCTAGGACGGGACCGAGGGCTGTGAACTCAAGAATTTCCAGTTGAGGAGCAGGGTTACTAATTACATTGGGAATATTACTAATCCTTTCCCTAAGAACGCGGATTGCCTCACCATGATTAACGGAATGATCGAGCTGGGCATGGATATCAACGCGACGATAGGCATTAGTGGAAAAGTTTTGAATATTGTCAGAGAAAAGTTTGTTGTTACCAACAAAAGTACGGACATTATCGGGGGTGTCAATGGTTGTCACAAACAGACCTATTTCCACTACAGTGCCCGTAATCCCCCCTGCTGAGATAAAATCACCAACTTGGAATGGGCGTAAAACAATCAAAAAAGCACCTGCGGCAAAGTTAGCTAGTAAACCGCTCCATGCCGCACCGATCGCTACCCCAGCCGCCGCTAGAAGTGCGGCAAAAGATGTAGTCTCAACGCCAAAGTAACCAAGAATAGCGACAACTAAAATAATATTTAGTAAAACTGTGAGACTGGAAACCAGATAACCGATCAGAGTGGGATCGATGCGCTGATTTTTAAGGGTATGGGATGTAATACCCGTTGAAATATCGATAAGTTTGCGACCAATAAACCAAAGAACGATCGCCGCAATCACCTTAAATGCTGCACCCGTGAGCAGGTTTAAATTAGTTGACAGAACGTTTTGAATTGTTGCTGTATCCATTACAGTTATTTTTCCTTCAAATAGACAAATAGATCAATAAACAATATGGCTCGCCAAAGCATTGCTAAGCTGCCGTCAACTGTATCAGGACATAAAACCCAAAATAGTGTTGCCGCACTCCGCGCAGCAACACTATTTTGGGTTTTAATTTTGTCCTAACAAGACTGGCAGCAGCTATATAAGTCATAAATTTTGACTTATGCTAATGGCAATTATATGGAACCGATGAGTTTATTAACAGTCCTTGGATTGCAATGAATTTTTTATGAGTCTATTTTTTATGAGTCTATTTTTCATGAGTCTATTTTTCATGAGTCAATTTTTTATGAGTCTATTTTTCATGAGTCTATGTGGATAGCTCCAAAATTTTAAAGGAAGCATAGGTCAAGTTATGAGTCGTTATTCTCAACGCGATCGCCGAATCGAAACTCCAGAGAATATTTCGCGAGATGCCCCTAAAGAGCGCATTGAAATGTTTTTGTGTTTAATGCCCGTATTTGGTTTAATTCCTGCCACGATCGCTTTGATAAAACAGCGTAGTAGCCGTAAAGTGCGCGATGTCAGTCAAGTGGCAATCGCCATGATGCTGACTTGGGCGATCGCCTATGGTGCGATGGGAGGGATACCTACGGAGGGTGAGTCCGTACAAGTTACCACCGAGTTAATCAAGGCAACCATAAGTTCGGGCTATTTTCTATTCTGTATGTATCTGATGTATCGGCTATACCGACATCAACCGATTTCCTTGCCTTCGCTAAAAACAAAGGATAAAAACAGAGGATGAACGAGCAGAATCGCGATCGCGTTTGCATGATCGCGATCGCGATTTGTAAATCCCAAGTTATGGCTGTGGCGCAATTAAATATAAAACCCTAAAACCTATAGCGCAGGATGCTCGTGCGCTATAGGTTTTAGTTCTGTTTTTTAATTATGCTCAGCTACTTATTATCCGCAAAACAATCTATAGTAACTCTCAACGAATTGTGACAGCGATCAATCCCGCAATTATTCCATAAAGGTAAAAAAGCTAAAAACACAGCTTAAGGAGAATTATTCATGGCTTTACATAGTGGCAAACGGGCAGCAGGAGGTTTTATCAAAGACTTCCAAACATTTATCATGAAAGGTAATGTGATTGATTTGGCTGTTGCCGTGGTCATTGGCGGTGCATTCGGCAAAATCGTCACTTCTTTAATCGAAGATATCATTACACCCTTGCTGCTCAATCCAGCTCTAAAAGCAGCTAATGTTGAAGACCTCGCAAAATTGGCGTTGCACAAATGAAAGATGAATCAAGCAAAGGTAGTAAATGATTTGTACTTAAGATAGTGAATTAACAAACGAATTGAATACCTC
>NZ_ALWB01000163.1 GCF_000332215.1 Pseudanabaena biceps PCC 7429
CTTAAACCCAGTTATTTTAAATGTAGCTGACAATCTGGCAAATTTACGAATTTAGAGGAAAATTTCTGGTCAAGCCAAACCTTCCAAAGAGTTGTTAGCGCACTTCGGCAAATTGTTATAGCTGTAACATCAAACCCCAAAAGAGAGTTGCCGCGCTCCGCGCGGCAACTCTCTTTTGTTTATGTCCTGATACAGTTGACAGCAGCTAGAAGTACTCGCATATATAGCTATATTCATTTACAGCGCTTTGCGCTTAAATCCAAACCAAGGAAATTTTTAAAAGCTTTGCAAAGCAACGCTTTCAAAAATTTCCTTGTGGTTCGTTTGATCGATAATTGCTGTAAGTCAGGACATCAAACCCAATAGAGAGTTGCAGCGCAAAGCGCTGCAACTCTCTATTGGGTTTGATGTTTGTCCTAACATTACTGACAGCTATACCTTGAGGTTTTGATTTGTCCTAACTAACCTAATCATTACTATCAATAACTGTTTATTTGTGGATGCTTGATTTTTTGCTAGATACTATGCGATGGTGTTTATACTATACTCCGATATCATCGCGTAGATATAGTAGTTTCCGACTCAATATCTTAGTTTCTTCCTTTTAACTAGTCGTTCTCAAGTAAAGCCAAAATAATGAATAGAACCTACTCCAAAAGAAAATTTTCTAAAGTAAAGCCACTAACATTTCTTGCTGCTATGGTAATGTCGATAGTGGCAATCGCATTTTTTTCTTTATCACCACTGACGGCTCAAAACTCTGGAACCAAAATTGAGTTCGTTTCACCTAGTTGGGTAAGCGCAAATGCAAACGATCCTAATTTACGCATTCTTGATGTCCGTTGGAGTCCCATCGACTACTTTACGGGGCATTTACCCAACGCTGTCCATATTGCTGATAATCTAATCCGTCAACCTAAAGATGGCTTGCCAGTTCAGTTAGTCGATTCGGACAAATTAGCAGGTTATCTATCCAAAGCTGGTGTTACTGATAAAAGCAAGGTACTAATTTATTCCGATGGTCGTGATGTATTAGGTTCGAGTCAATTCGCCTATGCATTAGAACGCATTGGATTTAAAAATTCTGTTGCTATCCTTGACGGTGGATTGAGTGGCTATAAGCAAACTAATGCAGAGTTAACTCAAGCTTTTCCTAAATATCAAGCTGGGAAATTAAGCGTTAAAGATAACAAAAATATTCGCGTTAACCTTGCTCAGGTAAGAGATTTACTTGATAAAAAAGGAGTTGTTTTCATCGATCCCAGACCAGCTAAAGCCTTCGCTGGGGAAGAGAAATATTTTGTTCGTAATGGTCATATCCCTGGTGCGCGTAATATCCCTTGGCCGACCTTCACCGATCCGCAAAATCCTCACAAACTGAAGCCTTTAAGCGAGATTGAGAAGCTCCTTGCAGATAAGAAAATTGATAAATCCAAGGATATTATCGTAACCTGCACTACAGGTCGCGAAGCTTCATTGCAGTATGTCGTACTGAAGCATTTGCTTGGTTATCCTAATGTTCGATTGTATGAAGGATCTTGGACAGAATATAGCCAATCAGATTTGCCTGTAGAAACTGGTGCAGAACGCCCAGTGTAGAGCTAAACCCAAATAACTGGAGTTTAGACTAAAAAAGGAAAAAAAGGCAGAGTAAAAGAGATACAAACTGCCTAAAGTAGATGAAAAGAAAAAGCACATCTACAGTCATGATTATTGATAAACTACAGAACTTTCGTCAACAGGCATATAATTTTTTAGGTAAATGGAAGAGATGCAATATTTGACTTAATGGATGCAGTGTTAACCAGTCCAAGCGTGAAATCATTTGCAGAATTATCGTTATCTGCGGTGTATCGGCGGAAATGGTCAAGCCTGTATGAATCACTAAAAGATAGTCGTCCGAGACGAGGAAGGCTTAGACGACTATGTGTAGAACAAATACCCAAAGATATTCGACCATTGCTAGCAGGAGACCATACAGGGTGGGGAAGACCCCATGCCAAAAACGCTAAAAAGACAGGAGTTTTGTGCATCAACCGAATTTGGTTGAAGGCAACAAACCAATTGTGTTGGGGCATGACTACAGCACCTTGGGATGGGTACCAGAAATGTCAGGGAGTTGGGCAATCCCGTTATGTCACGAGCGGATCAGTAGTTTTGAGACAGCAGCCCAAAGAGCAGCCTTCCAACTGAGGCAAGTATGCCGCGATTTGTCCGTAAGACCGATCGCTACTTATGACAGTGAATATGGTAGTGCTGCCTTTATGAATTTGACCGAGGATATCCCAGCAGACTTATTGCTGCGTCTACGCCCGAATCGATGCTTATACAAAGCACCTGAACCCTATAGTGGCTCTGGTCGTCCTCGCAAGCATGGTGATAAATTCCAACTTGCCAATGCTGATAGTTGGGGAGACTCATCGGCAACTTTTAGCTTAGAGGATGAGACGGTCGGACAGGTGCAAATCCAGCAATGGTCTGATTTGCACTTTAAAAAGCATCCCAACGACATTTCCAAGTTATTCGAGTCACCCATCCCCATTGCTCTGGTTTATGGTTAGCTTGGGTCGGTGAACAAATGCCAACTTTAGAGCAGATTTGGCGCTTGTACTTACGCCGTTTTTGCCATCGACCATTGGAATCGCTTTGCCAAACAACGTTTACATTGGACGCTGCCACAATTACTGACTCCTCAACAGGCTTTGCGCTGGAGTGACCTCATGCCGTTACTCTCTTGGCAGTTATGGCTGGCGCGTCAACTGGTGATTGATACTCCTTTGCCTTGGCAGAAGCCTCAAACTAATCTTACTTTTGGTCGTGTCGCTCAGGGCTTTGCCGCACTTTTAGTCAGGATCGGCTCTCCTGCTTGTTCTCCGAACCTCGTGGTAAGTCTCTTGGTTGGAATCTGGGCGCAAGCGCGATCCTTATCCTCGCTTTCCTATCATCAAAAACGCGCTTCTCGTCCCAAAAGGTCAACAAAGACATCCTTAATTCCTAATCCTAAATATTCTCCTTTTCATTCTCTTGGATTTGCCCAGTTCTCCATTCTCTGGGTTACTTTTTCCTGCTCTTTTTCTGATTAGCTTAATCAACTTAGTCTAAACTCCAGTAAATATCAACTAAAGCAGTAGTATGTCTGACAAAAGTCTCCAGAACTTGCTTCGCTTCAATTTCTCCTACTGTAGTCGGATCATCAGCAATTACCCAATCACCAACCTGAATATCTTCAATATTCTTGATACCTTCAGTAGTTAGAATCTCTGTACCTGCAACAAAGCAATTTCCGCCCCCAATTTTTGTATTTCCAGCAGTTTTTAGGATGCTATCAGCACCTTCAGTACTACCTTTAACTGCCCTACTCGCTGAAAGGAACTGTTTAATACCTAAAAGCGAACCAGCAAAAGGTACATAAGCTAATAGATTCAAAGTATCTTCAAATTCAAACTTGCCATTGTCCTGATAACTATCGTTAAGATTTTTAGTCGCCTTGCCAGCACCATAGACATTTAGTCCAGTCTCTACAGCACCTATAGATACGCCAATCCATTTCAAAGAACCAATCGCAGTACTAGCCCATGTTGCTGCCTTCAAGCCGACCAAGAATGATACACCGATACCCGTAATGTTACCTGCATTGAATAAAGCAGAATGTTTCGGCTCAATCTTCTGACCAGAAGAAGCCTCATAGATATCAGTTAACAAACCACCCGATACACCACTCGCAAAACCAGCACCCCATTCACCAAACAAACCTAAGATTTGTTCACCACTAGCACCTGTTGCCGCAGCCGTACCGATATAGCCAACACCAAACCCAACACCACCACTCGCCGCTAAAGTCGATAGCACACTCAAAGTAGCCGATACATCCCCCATCGTAAAATAACCCGAAGGGTCAGTATTACTAACAGGATTTGCATCCGCATAAAGATAACTATTCTGGCTCGCAGGTCGCTCAATCACTCCACCAAAAGCATCCTTCGAGACAAACCGCCCTAAAAGCGGGTCATAATACCTAGCCCTGAGATAATCCAAACCAGTTTCACTATCCCTCTGCTCACCCGCAAACTGCGAAGAATTACCAAAAGTACCAGATTGATCCAGCAACACCCCAAAAGCATCGTAAGTATAGCGGTCAGTAATTAAACCAACATTATCCGTCACCACCCTAGTCGAACCCAAAGCATCCGTATGATAGAACCCTTCAAGCCCATCATGTCGTGGTACTGGTCAGCTAATAGGGGATAGATTCTGAAATGCTCATTTTATGCCAACAAAAAAGGCGCAAATATGTCGATCACGCTTTAGATAACCAGTACCCATGTCGTGACCTGACTAAACCTATCTTTATAAAAGTCGTCCAAAGAAAAGTCTTATTACAACACAAATTAGTAATGCTAAACTAATTACCATCAAGAGTATGCAATTAGTAATTTTCAGGAAAGTGTATAAGCGATTAGAAATGAGCAGTTTACTCATTAAAATCTCAAAAATAATGTAGTACCAAATAAAAAATGCAATTGCCATGATTAATATGACAGTACAAAACATTTTAGCTTATTTCCTATCAGTGTAAATGTAATAGCCTACTGCTGGACCGCCGACTACAAGTAATGCTTCAGCGCCTTGTTGAATAGGATGTTTAGCAGGATCGAAAATTATTCCATTAGAGCCTATGTTTCTGGGTCGGATATCATTGAATGGAGTGCCTAGTCTCTTTGTTCCTTCCCACCAAGTTCCCCAAAAGTTACCTGATGTATTAATTCCAGCATCACGTGTAACCAATTTGCCGTTTTTGTAAATAAAATTAGGAGCCATATCGCCAAGTTTTGAAAGAGCAGACGCTTGAGCATCTATTGAGGATCGACCAAATGCTTGAATAGGTGGGGAAGAGTTTGGATTAACTTGTTTTACAAAATAATTACCAACTTTTTTAATTTGAACTCCTCCAGGAAGATTTTTCCATTCAGAGCCGAAAGTAGTACTTTGGTTCGGGAACCATGTTTGAATTTTGGGATTGACATAAGAAGTTTTCATCTGTCCCCAATTACGCAGACTATCGTTAACCGCTCTAGCATTAGCCAGAAAAGTCTTGGCGGTTGGTGCAGCATAAGGTAGAAATGGTAATAGTAGGAATGAATCCTGCCATTCTGCACCTCCTAATCCTTTCTCACGAATTCTACTACCAAAATCAAAGGCAGTGATAAATTGACCAGTTCCCACATAAGTTGTAGCTGCCCACTTGGCTGCCCCCATGCTGAATCTTAAGGTTGATGCAGCTTGCATCCCTGTTGCGAAACTAGCAGTAGCACCAGCAAGCATTCCCATATTCCAAAGAAATCCTTCATGATTTTTAGTTGCAACATCTCCATAAGCCCAATTGCGGAACCTTGTTGATTGCCCAAAAGTGAACGTATGAGCAAACCCTGCCACCCATTGGTCTGCAAAATTTAACAAATCTTCAGGACTACTAGACGCTCCTGTTAAATAAGAAGCTCCAACATAACCAGCACTTCCTCCTATGCTAGCCAAAATACCTCCAATAGCTATACCTGCGCTAACTTCTCCAAGTGAGAAATATCCTGAAGGGTCAGTAAAATTAATCGGGTTGTTATTGGCATAAACATAAGGATTCTGGCTAATTGGACTACTCAAAGAACCACTAAAAGCGTCCTTAGAGATAAATCTACCTAAATCCGAGTCATAATATCTCGCTCTAAGATAATCTAAACCAGTGCCATCTCTTTGTTCACCAGCAAACTGAAAAGAGTTTTCAGAAGTACCACCATGAGCAAGTAAACGCCCATAAGCATCATAAACATAACGATCTGTAACCTGACCAGAGCTATCAGTCAACAAACGAGTCGAACCTAAACCATCAGCATGATAAAATCTCTCATCATTAACATTTTCAGATTTAATTAAACCCAAACCATAGCTATATTTCGTAAGAACTTGATTGTTTACATCATACTCTTGCAACACTTGTGAAAGCCCACTGGCATCAAGTAAATAATTAGTTCTTATCCCATCCGTAATACTCGCAACCCGACTACCAAAAGCATCATAGATATAATTAACCTGAACAGTACCATCATTCAATCCCACTAAACGATTCTCACCATCATTCATCCAATCATAGACAGTTGATTTAGTCCCATCGCTCCGCAACTTCAACGAACCATTATTGTCATAGGAGAAATTCGTAACCTTGGTTCCAGCCGTAGTATTCGTCAGTCGATTATTCGCATCATAGGCATAGGTCGTCAAACCCTCCAGCGTATCCGTCTTGCTCAAGCGATTGCTCACAAGGTCATAATTGTAGCCAATCGTGCGATCGCCCACAGCCGCATCCGTAATCTTCTCCTGCGTCAAGCGATTGACCACATCATAGAAATAATCCACAGTTCGACCATTATTCTCCACCACCTGCGTGCGATTACCCACACCATCGAGAGTATAACTAAAGCCAGAGAACACCGTCCCCGTAACATTCTTGGTAGT